>JAUXSD010000291.1 GCA_030681525.1 Solirubrobacteraceae bacterium
AGCTTCTTGCCCTTGTACTTCTGGATGAACTTCTCCGTGTCCAGGCGCGCGATCTCGTCCGGGCGCTGGGTGTGCGGCGACTTCATGAGGTAGGACGACGGACCGTCGACCTGGCCGCCGACGCCATGGTTCATGGCGAGCTTGCAGCAGCGGACGGCGTCGATGACGATGCCGGCGCTGTTGGGCGAGTCCCAGACCTCGAGCTTGAGCTCGGCCGTCAGCGGGACGTCGCCGAAGGCCTGGCCCTCGAGGCGGATGTGCGCCCACTTGCGGTCGGTGAGCCACGGCACGTAGTCCGAGGGGCCGACGTGGACGTCGCCCGGCGGGAGCTCGTGGCCCATGATCGACGTGACGGCGTTCGTCTTGGAGATCTTCTTGGACTCCAGGCGCTCGCGCTCGAGCATGTTGTAGAAGTCCATGTTGCCGCCGACGTTGAGCTGCGAGGTGCGCATGAGCTTGACGCCGCGGTCGTGGAACAGGCGGGCGAGGTTGCGGTGCACGATCGTCGCGCCGACCTGGGACTTGATGTCGTCGCCGACGATCGGCAGGCCGGCCTTCTTGAAGCGCTTGTCCCAGTAGTCCTCGCGGGCGATGAAGACGGGGATGCAGTTCACGAAGCCGCAGCCGGCCTCGAGGACCTGCTCGACGTACCACTTCGTGGCCTGCTCGGAGCCGACCGGCAGATAGGAGACGACGACGTCGGTGCGCGTGTCCTTGAGGATCTGCACGATGTCGGCGGTCTGGCCCTCGGCCTTGGTGATCTTCTCCTTGAGGTACTTGCCCAGGCCGTCGTGCGTCATGCCGCGGTGGACCTTCACGCCGAGCTTGGCGGGCACCTCGGCGAACTTGATCGTGTTGTTCTGGCCGGCCCAGATCGCCTCGCCGAGGTCCTTGCCGACCTTTTCGGCGTCGATGTCGAAGGCGGCCGTGAACTCGACGTCGGAGATGTGGTAGCCGCCGAGGTCGACGTGCATGAGGCCGGGCACGTCGAGTGAGGCGTCGGCGTTCTTGTAGTACTCGACACCCTGGACGAAGGCACTCGCGCAGTTGCCGACGCCGACGATCGCGACGCGCACCTTCTCCTGCTGGTAGCGCGCGGAGCCGTTGGTGTGGGCGGCGCCGTTGCCGTTGCTTGGGGTCATGTCAGGCTCGTTTCCTTTTCGTCAAAGCGTTTCGCCGGGGTCTAGAACCCCGCGAGGGATCGCTCGTTACAAAGTCGGCGCCGGCGTCAACTGGCGCTTCACGTGCAGGATGCGCTGCAGGACGGTGATCGACGTCAGCGCGGCGAGCACGTACACGGCGGGCTCGAGCGCGCCGAGATCGGCGAAGACGAGACCCGCCGAGATGATCACGACGCGCACGAGGCGGTCGGCGATCCCGACCTTGCACTCGACGCCCAGCGCCTCGGCGCGCGCGCGGGTGTAGGAGACCACGAGCGACGCCATCACCGCGACGACGACCGCCGCCACCGCCAGCTCGTCGTTGCGCTCGGCGAACGTCGCGGCGACCGCGGTAAGCACGATCCCCTCGACGATCCGGTCCAGCGTGGAGTCCAGGAAGGCGCCGAACGGCGTTCCCTTGCCCGACATCCGCGAGTAGCCGCCGTCGAGCGTGTCGCAGATCGAGCCGATGATGAACACGACGCCGCCGATGAAGAACTCGTGCTGCCAGACGAGCACGGCCGCGACGACGTTCAGCGTGAAGCCGGCCATCGAGATCTGGTTGGGCGTCAGGCGCGAGGCGATGAGCCGGTCGCGCAGCGCCTCCAGGCGCTCGGCGCCGGGGCGCGGCCGCGACCGGCGCGGGCGCTCGCTGGGCGGAGGCTCGGTCGGCGGGGACGGCGCTCGCAGGTCGGATGCCATCAGGATGCCGCCGCCGTCGCCTGCGCCGGCTGCGCCCGTGCCGGCTCGAAGCACCAGACGTGCGGTCGCGCCCGGGCCATCGCCCGGGCGACCAGCGCGCCGATGCCGGCCGCCGCCGCGCCGAGCACGGCGTCGGCGATGAAGTGGTTGGCGGTGACGACGATCACGAAGACGACGAGCAGCGGGTACAGGCACCAGAAGACCTTCAGCGCGCGCCACTTGACGAGGCGCGCGAGGGGCACGCTGATCATGAGCGCGAAGGCGACGTGCATCGAGGGCACGGCCGCATACGGGTTGAACAGCTCGTTGATCGTGACGCTGTCCTGCGGGACGCCCGTGAAGTCCGACACCGCGTCGAAGAAGCCCCATTCCGGGAAGAAGCGCGGCGGCGCGGTCGGGAACACGGCGTAGCCGATCAGCGCGACGCCGAAGGCGACGAGGAACATGTTGCGCACGAAGTAGAAGCTCTCGTTGCGGAAGATGTACAGCCACGTCAGGGCGCCGAGCGTGATCGACGTCTGCGAGTTGACGTACATCCACGAGGCGCCGTCGAGCAGCCACTGCTGGCCTGCCGCGAACGTCTGCAGGGACGGCTCGATGAAGATGTTCAGCGCCTGCTCGACGTGGATGAGGTCGCGCGCGTTCGAGAACGCCGTCGTCGCCGCCTCGGGGTTGTCGACGACGCCGCGGGTGAGGCGGTAGAGCTGGAAGGCGCCCACGAAGAGGACCACCTGACGCAGGACGTCGAGCGGCCCGTTCGGCAACAGGCGCCCCAGGGCTGTACTGAGGCGGGAGGGCATGAGGACTAGCTCATGTTACGGAAGATCACGGCGCGCTCCGACGGCTGATTTGCGCCGGCGGGCGTGAGCGGCGCCGTGCCACGCCGCTCAGCGCCGGCAGGTCTCGCCCGACAGCCGCGCTTGCAGGCGGATCGTGCCCGCGACGCCGAACACCACGCGCGTCATCGCGCCCGGCGCCTCGCTCACGCAGCCGCTCCCCGCGGTGACCCGCCACCAGCGCGTGAAGCGCACGCGGACGAGCACCGCACCCGGCCGGGTGGCGCGGACGGCGACGCCGGTGTCGCTCAGCGTCGCCGTCGCACGGGTCCCCCTCGCAGCCTGCGCGAGCGGGGCCGGGCGGGCGACCGCGTACACGCGCCAGTGCGCGTCGCGCCAGACCTCGCGCAGGTACGGCAGGCCGCCCGCGACGAGCTTCGCCTCGTCGCGGCCGGCGGCGTCGAGCGGGACGTCGGGTACGGCGACGTAGGCCACCGCGTGCTCGTCGAGCCAGGCGCGGTACGTGGCGGCGTCGAGACTGCCGTCGTAGAACAGCGCGCCGAAGCGGCGGTCGAGCTGGCGCTCCCAGCCCCGCGCGAGCGCGATCCCGTCCGGCCCGCCGGGCACCCGGCGGGCCTCCCAGTGGTTCTCGGTGTACGGGATCTCGACCCGGAAGCTGCCGGGCCGGTCGCCCAGGAAGTCCAGCAGCGGCCCGTAGTAGCCCGCGCTCACCGACGGGTCGCCGCCGGCGCGGACGACGTCGCGCACCGCCGGATACAGCGGCCAGTAGGCGGCGGCGATCGCCAGCGCCGCGATGAGCAGCGGGCGGCTGCGCCCGATGAGCGCGCCGAGCACGATCGGACCGGCGGCGAGCGAGCCGAGCCGCGTCGCGTTGCCGCCGACCGGCGAGTCGATGACGAACGCGGCGACGAGCAGCAGCGCGTAGAGCAGCGCGCCGATGCGCAGAGCGCGCTCCCGGGCCGGCAGCAGCGCGGCCACGGCCAGGCTGGCTACGAGCGCCGGCCAGAACGACGACCCGACGATGGTGTGGGTGCCGCCCTGGGGGAAGAGCACGAGCGTGATCGCCACCGGCGCGAGGGCGGCGGCGGCGATCGCGGCGCCCCAGGTCCAGGCGCGGACGCGCTGCGGCGCGGGCGCGGCCAGCGCCCAGGCGGTGACGGCGAGCGCGACGAACAGCCCGGCGACCGGGCTGGCCAGCGTCGTGGCGGCGGCGAGGACGGCCGCGAGCAGGCGCCGGTCGCAGGCCAGCGTCAGCAGCGCGCCCACGCCGATCGCGACCCCGAGCAGGAACGTCAGCCGCCCGGTCAGCAGCACGGCGGTGGTGCCGGCGGCGAACCACAGCGCGGCCGCGCCGCCTGCCCGCTCGCCCCAGTGGCACCGGGCGAGCGGTGCGAACAGCGCCGCCGCCGCGATCGCGGCGAGCGCGCCCGTGAGGCGCGCGCCGAGCGCGTGGCCGAGCGGCGGGAACAGGATGCTGTAGCCCGGCGTGTGGTGGCCGGCGAACCAGCCGTTGTTCCACAGCGTCAGGCCGAGCTCGGCGCGGTACTCCTGGGCGGCGAGGTCGGCGCTCGGCGGCGCGACGAGCAGGTAGACCGCCGCACCGAGGGCCGCGACGACCCAGGGGCTCAGGAGGCGGCGCGGCACGCCCCAACCCTCGCAGGAGTCAGCGCGGCGAGCCGCCGGGGTCGGCGGCCGCGGCACGGTGTGTCGAATCGTTGAGACCGCCCACGCGGAGCGACACGCATCCGACACACCGACCGGTGGCCGGGCCGATCTCCCGCCGAGCAACGGCAGTGGTGGGTTGATGTGGCCTTGTCCGCGGCCCGCGGGCCCGCCGGGCTCGGGCGTTGGCGAACAGCAGCTCTGAGGGTGAGTCTGTGTGCGCGTCGGCGGTTGCGCGGGGGCCAGCGTCGTCAGCGACGTAGCGTGGCGCGTAGATGTTCGTAGCGAACAGAAAGTCGCCACGCTGGGCATGGTCCGGCGCCGACGCCGCGACGTTGGTGCCTATGGGGCGCCAGACACCCCAAACTCGCCACGACCGCCGCTGCCGAGCCTGGCCGATGGTCGCGCGAACGACGGCCCGTCCCTCAAAGCTGCAGTTCGCCGCCGCTCAGCCTCCACGCCGGCGATCAGGCCCCGTCGTCACATCATGACGCCAGGAACTCGACGATCCGCGCGCCGACCTCGGGGCGGTCGATCCACGGCCAGTGCCCTGCGCCGGGGACGAGCTCGAGCGTCGCGTCGCCGAGCGCGGCGGCGTAGCCCGAGCCGAAGCGCGCGGGGATCCACGGATCCTGTTCGCCCCATACGACGAGCGCGGGCGCGGTGATCGCGCCGAGGTCCGCACCGGCGCGGGCGAGTAGCTCGGGATCGGCGTTGCGCAGCAGCAGCCGCGTCGCGCGCTCCGTGCCGAGATCGAAGCCCTCGGCGACGCTCGCGACGAACGGCTCGGGCATCGGACCGGCCGTCGCGGATGCGCGCCGCGAGACGAGCCGCACGATCGGCTTCCAGGCCGACCCGACGGCGATCGCGCCGACGACCGGCATCCGCACGAGCGCACACGGCCCGCGCCAGCGAAACCCGCCGAGCAGCGGGACCGCGTCGGCGATGACGAGCCGCTCGACGCGCGCCGGCTGCTCGGCGGCCCAGGCCAGCGCGACCGCCGCACCCCAGTCGTGGCCGCACAGCCGCACGCGGTCGAGCTCGAGCAGGTCCAGCAGCCGGCCGAGGAAGCGCACGTGCCCCGCCAGCGAGTAGTCGAGGTCGCCGCGCTTGCCGCTGCGGCCGAAGCCCGGCAGATCGACGGCGATCCCGCCGCCCTGCGCGAGCGGCGCGAGCCAGTCGAACGAGCTCGTCCCGACGGCGTGCAGGAAGATCGTCGGAACGGGATCGTCGCCGGCGCGCCGCATGAAGACCGGCTGGTCGTCGAGCTCCAGGAGCGTTTCGGTCACCGTCAGCACGGCGGCGGACGATAGCCTCCGGCCCGTGCGAACCCTCTGCTTCGGCGATGCGATCGTCGACCTCATCTGCCGGCGTCCCGTCGCCTCGCTCGACGAGGCCGACGCCTTCGTCCCGGCCCCGGGCGGCGTCATCGCGAACGTCGCCGCGACGGCGGCGCGCCAGGGCGCCGCGGTGTCGTTCGCGGGCGGCGCCGGCGACGACCGCTGGGGCCGCTGGCTGCATGAGCGCCTCGACGCGAGCGGCGTCGACCTGCGCTGGTTCGACCTCGCCGAGGAGCACTCCACGGCCGTTGCCTTCACGACCGTCGACGAGCAGGGCGAGCCGACCTGGGACCTCTACGGCGACGGCGTGGCAGCGAGCGTCGCCGCCGTCGACGGGCTGCTGCTCGGCGCCGTCGAGGCGACCGACGCGCTGCTGTTCACCTCCAACACGCTGTCTGACCAGCTCGCCGGCGAGCTGACCATGGAGGCGCGCGGCCATGCGCTGCAGCTCGGCCGCCCCGTCGTGTTCGATCCCAGCGTGCGCCTGCACCGCTGGCGCAACAGCCCCGGCGCGGCGGCCGCCGCCTGCAACGCCTGCGTGGCCGACGCGTTTCTCGTCAAGTGCAACGCCGCCGAGGCGCGCCTCATGACCGGCGAGAGCAACCCCGAGGCCGCGGCGGCGTCGATGCTCGCCGGCGGCGCCAAGCACGCGATCATCACGCTCGGCAGCGGCGGCGCGATCCTGCGGGCGCGGGGGATGCGCATCGACGTGCGCCCCGCCCCGGCCGCGCGTGTGGTCAGCACGATCGGCGCGGGCGACGTCTTTCTCGGCGTCATCGTGGCCCAGCTCGGGCTGACGGACTACTACCCGTCGGCGCTGGCCGCGGCGCTGCCGGCCGCCGCCGAGCAGGCCGCGCGCGCCTGCGAGCGCTGGGGCGCGCTGGATGACGGCTGGGGCCGGGGCATCCGGTAGCGACCTGACGCGAACCGGCTGGAGGACGCCGAGCCGGGCGCGCGTCGCGCGGATCCGCGCGCGGCTGGCCGGCGTCTACGGCGTCCCCGTCGCCGGCCCCCACGGGCACCCGATCGCCGAGCTCGTCCTGACGGTCCTCTCGCAGTCGACGAACGACCGCAACCGCGACGTCGCCTACCTGCGCCTGCGCGAGCGCTTCCCGGTCTGGGAGGCCGTGCGCGACGCGCCGACGGAGGAGGTCGAGGAGGCGATCCGGCCGGGCGGCATCTCGAAGGTGAAGTCCGCGCGCATCCAGGCGATCCTGCGCGCGATCGGCGAGCCGCTGGACCTCGACTGGATGGAGCACGCGCCGGTGGCCGAGTCGCAGGCCTACCTCTGCGCGCTGCCGGGCGTCGGGCGCAAGACCGCCGCCTGCGTGCTGCTGTTCGCCTTCGGCCTGCGCGACGTGCCGGTCGACACCCACGTCTCGCGGGTCGGCATGCGGCTGCACCTGCTGCGCCCCGGCGCACCGTTTGAGGAGTTGCACGACGGCATGCTCGCGCTGACCCCACCCGGCGCGGAGCTCGAGTTGCACGTCAACCTGCTGCGCCACGGCCGCCGCACGTGCCACTCGCAGCGGCCGGCCTGCGGGGCCTGCGCACTGCGGCGGATGTGCCCGAGCCGGCGCGCCTGAGGCCGCGCCGCTACACCGCCGCGGGCGGGTCCTCGTCGAAGATCGCGGCGATCTCGTCCAGCGCGGCCTGCTCGGCCTCGCTGATCGGCGACTTGTTGGCGCCGATCCCGAGGAAACCGCCCTCCTTGCGGGCGCTCGCGACGCTCTCGGCGAGCGCGTACACGAAGCGCTTGTACTCGACGACCTCGTCCGCGGTGGCGACGCGCTCGAGGATCGCGACGGCCTCGCGCAGGGTCGCCTTCGCCTGGTCGGGCAGATCGGCGGGGCTGTCGGGCCGCTGGACCGCGGTCGCCGGCGGCGTCGCCAGCAGCGCGCTCATGAGCTCGCCGTCGTACTGCTCGCGCGCCTCGCCGTAGGCCTTGCCGACCGCCACGGACTCGCGCACGCTGCCGCCGCGGTCGGCGGCGATGACCATCATCGCGCTCAGCAGCGGGGCGCCGGCGACGACCGACCACTCCTCGGCGTTGAACTCGGCCTTTGCGGTCATGCGTGCTCTCCTCTCGGTGGACGGGGCGCCGTGGCCGGCGCGCTCAGCTGCGGATACCCGCTGCGTCGCGACGGTGGGCCGCGAGCAGGCACAGGTCGTCGCTGCGGTCGTCGTTCATCGCGCGCACGACGCTCGTGAGCAGACCGGCGATGTCGTCGCCCGCGTGGCGCGCGGCCTCGGCGAGCAGATGCTCGAGGCCCACGTCGAGCGACTGCTCGCGGCGCTCGACGAGGCCGTCGGTGTAGAGCAGCAGCGTCCCCCCGCGCGCGAGCTGCGCGGCGGCCTGTGGCCGCGGGCCGCGGAGGGCGACCGAGTCCAGCGGGACCGAGCGGCCGTCCCACAGGTAGCGCGGTTTCGCACCGGGCGCCAGCAGGATCGGCGGCGGATGGCCGGCGCAGGCGTAGTGCAGCTCACCGGTCGTGACGTCGACCTGCGCGTAGGCCACGGTCGTCATCCGCCCGACGCGATGACGCGCGACGAACCCGTCGAGCGCGTCGAGCAACGGGCCGGGCGCGAGGCCCGTCGACGCGAGCGCGCGGACCGCGCTGCGCAGCTGGCCCATCACCGCCGCCGCCTCGAGACCGCGGCCCACCACGTCGCCGACGACGACGCCCGCCGTCCGTTCGTCGTCGAGCCAGAACGCGTCGTGCCAGTCACCGCCGACCTCGTGGCGGGCCTGCGCCGGTCGGTAGAAGACCTCGACGCACACGTCGGCGGACTGCGGCGGGTCGCCCGACAGCAGGCTGCGCTGCAGCGCCTGGGCGATCTCCTGCTCGCGGCGGCGCGCGCGCAGCAGCTCCTGCTCGTAGGCACGCCGGTCGCTGGCGTCGAAGATCGTGGTGCGGATGAGCCGCGGGCGACCGGCCTCGTCGGGCTGCTGGACGGAGTTGATCAGCGCCGGCAGCCGCGTGCCGTCGGCGCGGACGATATCCAGCGCGATCTCCCGGACGGCGCCCTGCATCTGCAGCAGCGGGATGTAGTGGGTCTCGTGGTAGATCCGTCCAGGCACCGTGAGCAGGTCGCGGAAGCGCCGGCCCAGCAGCGCCGCGCGCTCGTGTCCGGTCCACCGCTCGAAGGTGCGGTTGACGCGCAGGATCGTGCCGTCGACGCCGCACGTCAGATAGCCGCACGGCGCGTTCTCGAAGAGGTCCTCGGCGGTCTCCTCGAGCAGGTCCGCGTCCCGCGTCACGCGGCGGCCGGACACGGCACGCCGGTCACCCGGCGACGAACGCCTGGATGGCGGCGATCGTCTCCTCGGGCGCGCTGAGGTTCGGGCAGTGGCCGGTCGCCTCCAGCTCGACGTAGCGGCTGGCGGGCAGGGCGCCGGCCACGTACCGGCCGACGGTCGCCGGGGCGATCGGGTCGTCGGAGCACTGCAGGACGAGCGCCGGCGTGCGCACCGCGGCGAGGTCGTCGCGGTTGTCGGACATGAACGTCACGCGGGCGAACTGCCTGGCGATCTCGGGATCGCTGCGGCAGAAGCTGTTCGTCAGCTCCTCGCCGAGCTCGGGGCGGTCCTCGTTGCCCATGATCACGGGGGCCATCGTGCTCGACCAGCCGAGGAAGTTGGCGTCCATCGAGTCCAGCAGACCCGTGATGTCCTCCTCGGCGAAGCCGCCGACGTACTCGCCGTCGTCGATGTAGCGCGGCGACGGCCCGATCAGCACCAGCGACCCGAACCGGTCGGGCGCCTCGCCGGCCGCGAGCACGCCGATCATCGCGCTGACCGAGTGCCCGACGAACACCGTGTCGGTCAGGTCCAGCTCGCGGCAGATCTCCAGGACGTCCTCGGCGTAGCCGTGCAGCGACGCGTAGCGCCGGGGGTCGAACGCGCGGGTGTCCGACCCGCCGGCGCCGACGTGGTCGAAGAGCACGATCCGGAAGTCGTCCTCGAACGCCGGCCAGACGTAACGCCACATGTTCTGGTCGCAGCCGAAGCCGTGGGCGAACAGCATGGGGCGCCCGTCCGGATTGCCGTGGACGTTGACGTTGTTGCGCGCGAGCACGCTCACGGCGCAGGCGGCGTGTCGAAGGGCAGGGCGTCGGTCAGGCCGGTGAGCTCGATGACCTGGCGCACGGCCGGCTGCAGGGTCGGCTCGATCACGAGCGGCGAGCCGATCACCGGAAGGTCGCGCAGGATCGCATCGAGGACCCGGATACCCGATGAATCCATGAACGACAGCCCGCGCATGTCGAGGCGAACGGGCCCCTCGGCCAGCTGCTCGAGCAACGTGGCCTCGAACTCCGACGCCGTGGCGATGTCGAGCTCCCCGGCGACGGCGACGACGACCCCCTCGGTGGGCGTCGGGCTCACCACGATCTCGAAGCTGGGCGGCGGCCCGAAGGCCGAGATGCCGTCGTCACGCACGCCCCGCACAATACGACGCCCGCGACGGCTGCCGGTGGGTTGCCCGGCTCAGCCGAACGCGGGCCGCACGCCGCGCAGGACGCACGTGCCGCCCGGCACGGCGGGGTCGCCCTGACAGTCGGTGCCGGAGGCCTCGTCGATCAGCAGCCAGTTCACGCCGTGGTCGCGCTCGTGGCCGAGGATCGCCTTCTCGGCGTCGGCGCCCTCGGTCGCGCGCCGGCTGATGCGGTAGCGCTCCAGCTCGGGCTGGCGTACGCAGCCGCTCGTGTCCGCGTAGCAGGCCGTGCTGAAGTACACGCGCCCGCTCTCGAAGGCCGGCCACCCGAGCGCGCGGCCGGTCAGCCCGCCACCGCGCTGGTAGGCGATGCGGGCGTGGCCGCCGCCGAGCGTGTCGAGCCGGATCTCGCTGTCGAGCCCCTCCGAGCGCCCCGCGTAGGTCCAGCCGAACGCCAGCCGCCGGCCGTAGAGATCCAGCGCGTAGGGGCGGCTGACGCGCTCGTCGGTGCAGCTCAGTCGGCGGGCCGTGCGCGTGCAGACCTGCCGCGTGCCGCCGGGCAGGCGCTCGCTGCGCCCGCCGGCCAGCGGGCGCGCGTAGATGTAGGGCAGCGTCGGCTTGGTGTCGTAGGAGCGCACGAAGCCCACCTTGTCGCGCCACACCGTCGGCCACGTCTCGTCCGCGTTGCCGGTGCTCACGCCGCTCAGCCGGCGCTCGGCGCCGGTCGCGACCTCGAGCAGGTAGGCGTCGCAGCCGCGCCCCTCGTCGGGGTCCGCCGGGAGGTAGGAGCCGGCGCTGCCGACCTCGACACGGCAGCGCGAGTACGTCGCCACGAGCCCGCCGCCGGGGCCCGGGCCGAGATCGACGTCGAAGGAGGTCGCACGCGGCGCGACCGGCGGCGTGCTGACGGCGCCGTTCGGGTCGCGCAGCGTGAGTGCAAACAGGCCGTCGGCGCCGCGCGCGCTCCAGGCCAACCAGCCGCCGTGCGCGGCGATCGGCGTGGGGCGGTCGACGCGGGCGACGTCCTGCGCGGCGGCGGGCGCGGCGAGCGCCAGGAGGCCGAGGAGCGAGATGGCGAGCGTGCGCACATCCCTCAAACGCCGCCCTGTGCAGAAGGTTGCGCGGGTGGCGGCGCTACGCGGGCTGCAGGCCGGCGAGGGCGGTGAGGACCTCGTCGTCGTGCGTCTTGGGCGAGGCCTTCGGGATGACGTGGCGGATGCAGCCGCCGCCGTCGATGATGAACGTCGCCCGCTGGGCGCCCATGTAGGTCTTGCCGTACATCGACTTCTGGACCCAGACGCCGTAGAGGTCGCATACCGCGTGGTCGGCGTCGGCCAGCAACGTGAAGTTCAGGTCCTTCTTGTCGTGGAACCGCTTGACCTTCTTGACCGGGTCGGGCGAGACGCCGATGACCTTGACGCCCGCCGCCGAGTAGTCGGCCTCGCGATCGCGGATCGAGCAGGCCTGCGTCGTGCAGCCCGGCGTGTCGGCGCGGGGATAGAAGTACAGGACGATCGTGCGGCCGCGCAGCGCCGACAGGCGGACCGGCTCGCCCTCCTGATCGGGCAGCTCGAAGTCGGGTGCGGGGGCGCCTGGTCCGATCACGGGAGGCATGTTTGCAGTTGCGTAGCATCGAACGCGGTAAGCCCGGCGCGTTGGCGCACCCGAAGACAGGTATGAAGAGACCATGAACAGCCCAGACGATCTGAAGGACCGGGCCTGGATGAAGGTCCGCGAGTGGCCGCAGACGCCCGGCTTCGACGCGGCGGTGCGCGCGGTCACCGAGGCCGTCCTGAACTGCTACACCCGCGAAGGCGGCGAGTGGCGCCCGCTGCCCGCCAGCACGCTGTCCGAACTCGCCGCCGAGGGCGACGAGTACGTCGCGGTCTTCCCCTTCCCGGAGGACCGCACCGCGGTCCTCGCCGGGATCCGCCACCTCTCGCCGACGCACCGCCACCGCTTCCGCACGCCCGCCCAGATCGCCATGGCCGGCGGCGAGCCGTGGCCGATCTCGCTGGAGACGCTCATGTCGATGTTCGCCGACGAGATGGGCGAGACGCACGCCGGTCCGGAGATGACCTCCCGTGACAAGCGCGGGCCCGACCCGACGCTGCTGCTGTCGCGCATCCGCCAGAGCGTCACCGCGATCGCAACGGCGCTCGACGCGCGCGCCGAGCAGGTCGACGAGCTGTGGAGCGCCGAGCCGCTGCGCTTCATCGACGCCGAGCAGGCCGGGCTCATCGGGCACATGGCTCATCCCACGTCGCTGAGCCGCTGGGGCATGGAGCCCGACGACCTCGCCGCCTACGCGCCGGAACGCCAGGCGCGCTTCGCGCTGCGGTGGCTGGCCGTCGATCCATCGCTCGTCGAGCAGGACAGCGCGACGGGGACCTCCGCGGCCGCGCTCACCGAGCGGCTGCTGCGCGACGACGCCGCGGTCGACGGCGCCGCGCTGGACGCCAGCCTGGCCGGCCTCGGCGAGCGGGTGCTGCTGCCCGTCCACCCGTGGGAGCTCGCGCACCTGCGCGACCGTGCGCCGGTCGCCGCGCTGCTCGAGGAGGGGCTGATCGTCGACCTCGGCGAGCTCGGCAGCCCGGTCAGTCCGACGACCTCGATGCGCACCGTCTACAACGCCGACTGGCCGTGGCAGCTGACCTTCAGCCTGCACGCGCACATGACCGACGAGATGCGGCTGACGCCGATCGCCGAGCTCGAGGGCGCCGTCGCCGCGGCCCGCGCGTTCGACGAGCAGGCCGACGCCGCGCGCGAGGTCGCGCCGCAGCTCGAGCTCCTGCAGGACCCCGCCTCCCTCGCGCTGTCGCGCGACGGCACGCCGCTCGCAGGCCTCTCGGTGCAGCTGCGCGAGAACCGCTGGGGCAGCGACTCCGAGACCGACGTCAGCACCGTCGGGGTGCTCGTCCAGGACCACCCGTTCGGCGGCCGGAGCCGGCTTGCGCAGATCGTCGCGCGGCTGGCCGAGCGCAGCGGCCGCCCGGTCGAGGACGTCGCACGCGAGTGGTTCGCCCGCTACGCCGAGATCGCAGTGCTGCCGCTGCTGCGCCTCGGCGCTCGCTTGGACCTGACGATCGAGACCGACCAGCGCAACACGCTGCTCGAGCTCGAGGACGGCTGGCCGGTGCGCTGCGTGCTGCGCGAGACGCACGGCTCGCCCCAGCAGGCCGCCCACGACGACATCGCGGCGACCGGCCCGGGCTTCGGCGAAGGCCCGTTTCTCGACAACGCGCTGAGCGTCATCAACGCGCTGGGCAGCGCGGGTCAGGTCGAGGAGATCGTGCTGCTGGCCGATCTCAAGGCGCTGCTGCGGCGCGAGCGCGAGCGCTCCGAGTCCGAGACCGCCACCGCGCTGCTGGGCCGCCTGCTCGACGACGCGACGTGGCCGTGCCGGGCGAACATGCGCACCCGGATGCACAACGACGTCGATCGCTTCGTGCAGATCCCCAACCCGCTGCACGGCGTCCGCGACTGACCGCAGCGACGGGGCCGCCGGCCGGACGGCGCGGCGGCCCCGCGCAACGGGCTACTGACGCGTTGCGACGTACCTGACGCACTGCCCCTGGTTTCGGAAGGACGGGTTGTTGAAGCTCTGCCAGCCCCCGGCCATGCACTCGGCCTTGGCGGCCGGCGGCGGGGTGTCGGCGATCCCGTCGCCATCCTCGTCCACGATGAGGGCCTGGCAGACGATCTCCACGTAGCGGATCGTCTCGCCGCCGATCGACTCGCCGCGAAGACCGGTCAGGACGGTTCCCGCAGCGCAGTCGTACGGCCCGTCCGCGGTGCCGAACCCCCCGCCGAAGCCGCTGCTGTTCGTGATCGGGCCCGACCCGTCGGCGTTCTGGCAGCGCAGCTGGAGGAGGTCGACGAAGTCGCCTTCCCGTCCGGCGATGCCGACCGCGACCTGGCCGGCGGGGCAGCTCGTCGACCCAGCCGACCCGCCGCCGCTGCCCATCGTGCCGGCGGCCCCGTCGCCGCTGCACTGGACGGTGGCGACGGCGACGATCGGGATGAAGCCGCCGATCGTCCGCGTCGCACCCTCGACTCCCGTGACCGCCTGACCGGCGGGGCACAGCGTGTCGTCTTCGACCCCGCTCGTGGCGGCCGGCCCGCCGAGCCGGCCGTCGCCGAGATCGGCGAGCGCGGGCGCCGCGCCGACCGTGAGCGCCGCGACCACCGCGACCGCAACGCCAAGACCCTTCACCTTCATGGCTGCACTCCTCTCCGTATCACCGAACGCCCGCGCTCAGCCGGCGCTCCGACGACCGGCACCGTAATCGTGGCGCGGCCGCAGCTATGTGATGTCGGCCACAGAGAGCGCCACGTCGCCGGACCGCCGGTCGGCTACGGTGCCGGACGCGCGTCGCGCAGCGCGCTCTGCAGGACGCGGGCATGCTGCGCCTCGCCTTCGCGCCCCGGCATGCGGGCGAGGCTGTCGCAGAGCCCGTCGAGGATCCCGAACGCGATCGCGTGCGGGCAGTGCGGCACGATCGACTCCGCCGGCGGCGGCGGGCCGGCGGGCGGGGTCGTCTCCACCAGCCGCATGGTCGGGCTCCCGAAGCCGGCGAACAGGCGCGTCGGCGCCGAGCAGACATGCGCCGTGGCGCCGGCGCGCCGCACCATCTCGACCACCACGACGGCGAGCACGAGCGGATGGCCGCGGCGGCGCTCGAGCACGCGGTCGAGGAACATCGCCTCGGGATCGCGCGGGTCGCCGCAGCGCAGCCCGAGCTCGTGGCGCAGCGCGTGCGAGACGCACCCGGCCTGACTCGCGGCGTCGAGCTCGCCCAGGCCGAACAGCGAGCGGCTGAAGTCGTCGAGCCGGTCGTGCGCGCGCGCCACGTCGACCGCCCGAAACTCGGCGGTCAGCGCCAGCAGCAACTCGTCCAGCGCCGGCTCGGGCTGGTCGGCCACCGCGAGAAACGGGCTCAGCGCTCGTAGCGCCGCGCCGATCCTCGGCTCCGGGCAGCTCGGGGCGGCGTGTCGCGGCGCGCCGTGCCCCGGGCCGACCTGCGGGTACGGCGGGCGCTCCCAGACGCACGAGTGGATGCCGGCGTAGTGGCGCCGCAGGTAGGCGGTGAGCTCACCGCGGTGCGCGGGACATGCGTAGCGCCGCGGCCCCAGCGCGCCGCCGCCGCCCCACACGAGCCAGCGCTCGGGCAGGGCGTCGGCGAACGGCGTCGCAGCCCGCGAGCGCAGCAGCCTGCCCAGGCTGCGCTCGGTCTGCTCGCCGGGTCGGGCCGAGCAGAACTCGCAGGCGAAGCGAAAGCGCGTCGCCATCAGCGCGGGCGGCGGCGGGCGGGGTGCCGGTGGGGTGTCCCGAGAAGCATCTTAGGTGACCCTAACTTGCCTTTGGCCGTCTGCCAAGGGACGCAGCCGCCGCGGGATTGCGCCGCCCACGCAGCGTGATAGATCGCGCCGCGCTCGCGCCGGCTTGCGTTCAGACGCGCCCGTAGCGCAGAAACACGATGCGCGAGCCGAACGTCCGCGTCTCGAGCAGCTCGAGCTCGACGCGCTGGTCGAGCGCCGGGAAGAACGGCGTGCCTCCGCCCAGCACGACCGGGCTGAGGAAGATCTGGAACTCGTCGACGAGGCCGAGCCTGATGCACTCAGCGGCCAGCTCGGCGCCGCCCACGGCGAGGTCGCCGCCGGGCTGCGCCTTGAGCTCGGCGACCTCGGCGGCCACGTCGCGCGTGGCCAGCCTCGCGTTGCCCTTGACCCGCTCGAGGGTGGACGAGAACACGATCTTGGGCAGCGCCTGCCAGATCTGGGCGAACTCCAGCATGTAGTCCGGCGCCGACGGGTCCTCGTGGGCGGTGTCCCAGAACGTCATCTCCTCGTAGAGCCGGCGGCCGCAGAGCTGCGCGCCGACCTCGCGCACCCGGTCGTTGTGGAAGCGATGCAGCTCTTCGTCGGGCGCCGACCAGTCGATCTCCCCGCGCCTGTCGGTGACGAAGCCGTCCAGCGAGGCGGTCATCGAGAAGATGAGCTTGCGCATCACGAGCGCGGTCGCTTCGGCGCGCTCACGAGGACCGACTCGAAGCGCGGCGTGTTGTCGACGACCATCCGCCACAGCGAGATGCCGAGCGTCGGGAACGTCAGCGTGCCGCCGAGCTCCGTCGCCACCGGCTCGGCCCTGGCGTGGCGAGACACCATCTCGACAAGCCGTTTCGCGGGCGTTCGGACATACCGGACGTCGTCGCCCGCCGTGGCTGCGAACCACACCCCGCCGGCGAGGACGGCCAAGCCCATGCCCGCCCATCCGCGCATGTTGCGAATCCTACGCGCGACCGGTCACGCGCGCTACTTCAGCAGCCGCGACAGCCGGCGGTCCTTGAGCACCTTGCCGCCCGTCTGCTCGGCCGGGCAGTAGCACATGACGTAGTCCTCGTAGTGGACGGCCTCGATCGTCGCACCGCAGCGCGGGCACGGCTCGCCGGCCTTGCGGTGCACGAGCAGCGGCAGCGGCAGCTTGTCGGGGATCGGCAGCGAGATGACCTTCTCGTAGTGCTCGATCGCGCCGTCGAGCACGGTGGCGATCGCCTCGCGCAGGGCGAGCGCCTCCGCGTCGGTCAGGTCGTTGCCGCGCTTAAACGGCGACAGCCGCGCCGTCCAGAGGATCTCGTCGACCCACGAGCGCCCGATGCCGGCGATGACGCGCTGGTCGCGCAGCAGCGTGTGCAGCGGGCGCGCGGCGTGCAGCAGCGCCTTGAGGTCGTCGGGCGGCTGCGGCCAGGCCTCCGGCCCGAGCGTCGCGATGAGCTCCTCGTCATCGATCTGGTCGGTGGGCAGGAGCTTGACCCAGGCGGCCTGCTTCGTGCCGAACTCGCGCAGGCGCAGCTCGCGCGCGGAATGATCGGCATCGGCATCGGCGATGCGCAGCAGCAGCCGCGACGTGCGGTCGCGCGGACCGGCGCGCTTGTCGTAGAGCTGCAGGCGGCCGGCGCTCATGAGGTGCACGAGCAGCGCCAGGTCGCCGGTGAGCTCGATGACGAACTGCTTGCCGCGGCGCCCGATCGCGGTGATCGCGCGGCCCTCGAGCGCCGACAGCGGCGGGTCGAAGGTCTTCAGCGCGTTGATGCCGGGCGCCGTCGCCGACTCGACCGTCGCGCCGCGCAGCGCTGCGTCGAGCCGGCGCGCGGTGATCTCGACCTCCGGCAGCTCGGGCATGCGGCCAAGCCTAATGGCGCCCCGGCGTACGCTCCCCGCATGACCGGTGGTGCGGGCCGACAGGCTCGACGGCCTGACCGCGGCCGGCTGGCAGGCGCTCCTGAGCCACGGCGTGCGGACGGTGATCGACCTGCGCAACCACGACGAGCGCGCGCCCGGCGCCGCGCCGCGCCCGCCGGCGATCACGACGCTCCACGTCCCGCTCGACGCCAGCGAGGATCGCGAGTTCTGGGACGTCTGGGCGAGCGGGCCGCAGTTCGGCACGCCGCTGTACTACCGGCCGCACCTCGACCGCTTCCCCGAGCGCAGCGTGGCCGCCCTGCAGGCGATCGCCCGCGCCGGCCCGGGCGCGGTGGCGTTTCACTGCGTCGGCGGGCGCGATCGGTCGGGCCAGGTGGCGATGCTCATCCTCGCGCTGGCCGGCGCGCCCCCGCCGCGATCGCCGCCGACTACGCGCTGAGCGGTGAGCGGCTGCGCGCGCTCTACGCCGCCCGCGGTGAGGACGACCAGGGTCCTGTGCTGGGAGCCTTCCTCGCGCAGCGCGGCACGACCGCGGAGGCGCCCGTCGTCGGGCTGCTCGCCGAGCTCGACGTCGAGGCGCACATGCGGGCCAACGGCCTGACCGGCGAGGAACCAGCGGCGCTGCGCGCACGGCTGCTCGGCTCGTAGACCGCCCGGCCGCGTACGCTCTGGCGCGTCATGGCCAAGCAGCGACTGGCGATCGTCGGCGGCGACGCGGCCGGCATGAGCGCGGCCAGCGTCGCGCGCCGGCGCGACGCCGACCTGGAGATCGTCGCCTTCGAGCGCGGCCCGTACACGTCGTACTCGGCCTGCGGGATCCCCTACTACGTCGGCGGCCTCGTCGCGGAGGCCGACCGGCTGATCAGCCGCAGCCCGGAGGAGCACCGTGCCAACGGCATCGACGTGCGCACGCGCTGCGAGGTCGTCGCGATCGACCTCGGGGCGCGACGGCTGACCGTGCGCGGCGCCGCCGGCGACGAGTCCGAGGAGCCGTTTGACCAGCTCGTCGTCGCGACCGGCGCGCAGGCGGTGCGGCCGCCGTTCCCCGGCGCCGAGGCGATCGAGCCCGCGCAGACCGTCGACGCCGCCGAGCGCCTGCGGGCGGCGCTCGAGCGCGGGGGTGAGAGCGCGGTCGTCGTCGGGGCCGGCTACATCGGGCTGGAGATGGCCGAGGCGTTCGTCGACCGCGGCATGCGCGTGACGATGATCGAGCAGGCGCCGCAGGTCATGGCGACGCTCGACGCCGACATGGCCGCCCACGTGCAGGACGCCGCCGAGGCGCGCGGGGTGCGGGTCGTGCTCGGGACGGCGGTCGAGGCGGTCGTGCTCGACGACGCGAGCGAGCGCCCGGTCGCCGTGCGCACCGCCGGTGAGACGATCGAGGCCGATCACGTCGTGCTCGGCGTCGGCTCCAGGCCCGTCGTCGGGCTGGCGACCGACGCGGGCCTCGAGGTCGGCGACAGCGGCGCGCTGCGCGTCGACGACCACCAGCGCTGCCCCGGCCACGACGGCGTCTTCGCCGCCGGCGACTGCGCCGAGAGCCACCACCGCGTGCTCGACCGCGCGGTGAACATCCAGCTCGGCACCCACGCCAACAAGCAGGGCCGGATCGCCGGCATCAACGCGACGGGTGGCGACGAGCGCTTCCCCGGCGTCATCGGCACGGCCGTCTCGAAGATCTGCCGCTACGAGGTCGGCCGGACCGGCATCTCCGAGCGAGAGGCGGCCGACGCCGCAATCGAGGTCGTGGCCACGACGATCAAGGACCGTACGCGCGCGGGCTACTACCCGGGCGCCGGTCCGATCTGGGTCAAGCTCGTCGCCGAGCCCGGCAGCGGGCGCCTGCTCGGCGGGCAGATCGTCGGCACGGAGGGCGCAGCGAAGCGCATCGACGTGCTGGCCACCGCCGTCTGGGCCGGGCTCGCGGTGCAGGAGCTGGCGCTGCTGGACCTGTCCTACGCGCCCCCGTTCAGCGGCGTCTACGACCCGCTGCTGATCGCCGCGCGCGCCGTCGCGAAGCTCCTGTGACGCTCAGCGCGCAGCGATGCGCACGAGCTCGCGCGGGCGCAGCAGCACGATCAGCTCGCCGCGCCGGGAGCCCGTCATCCGCACGGCGGCGATGCCGCCCTTCTTGAGGTCGACCCGCGCCCCGGTCAGGTCGGAGACGACCTGCGAGAAGTCCGGCTCATGGCCGACGAACAGCACCCGCTTGTCGTCGCCGGCGGCGGCGGCCAGCTCGAGCGCGTCATCGACGGCGAACTCGCCCGAGAGCGCGTTGTCGATGACGAAGTCGCTGCCGAGCTGTAGGCACGCCAGGCGGGCGGTGTCCAGCGCGCGGATGCGCGGGCTCGTGAGGACGAGCTGAAAGGTGACCTCGAGCGCCGCGAGGCCCCGGCCCGCGACATGCGACTGCTCTTCGCCGCGCTCGGTGAGCCGGCGGTCGGCGTCGTCGGCCCGCGCGTCGTGCGGTTCGGCCTCGCCGTGGCGGAGAAACCAGAGCTGCTGTGCCATGCGAGCAATCTAGGGGGTGCGCGAACATCGCGGACAGGTCACGGGCCCTCGGCAGGCCGAATACCTAGTGGGCCGTCCACAAACGTTGCACCCGAAACCTCGGGCGCCGATCACCGGCTGGCGGCGTCCTCGGACGCTCGATGTGGCTGGGCCACACCTTCGGTCCTGCGTCCTTGCCAGCCGGCGCCGGCATCCCGGGGTTTCGGGCACAACGTTCCTGGACGAACCACTAGCGCGCGGACGGCCCCGTCCCCTGGCGCTCCACATGCACCGCGACGTCCGGGCGGTCCTCGGCCGTCTCGATCAGCAGGGCGACGAGCTGCTCGGGGAGCAGGTGCTCGGACTCCAGGCGCACGGTGGCAAAGCTCACGGTCTGGCCGCCACCGGCCTTTCGGGTGTCGACGTTGCT
>JAUXSD010000302.1 GCA_030681525.1 Solirubrobacteraceae bacterium
GCGTCACGCGCGCGATGCGCTCGCTGTACATGACCAGCGCGCGGCGGCGCAACGTCTTCGGCGCCATGCAGTACGGGATGCGCTCGCGCTTTCTCGACGAGATCCCGCGCGAGCTGACCGACCGCGCCGACGAGCCGCGCATTCGGCCCGGCATGGCCGCGCAGCGGCCCGGCTCGTGGGCCGCGTCGCAGTCGGCCCCGCGATCCGAACAGCCCGTGCCCGCGTATCGCATGGGCGACGACGTCTCGCACGCGGCCTTCGGCGCCGGCGTGGTCACCGGCGTGGAGGCCGGCGGGATCGTCGTCGTGCGCTTCGCCGGCGACGGCAGCGAGCGCAAGCTCATGGCCGAATACGCTCCGATCACGAAGCTCTGACCGAAGACGAGGACCCGCCCCATGCCAGCCGAGCTCATCGATGGAAAGCAGATCGCCGGACGCGTGCGGATCGGCGTCGCGCGCGACGTGGAGGCGTTCATGCAGGAGTTCGGCGGCGCCCGCCCGGGGCTCGCCACGATCCTCGTCGGCGACGACCCCGGCTCGGCGATCTACGTCGCCGGCAAGCAGAAGGCCTGCACGGAGGTCGGCATGCAGGGCTTCAACTTCCCGCTGCCCGCCGACACGCCGCGGTCGGACGTCGTCGAGCTGATCGAGCGCCTCAACGTCGACCCCGACGTCTCGGGGATCCTGCTGCAGCTGCCGGTGCCCGCGCCGCTGGACGGCGTCGAGCTGACCGGGATGATCGATCCGCTCAAGGACGTCGACGGGCTGACGGCGATCAGCGCCGGCCTGCTGGCCCAGGGGCGCCAGGGGCTGCGCCCGTGCACGCCGCAGGGCGTCATGACGCTGCTCGACGCCGCCGGCGCGCAGCTCGAGGGCGCCGAGGCCGTCGTGATCGGCCGCTCGAACCTCTTCGGAAAGCCGATGGCGCAGCTGCTGCTCGGCGCCAACGCGACGGTCACGATGTGCCACTCGCGCACCCGCGACCTGCCCGCGGTGTGCCGCCGCGCCGACGTGCTGATCGCCGCGGTCGGCCGCGCGCGGATGGTCGAGGCCGACTGGGTCAAGCCCGGCGCGATCGTCATCGATGTCGGCATGAACCGCACCGAGGACGGCCTCGCCGGCGACGTCGACTTCGACGCGGTCAAGCAGGTCGCCGCGGCGATCACGCCGGTGCCCGGCGGCGTCGGGCCGATGACGATCGCGTTCTTGCTGCGCAACACCCTGCAGGCCGCGCGGATGCAGCGCAGCGGCGTGGCGGTCGGCTGATGGAGGTGCGCCGGCTGCGCACCGGCGAGGTCGCGACCGCGGCGGGCGCCGTGGCCCTCGCCGCCGTCCTGTTCATCGATTGGTTCGGCGGTCAGTCGGGCTGGTCGACGATGACCGTCGGGCGCTTCCTGCTGGCGCTGACGATCGTGCTCGCGCTGACGCTCGTCGTCGTCACGCTGCGCGCCGGAGCGGTCTCGATGGCGCTGTCGGCGGCGGTCGTGACGATCGGCATCGGCACGCTGGCGCTGCTGTACCTGCTCCTCCGGGTCGGGATCGACGAGCCGGGCCGCAACGCGATCGTCAGCGTCGACGCCGGCGCGTACCTCGGCCTGCTCTGCCTGCTCGTGCTGCTCGCCGGGACGTGGCGCGCGCTGGGCGACGAGCGCAAGGACAGCGCGATCTCGCAGCGCCAGACCGAGCGCGTGCTCGGCGTGCGCGGTCCGGCGCGCCCGCCGCCGCCGGCGCGCGACGCCGCGCGCGACGAGCCCGCGAGCTGACGGGCCCGGCGACGCAGCACCGCGGCGTGAAACGCGGCGCCGCCTCGCGAGACCACGCCAGCGTTCGAACGCCCACCCGGGGCAAGGAGGAAGACGATGCCGGACGTCTACGCAGCCATCACGCAGGCCGAGCCCGCCACGCTCGAGAAGCTCGGCGACGCGATGGAGATCAGCGCCGCCGACGAGCAGCACCGCGCGATGGTCGAGGCATACCTCGCCGACCTCGACCTCGCCGCGGGCGCGCGGGTGCTCGAGGTCGGCTGCGGCACCGGCGCGATCGCCCGGATCATCGCCGCGGTCGCCGGCGAGGTCGTCGGCGTCGACCCCTCGCCCGCGCTGCTGCGCCGCGGCCGCGCGCTGAGCGCCGCGCTCGAGAACGTGTCCTTCGAGGAGGCTGACGGGCGCGCGCTGCCGCATGCCGACACGAGCTTCGACGCGGTCGTGCTGCATCGCGTGCTCTGCCACGCGCCCGAGCCCGAGCGCGTCTTCGCGGAGGCTGTGCGCGTGCTGCGCCCGGGCGGGCGGATCGCGGTCTTCGACGGCGACTACGCGACGATCACGCTCGCCAACGGACCGGACGACCCGCTGCAGACCTGCGTCGGCGCGTTCGCCCCGGAGTTCGTCAACGACCCGTGGATCGCGCGCCGGCTCGTCGCGCTCGTCGCCGCACGCGGCCTGGAGGTGCTGACGTTCCGCAGCCACGGCTACGTCCAGATCCGCGAGCCGCAGTACATGCTGACCATCGCCGACCGCGGCGCCGACGTGCTCGCGGCGTCGGGCCGGATCGGCCGCGAGCTGGCCTCCGCGCTGAAGGGCGAGGCGCGGCGGCGCGTGGCCGAGCAGGCGTTCTACGGGCACATCGCGTACGTCAGCCTCACGGCGAGCCGGCCGTAGGGCTCAGTTGCGCGGCCCGCGCGGCGCGGACAGCGCCGCCGCCGGGGTGCGCGCGGCGCGCCGCCTAGAATCGACGCCGATGATCGACCGTGAACAGGTGCTGCACGTCGCCCGCCTCGCCCGCCTCGAGCTGACCGACGAGGAGGTCGGCCGGATGAGCCAGGAGCTGTCGGCCGTGCTCGGCCACATCGAGAAGATCGGCGAGCTCGACCTCGCCGGTGTTCCGCCGACGACGCACGTCGTGGAGGTCTCCAACGCCCTGCGGCCGGACGTCGTCGAGCCGTCGCTGCCGCGCGAGATCGCGCTGGCCGGCGCGCCGGCCGTCGCCGACGGCGGCTTTCTCGTGCCCAGCCCGCAGGCCGACGCGGTCGACGAATGAGCGCCACGAACACCGACCTGACGACGCTCACCGCCGCGGCGGCGGTCGACGCGATCCGCGCCGGCGACACCAGCGCGACCGAGGTCTTCGAGGCCTACCGCGCCGCCGCCGCGGCCGACGAGCTCAACGCCTACCTGTGGGTGGCCGACGACGCGCCGCCCGCGCCGTCCGATGACGCCCCGCTGGCCGGCGTGCCGCTCGCCGTCAAGGACCTCTTCTGCACCGAGGGCGTGCCGAGCCAGGCGGGGTCCAAGATCCTCGAGGGCTACCGCCCGCCGTACACGGCGAGCGTGGTCGCCCGCCTCGCCGCGGCCGGCGCGCCGCTGCTGGGCAAGACCAACCAGGACGAGTTCGCGATGGGCTCCTCCAACGAGAACTCCGCCTACGGGCCGGTGCTGAACCCGTGGGACCGCGCCCGCGTCCCGGGCGGCTCGAGCGGCGGCAGCGCCGCGGCGGTTGCGGCCGGCTCGGCGCCGTGGGCGCTGGGCACCGACACGGGCGGCTCGATCCGCCAGCCCGCCGCGCTGTGCGGGATCGTCGGCCTCAAGCCGACGTACGGCACGGTCAGCCGCTACGGGATGATCGCCTTCGCCTCGTCGCTGGACCAGGCCGGCCCGCTCACGCGCGACGTGACCGACGCCGCGCTGCTGCTGCGCCACATGGTCGGACAGGACGAGCGCGACTGCACCTCGATCGGCTTTCCGGGCGAGGTCGCGCGGCCGACGGCCACCTCCCTGGAGGGGATCCGGCTCGGCGTGCCCGAGGAGCTGACCGGCGAGGGCGTCGGCATCGACCCCGGCGTGCTCGAGACCTTCCACGCGACGCTGAAGCTCGCGGCGAGCCTCGGCGCCACGGTGCAGACCTGCCGGTTGCCGCATGCGCCGCACGCGCTGGCCGCCTACTACGTGCTGGCCCCGGCCGAGGCATCCTCGAACCTCGCCCGCTACGACGGGGTGCGCTATGGCGCGCGGGTCGAGAACGGCGGCCTCGTCGGGATGTACACGAAGACCCGCAGCGAGGGCTTCGGCCCGGAGGTCAAGCGCCGGATCATGCTCGGCACCTACTCGCTGTCCAGCGGCTACTACGACGCCTACTACGGCAGCGCCCAGCGCGTGCGCACGAAGATCGCCGAGGACTTCCGGGCCGCCTTCGCGGACTTCGACTTCGTGGTCACGCCGACGTCGCCGACGGCCGCCTTCGAGCTCGGCGCGAAGACCGCCGACCCGATGTCGATGTACGTCAACGACTACTGCACCGTGCCGATGTCGCTCGCCGGGATCCCGGCGATCTCGATCCCCAACGGCTTCGACGCCGGGCTGCCGACGGGCTTTCAGCTCGCCGGGCCGGCGTTCAGCGAGAACGCGATCCTCGACGCGGCGTTCGCGCTCGAGTCGGCGATCGGCTTCGACGGCGGCGCCGCCAGGCGGCGCGCGGCATGAGCGAGTTCGAGCCGGTCATCGGCCTGGAGATCCACGTCCAGCTCGCCACGCGGACGACGATGTTCTGCGGCTGCGCGCTGTCCTTCGGGGAGCCGCCCAACACGCGGACGTGCCCGGTCTGCCTCGGGCTGCCCGGCACGCTGCCGCGCGCCAACGCCCAGGCGATCCACTTCGGGCTCATGATCGGCCTGGCGCTCGGCTCCGACCTGGCGCCGCGCTCGATCTTCCACCGCAAGAACTACTTCTATCCGGACCTGCCCAAGGGCTACCAGATCAGTCAGTACGACGAGCCGCTGTGTCGCGGCGGGCATCTGGGCGACGTGCGCATCCACCGCGTGCACCTCGAGGAGGACGCCGCCAAGCTCATCCACGCCGGCGCCAGCGGGCGCATCCACGGCTCCGACGCCTCGGTTGTGGACTTCAACC
>JAUXSD010000318.1 GCA_030681525.1 Solirubrobacteraceae bacterium
GAGGTCCTCGCGCTCGGTCTCCATGACCTGCAGCAGGATCTCGATCGCCTCCTGCCCGTAGTCGCGCTCGTTCTCAGGGCGGTACAGGTAGTAGGCCTCGTCGATGAACAGCACGCCGCCCTTGGCGCGCTTGAGCACGTCGCGCGTCTTGGGCGCCGTGTGCCCGACGTACTGCCCGACGAGGTCGTCGCGCGTGACGGAGACCACCTTCGGCTTGTCGATGTAGCCAAGCCGATGGAGGATCTCCGCCATCTTCAGCGCGACCGTGGTCTTGCCGGTACCGGGGTTGCCGGTGAACGTCATGTGCAGCGACGGGCGTGACGACTCGAGCCCTGCCTCGCGACGGAGCTTGTCGATGACCAGCAGCGCCGCCATCTCGCGGATGCGCTCCTTGACAGGACCGAGACCGACGAACTCCTTGTCCATCTCGTCCAGGACCGCCTCGACGGCATCGGCGCCGTCGGGGATCTCCTCGAGCTTCTCGGGCAGGGTCTCGAGCGTCTGTGCCATTACTGTGCCTTGTTACCGTTCGGCTTGGCCTTGGAGGCGCTGATGACCGGCGCGAGCTCGCCGCCCTCGCCGCCGTAGCGCTCGCCGGCCGGCGTGTTGAGCCCCGCGTACGAATGGATCGTGTAACGGATCACGCGGTCGTGGGTCTCCTGGCGCTCCAACCGGAATCCGGGCTCGTGCTCGGGGCGGTTGACGATGAACGACAGCGCGGACGTCTGGCGGCCCTTCGAGCGGTCGTATGCGACGACCTTCACGTAGAGGTGCCCGTGCGCCTCGATGCACGCGCGCACGTCGCGCATCACCACGTCCGCGTCGTCCTCTTCGAGGTCGAACATCGGCGGCGACCACATGTCCCACAGCCCGTTGCGCGGGTGCGGGTCGTCGGTGTACTCGACCATGATCGACCAGCCGTTGGAGAGCGCGTACGTGATCTGCGCCTCGATCTGCTCGTCGGTCAGGTCGGGCAGGAATGAGAACGTTCCCTGGGTGAGTCTCATGTCGTCTATCTCCTCTACGCCGACGTCGGCGTGACTTCGACGTCAGCCGTGTCGGTCGAGGTGTAATCGAACGTGATGTCCTTCCAGACCTCGAGCGCGGCGTTCAGCTCGGGGCAGCCCTTGGCGGCCTCGACGAGGATGTCCGGACCCTCGGCGTAGTAGTCGCGACCCTCGTTGCGGGCCTGGATGATCGCCTCGACGGCGGTGCGGTTGGCGCTGGCGCCCGCCGCGATGCCCATCGGGTGGCCGATCGTGCCACCGCCGAACTGCAGGATCGAGTCCTCACCGAGGTAGTGCAGCAGCTGGTGCATCTGGCCGGCGTGGATGCCGCCCGATGCGACCGGCATGACGCCCGGCATCGAGGCCCAGTCCTGGTCGAAGTACAGCCCCTGCGACAAGTCCTTCTCGACGTATCCGTCGCGCAGGGTCTTGTAGTAGCCCATGATCATCGCCGGGTCGCCCTCGAGCTTGCCGACGACGGTGCCCGCGTGGATGTGGTCGACGCCCAGCAGGCGACACCACTTCGCGATGACGCGGAACGAGACGCCGTGCGTCTTCTGACGCGTGTACGTGCCGTGGCCGGCGCGGTGGAGGTGCAGGATCATGCCGTTGTCCCGGCACCAGTTCGACATCGAGCTCATCGCCGTGTAGCCGACGGTGAGGTCCTGCATGATGATGATCGAGCCGACTTCCTTGGCGAACTCGGCGCGCTCGTACATGTCCTCCATCGTCGCCGCGGTGACGTTGAGGTAGTGGCCCTTGACCTCGCCGGTGGCGGCCTGCGCGCGCTGCACGGCTTCCATGCAGTGGATGTAGCGGTCACGCCAGCGCATGAACGGCTGCGAGTTGATGTTCTCGTCGTCCTTCGTGAAGTCCAGGCCGCCGCGCAGCGCCTCGTAGACGACGCGGCCGTAGTTCTTCGCGGAGAGGCCGAGCTTCGGCTTCGTCGTCGCGCCGATCAGCGGGCGACCGAACTTGTCGAGGTACTCGCGCTCCATCACGATGCCGTGCGGGGGACCCGGGAAGGTCTTCACGTAGGCGACCGGGATGCGCATGTCCTCGAGACGCAGCGCCTTGAGCGGCTTGAAGCCGAAGACGTTGCCGATGATCGAGGACGTGAGGTTGGCGATCGAGCCCTCTTCGAAGAGATCGATGTCGTAGGCGATCAGCGCGATGTACTGGCCCGGGGTGCCCGGAACCTCTTCGACGCTGTAGGCCTTGGCCTGGTAGTGCTCGTAGGGGGTGAGGCGATCGGTCCACACCACGGTCCACGTGGCGGTCGAGGACTCGCCCGCGACCGCGGCTGCGGCCTCGATCGGGTCCACGCCCTCCTGCGGGGTGATCCGGAAGGCACAAAGGACGTCGGTGTCCTTGACCTCATAGTCAGGATTCCAGTAGCCCATCTCGGCATACGGCGTGACGCCGGAGTCCCAGCGGCTCTTGGTCTTCTTCTGTCCGTCCTTCTCAGTGGTGCTCATTCCATCCTCTCTCGGTGTGCGCTCTACGCGACACTACCCGGCCAATCCAAAGATTCAAAGCAAAAGATTGACCGTTTTGCATAGGACTTACATTATGAGTGGAGTTCGGTTGGGTTCGGATCCGGCGGCGGCGGGCGCCGCCGTCAGCAGCGCTGCGCCGTCCACCGTCTCGCTGAGACGGCCGACGACATCGACGATCGACTCCTGCGCGCAGAAGGCGATGTCGGACTCGAGACCCTCGCGCCGCAGGCCGACCGCGCCGGCGCTCGCATCGAGCGCGTCGACGGCATTCGGGTAGGCGGCGGCGACGGCCTCGGCGATCCGCGCAGCGTCGCTGCGCTCGCCGTCGAGCTTCGCGCTCAGACGCCCCGCGAGGTAGACGTCCTCGATGCTCACCTTTGCATCGGTACCCGCACAGACGAGCAATATGTCCTCGCGGCCGGCAAGTTGTGCGAGCACGGCGGCCATGTTCAGCAGCGAGGCGACGAGCACCTCGTCGGCCGCCGCGGCCGCCGCGACGATCGCCGGGGCGCCGTTCGTCGTGGCGAGCACGAGCTCCGCCCCGCGCGGCTCGAGCGTCTCCTCGGGCGAGTTGCCCAGGTCGAAGCCCGGCGCGCGCGCGCAGCCGACCTCGCCGGCCAGCGTGCGCTGCGGCGTGCGCAGCGCCGTCGCCTCGTCGATGCTGCCGGCCACGAGCACCCGCTCGTAGCCCGAGGCCAGCGCCAGCGTGATCGTCGAGGTCGCCCGCAGCACGTCGATGACGACCGCCGTCCCGGCGGGGCGGACGGCGGTGCCGAGGAAGGCGACGTCGATCATGCCTGCTGGCCTCGGCCTCGGTCGCGCGGCGTGCGCCGCGAGGTCCTAGACAGTGGAACGCACGCCCGCGGCGTAGCGCTCGGCCATCTCCTCGAGCGACATCGGGGTGTAGTCGCCGGCGTGGCCGGCCATCCCGAGCTCCTGCATGCGCTGCATGCAGATGAGCTTCTGGCCGGCGCGCGCGGCCTTGCCGGCCCCGCGCGGGTCCCAGTCGCCCGGGTTGTCGCGGTAGTGCTCGCGCATGAACGCGGTGATGGCGAGGCGCCCGTCGGTGTCGATGTTGACCTTGCGCACGCCGTGCTCGATGCCGCGCTGGATCGCGTGGATCGGCACGCCGAAGCCCGCGTCGACCTCGCCGCCGGCGGCCTTCAGGCGCTCGACAATGTCCTTCGGAACGCTCGAGGAGCCGTGCATGACGATGTGCGTGTCGGGCAGGCGGCGGTGGATGTCCTCGATGATCTCCATCGCGAGGATGTCGCCGTCGGGCTCGCGCGAGAACTTGTATGCGCCGTGGCTCGTGCCGATCGCGACGGCGAGGGCGTCGACGCCGGTGCGCTCCACGAACTCCTCGGCCTGGGCCGGATCGGTCAGGCAGATCTGGCCGGAGCCGACGCCGTCCTCCATGCCGCCGAGCGTGCCGAGCTCGCCCTCGACCGTGACGCCGCGCTCGTGCGCGAGGTCGACGACCTGCTTCGTGACCGCGACGTTGTCCTCGAAGTCCAGCGGCGTCTTGGCGTCCTCGGCGAGCGAGCCGTCCATCATGACGCTCGTGAAGCCCAGCTCGATCGCGCTGATGCAGGTCTCCGGCGAGTTGCCGTGGTCCTGGTGCAGGGCGACGGGAATGTCCGGGTAGGTCTCGGCCGCCGCGAGCATCATGTGGTAGAGGAAGTTGTCGCCGGCATAGGAGCGCGCTCCCCGCGAGGCCTGGACGATGACCGGCGACTGCGTCTCCTGGGCGGCCTCCATGATCCCCTGGATCTGCTCCAGGTTGTTGACGTTGAAGGCCGCCACGCCGTAGCCGCCGGCGGCGGCCTCGTCGAGCAGCTGTCGCATGGTCACCAGCGGCATATGGTCATCCTCCTGCGGGATTGAGGTCGGGTGCGGGGGTGCTCTCCACGATCCGGCGATAGGAGCCGGGACTGATGATCAGCGACTGGGTGGAGATCCAGCCTGGCGCCATGCGGCGCGGCGCGCCGAGCATCGTGCCGCCGGTGATCCCGCAGGCCGCGAAGATCGCGGGCCCGCGGATGAGGTCGTCGACGCCGAGGATCTCGTCGAGCGAGATGCCGGCCGCGATGATCGCTTCACGTTCGTCGTCGCGCTGCGGGGCCAGGCGCGTCTGCATGCCGCCGCCGAGCACCTTCACGGCACAGGCGGCCATGATGCCCTCGGGGGTGCCGCCGACGCCCAGCAGCATGTCGACGCCGGTGCCGGGCAGGAGCGCGAACATCGCGCCCGCGACGTCGCCTGCGCTGGGCATGATCACGGTCACGCCCATGGCGCGCAGCCGCTTGGCGAGCTCGACGTGGCGCGGCTTGTCGAGCAGCAGCACGCGCATCTCGTCGACGGGCTTGCCGAGCGCCTTGGCGACCCTCTCGACGTTCCACTCCGAGCTCTCGCGCAGGTCGATCGCGTCGGACGCGGCACGCCCGACGACGAGCTTGTCCTGGTAGAGGCCGGGCCCGGGCGACCACAGGCAGCCCTCACCGGCGAACGCGATCGTCGTCAACGAGCCGGGCAAGCCGTTGGCGCACAGATCGGTGCACTCGACGGGATCGACGGCGATGTCGAAGCGCGGGCCGTCGCCGTCGCCGAGCTCCTCGCCGTTGAAGAGCATCGGGGCGTTGTCCTTCTCGCCCTCGCCGATGATGACCCGGCCCAGGCCGTGCGCTTCGCCGAGGATCGCGCGCATGGCCTCGGTCGCGGCGCCGTCGGCGGCCTTGCCGTCGCCGGAGCCGGCGTGCTTGTATGCGGCGAGCGCGGCGGCGCGGACGGCGCTCAGCGCGAGTTGCTCGAGGCTGGCCGGGAGCCCGTCCGCATCGCGGGCAGCACTGACCGGTTCCTCGACGAGGGACATGGGTACATCCTGGCCCTCGCTGACTTTGGATTCAAGCGAAATGTTGGGCCCTTTCCAATGAGTTAGCTCTATGCGTACCCGGCGACGTTGCGCCGCGTGTGCAGTTATCTTCGCACCGATGCTGTTCCGCCAGGTGACTCACGACGACCTCGGCTGCGCGTCGTACCTCGTCGGGGACCAGCACGCGGGCGTCTCCGCGGTCGTCGATCCCCGCTTCGAGATCGACGTCTACCTCGACCTCGCGCGCTACATGGGCGTGCGCATCGAGCACATCCTGGAGACCCACAACCACGCCGATCACGTCTCGGGCCACGGCCGGCTGGCGCTCGCGACCGGAGCGCGGATCCACGTCCACCGGCTGGCGGCGCCCGACTACGAGCACGAGCCGTTGGACGACGGCTGGGAGCTCGAGCTCGGCGACGTCCTCGTGCGCGCGCTGCACACGCCGGGTCACCGGCCCGAGCACACGGCCTTCGCGCTCGTCGATCGCGCCCGCGGGGACGAGCCGTGGGCGGTGCTGAGCGGCGACTCGCTGTTCGTCGGCGACATCGCGCGACCGGATCTCGCGGTCGACCGCGTCGAGGGCGCCCGCGGCATCTTCCACAGCCTGCGCGACCGCCTGCTCACGCTGCCCGACAGCTGCGAGGTCTGGCCCGGCCACCTCGGCGGCTCGATGTGCGGGGGCCCCGGGATGGACCTGAAGGTCTCCTCGACGATCGGCTACGAGCGCGCCCACAACCCGTTGCTGCGTGAGCCCGACGAGGAGCGCTTCATCGAGCGCTCCCTGGCCACGCTCGGGCCGCAGCCGCCGAACTTCCAGGCGATCGTGGCGCTGAACCGGGGACCGCTGCTCGGCGCCGGCGTCGAGGCGACGCCGCTGACGCCGCGCCAGGTCGAGCTGAAGACGGGCGAGGGCGCGTTGGTCGTCGACGTGCGCACCGACCAGCAGTTCGACGAGGCGCACGTCCCGGGCGCGGTCTGCATCACCGCGCTGAGCGCGGGGTTCGGCTCGCGGCTGGCCTGGATCGCCGACCGCGAGCAGGAGATCGTGCTCATCGGCCGCGACGACGACGACGCGCTCTACGCGGCGAAGCTCGCGACGGCGGTCGGCATCCGCCGGCTGGCCGGCTTCCTGCACGGCGGCATGACGAGCTGGCGCGAGGAGCGCCGCCCGGTGGCGAAGATCGAGCGCCTGGCGGTCGGCGAGCTCGACGCGCACCCTGCCGCTGCCGGCGACGGCGGACTGCAGATCCTCGACGTACGCGAGCTGGGTGAGTGGGCCGCGGGCCACATCCCGGGCTCGGTGCACATGCCCTACCACGACATCGACGCGATCCCCGACGGCATCGATCCCGCACGCCCCGTCGCGGTGCTGTGCGCGTCGGGTCAGCGGGCGGCGGTGGCGGCGAGCCTGCTGGCGCGCTTCGGCGCAGAGCGGGTGGTGCACGTCGTGGACGGCGGGGTCGGGACGTGGGCACGGGCGGGCGGGGTGCTGGAGGGCTCTTCTTCGTAGACGCTTGAGCGCCGGTCGCGTGGCGGGGCCGGCGTTCGTCGAACGGCGGCTTTGAGGCAGTCAGTTGGTGAGGGTGGCGGTGTTCGGTCCGGGGGCTGTGGTCGGGCCTGGGCGGTTTCTGCATGTGGGGCATGTATAAGTCGACCAGGGTGTCGCTCGGACCAGCGATCGGCGGGGGTCCTCGAGAAGTCGGCCATATGCGGGACGTTTTCTGGGGGACCCCTACTTCTCCCACCAGTCTCCGCGCTTCGCCCGGTAGCGCTTGAGGCGGCGCAGCAGCCACTCGAGCAGGTTCTGCAGGCGCTCGAGGACGACCTCCTTGGCGAGCGCGAAGGCGTTGAGCGGCTTGGCCTCGACCGGCGCCGCCGGGGCGGCGCCGTCGGGCGGCTGCGCCGCGCCGCCCTGCTCCGTCACCCGCGCAGCTCCTCGAGCGCGTCGGGCGTGTCGACGTCGGCGGGTGAGCAGAGGTGGCTGCACTCGATCGGGTGGGCGCCGATCGCCTTCAAGACCTCCCGCGCGCCGACGTCGCCCTGCAGCGCGGCGATCCGGGCGAAGTACTCGCGGCCCAGCACGACGGGGTGGCCGGGCAGGCCGTCGTAGACCGCCCGCGCCCGCGCGTGTGTGCCGTGCTCGGCGGCGATGTCCACGAAGCGGGCGATGACCTGCGGCGTGATCCGCGGCATGTCGCCGAGGGTCAGCACCGCGGCGTCCGCGTCGGCGACCGCCTCGATGCCGCAGCGCAGCGACGCCGCCTGGCCGTCGGCCCAGTCGGCGCAGACGACCGGCTCCGCGGCGCCGAAGTCGACGCCCGCGAGGATCTCCTCCGCGCGGGCGCCGAGCACGACGACGATCCGCTCGATCGCGGGAACCGCCTCGACCGCGCGCAGGGCGTGCTCCAGCAGCGGGATCCCGTCGAGCTCGGCCAGCTGCTTGGCGCCGGCGCCGAAGCGCGACCCGGATCCCGCGGCCAGAACGACGCCCGCTATCACCCGGCGGCCGCCGTGGTCAGCGCCCGCCGCGTCAGCACGCGCGCCAGGTGGCGCTTGTATTCGGGCGTGGCGTTGAGATCGCCGAGCGGGCTCGTGCCCTCCGCGGCGAGCTGCGCCGCGGCCTCGATGTGCTCGGCGTCGCACGGCTGTCCGCGCAGCGCGTCCTCCGCCGCGCTCGCGCGTAGCGGGGTCGACGCCATGTGCGTCAGGCCGATGCGCACGTCCTCGCAGACGCCGTCGGTGACCTTCACGAGCGCGCACACGCCGACCATCGCCCAGTCCTCGGCGCGGCGGTTGAACTTCTCGTAGCCGTACCCGTAGCCCGCCAGCGAGGGCAGGCGCACCTGCGTGAGCACCTCGCCGTGGCGGACCGCCGTGGTGAGATAGCCCTCGAACATGTCACCGGCCGATACCTCGCGCTCGCCGTCGGGGCCGCGCAGCGTCACCGTCCCGTCGTAGGCCAGCAGCGTCGCCGGCAGGTCCGCCGCCGAGTCGCCGTGCGAGAGCGAGCCGCCGATCGTGCCGCGGTTGCGCACCTGCTGATCGGCGATCTTCTTGGCCACCGCGCTCACCAGACCCATGTCCTCGCGGGCCTGCAGCTCGGAGTGGCGCGTCAGCGCACCGATCCGGAACGAGTCGTCGCCCGTGTCGATGCCGCGCAGCTCGTCGAGCTTGCGCATGTCGACGAGCAGGCTCGGCGCGGCGAAGCGCAGCTTCATGAGCGGCAGCAGCGAGTGCCCGCCGGCCAGGAGCTTGGCGTCCGCCCCGCCCTCGGCCAGCTTCGAGATCGCGTCGTCGACCGACGACGCGACCGCGTAGTCGAACTCGGCGGCGATCATGCGGCACCTCCTTCGGGGATCGTGGGTCCGGAGCCGGCCGAGCCCTCGGCCTGCTCGGGCAACGGCTGGCCCTGCTCGGTCTCGCGCGGCCCTTCGCCGCCGCCGCGCGCCTCCTGGAGCGCCTGCCATACGCGCAGCGGGGTGAGCGGCATGTCGATGTACGAGATGCCCTCGTGGCGCAGCGCGTCGATCACCGCGTTGACGATCGCCGGCGTGGCGGCGATCGTGCCCGCCTCGCCGATGCCCTTGACACCGAGCGAGTTCGACGGCGACTTCGTCTCCGTGCGATCGGTCTCGAAGCTCGGCACGTCGGCCGCCGTCGGCAGGGCGTAGTCGACGAACGTGCCGGTGACGAGCTGACCGCGCTCGTCGTAGACGACCTGCTCGTAGATCGCCTGGCCGATGCCGTGCACGACACCGCCGTGCACCTGGCCGTCGATGAGCATCGGGTTGACCGCCGGGCCGCAGTCGTCGACCGCGATCCAGCGCACGACGTCGACGCGACCGGTCTCCGGATCGATGTCGACGACGCAGACGTGCGTGCCGAACGGGAACACGAAGTTCGACGGGTCGTAGATGAGCGACTGCTCGAGGCCGAGCTCCATCCCCTCGGGCATCTTCGTCGCGTCGATGTAGGCGCAGCCGGCGACCTCCGCCAGCGTCATGCCCTGCTCCGGATCGCCGCGCAGCGAGAACTTGCCCTCGCGGACCTCGATGTCGGCCACGTCGGCCTCGAGGTTGTGCGCCACGATCGCCCGCGCCTTCTCGGAGATCTTCTCGGCCGCGTGGGCGACCGCGACGCCGCCGATCGACAGCGAGCGCGAGCCGTACGTGCCCAGGCCCATCGGACCCGTCGCGGTGTCGCCGTGGACGACCTCGACGACGCTCGGATCGGTGCCGAGGCGATCGGCGACGATCTGGGCGAAGCCCGTCTCGTGACCCTGCCCGTGCGGCGAGGAGCCGGTGAAGACCGTCACCGAACCCGTCGGATGCACGCGCACGATCGCCGACTCGTAGAGGCCGATGCCGAGGCCGAAGCCGCTCGGACCGACCGCCCGCGACGGCGCAAGGCCGCAGATCTCGGTGTACGTGGAGAAGCCGATCCCGCGCAGGATGCCGTTGTCTCGCAGGGCCGCCTGCTCGGTGCGGAAGGCGTCCATGTCGAGCATCTCGAGCGCGCGATCCAGCGCGGCCTCGTACTTGCCCGAGTCGTACGTGATGCCGTAGGGCGTTTCGTAGGGGAACTGGTCGGGCTGGATGAAGTTCTTGCGGCGCAGGTCGACGGGGTCCATCCCCAGCTCCTGGGCGAGCTGGTCGATCGTGACCTCGAGCATGTGCGTCATCTCCGGACGGCCCGCTCCGCGGATCGCGTCGGTGAAGAACTTGTTCGTCAGCACGCCGGTGATGTCGGTCTGCACGACGGGGATCGCGTAGCAGCCGGTCATCACGAACGCGCCGAGCTCCGGGATCATCGGCGTCAGCAGCCCGAAGTAGGCGCCGAGGTCCTGGATGATGTTCGCGTGGAAAGCGGTGATCTTGCCGTCCCGCGTGGCGCCCATGCGCACGTAGTCGACCTGGTCGCGCCCGTGGTGGGAGACGGCCATGTTCTCCGACCGGCTCTCGATCCACTTGACGGGGCGGCCGAGGCGGCGCGACGCCCAGGCGCACATCGTCTCCTCGGCGGTGATCTGCAGCTTGCCGCCGAACCCGCCGCCGACCTCGGGGGCGATGACGCGCACCTTGTCCTCGCTGATGCCCATCTGCACGGCGTAGAACAGCCGCAGCAGGTGCGGCACCTGCGTCGAGGACCACACGGTGAGCTGGCCGCCGCGGAACTCCGCGATCACGCCGCGCGGCTCCATCGCCGCGCCGGCGGTGCGGTGGTTGACGATGCGCCGCTCGACGACGACGTCGGAGGCCGCGAGCGCCGCCTCGATGTCACCGCCTCCGCCCATCGACCACTCGTGCGCCTTGTTCGTGCCGAGCGACTCGTGGACGAGGACCTCGTCCTTCAGCGCCTCCTCGACGTTGACGATGACCGGCAGCGGCTCGTACTCGACGTCGACCTCGTCGGCGGCGTCGGCCGCCGTGTACTTGCTGTCGGCGATCACGAGCGCGACGGCATCGCCGACGTGGCGGACGAACCCGCGCACGAGCGGCCAGCGCTCCGGCGTCTTGATCTCGACGCCGGGCGGCGCCCAGGCCATCGGCAGCGGGGCGAGCAGGTCGCTCATGTCCTCGCCGGTGAAGACCGCCTTGACGCCGGCGCGCGCCAGCGCCCGCGAGCCGTCGATCGACAGCACCTTGGCGTGGGCCTCGGGGGAGCGGACGACCGCGGCGTGCAGCATGCCCGGCAGGGCGAGGTCGTCGATGTAGGTCGCCCGGCCCGTGATGAGGCGGGGGTCCTCCTTGCGGCGCAGCGACTGGCCGACGTGCTTCGTCGGCGGAACGTCGATCGTCGTCATGCCGCGACCCTCCGGGACGCCTCGGCGGCGGCCTGGACCGCCTTGACGATGTTGTGGTAGCCCGTGCAGCGACAGAGGTTGCCCTCCAGCCCGTGGCGCACCTCGTCCTCGGTGATCGGCCCGTCGCCGGTGCGGCGGGCGAGCAGGTCGGCGGCGGCCATGATCATGCCGGGGGTGCAGTAGCCGCACTGCAGGCCGTGCTCGGCCCAGAAGCCCTCTTGCAGGGCGTGCAGGGTGCCGTCGGCGCCCGCCATGCCCTCGATCGTCGTGATCTCCGCGCCGTCGCACTGGACGGCGAGGACCGTGCAGGTCTTGGCCGACTCGCCGTTGACGAGGCACGTGCAGGCCCCGCAGTTCGACGTGTCGCAGCCGACGTGCGTGCCGGTCAGCCCGAGCTCGTCGCGCAGGTAATGAACGAGCAGCATCCGCGCCGGAACCTCAGACGCATGTGCTTCCCCGTTGACGGTCACCTGCAGGGGCACCGTCGCTCCCATGCTCACCCTCCTTCTTTCGAAATGCACCTTCAAGAGTCTCAGCGCGACCCGGCACACCGGGCCGGCCCGCGCGCGCATGCTGCGTCGTACTGATTAAACGCGTCCGCCTAAAGAACGGATGCATCCGCCCCGCGCTACCTACCCAGCGACGGGACCGGCATGCTCCTGGGTCGCAGGTCGGCGTGTCGCGATCACGATCCCGGCGACGATCACGGCGACGCCGGCGAGCTGGACGGCCGCCGGATCCTCGCCGAGCAGGATGATCCCGAGCACGACCGAGCCGACGGGCTGGACGGTCAGCACGATCGAGGTCAGCGACGCGGGCAGGCGCGGCAGCGCGACGGCGATGAGCAGCCAGCCGAGCACCTGCGACGTCAGCGCGAGCGTCAGCAGCCAGCCGTGCGCCGGCCAGCTCGGGACGAGGTCGACCTCGCCGAGCAGGGCGCCGGCGGCGATCGCCACGACCGTCGCGACGAGGGTGGCTTCGAACAGCGGCCCGGCCGGCCGGCGCAGGTCGCGGCCGGCGTGACGCAGGACGAGCAGAAAGCCGGTGTAGGCGACCGCGGTGAGCACGCCGAACAGCGCGCCCAGCGCCGGGTCCTCGCCGTAGGCGCCCTCGCCGATCACGCCCGAGATCAGCACGGCGCCGCCGAACACCAGCGGCACCGCCAGCGCGACGTTGCGCGAGGGGCGCTCGCTGAGGAACACCCATGCCGCGAGCGCGACGAGCACGACCTGGAGGTTGGCGAGCGTCGTCGCGAGGCCCGCGCCGACGTCGTCGATCGCGTGGTGCCACAGGATGAGGTCCGCGGCGAAGAACGTCCCGGCGATCGTGGCGTGGCGCCAGTGGCGCGCCGGCGGCGGCCCGAGGCGGCGCCGTTCGCCCAGCGCGAGCAGGCCGAGCACGGGCAGCGCGTAGCCGCAGCGAAAGACCGCCGCGGTCGACGGGCTCACCGCGGCGAGGTCGACGAGGATCGCCGAGAAGGCGATCGCGACCGCGCCCGCCAGCGCGGCGAGCGCCGGGCGCTCCGTGAGCGCGTTACGAATGGGCGTCCAGCGCCTGGTTGACGAGGGCGTCGGCGCCGGCGTTCTGCGCGCGCGGGACCGAGCGGATCGACCAGCGCTCGAAGCCGTCGAGCGCCTTCAGCGCGGCGGCGTGCAGCGGCTTCATGTCGGGATGCTTGACCTTGTAGGCGCCGTTGACCTGCTTGGCGACGAGCTCGGAGTCGTTGATCACCTCGACCTCGCTGGCGCCGAGCGCGCGGGCGTGCTCGAGCCCGAGCAGCAGCCCGCGGTACTCCGCGACGTTGTTCGTCGCGACGCCGATCGCCTCCGCGGCCTCACCGAGCACCTCGCCGTCCGGGGTCGAGATGACCGCGCCGGCGGCGGCCGGCCCGGGGTTGCCACGCGCGCCGCCGTCGACGTGCACGACGACCTTCACCACGGCACCACGCCCGGCGTCAACCGGGATCGATGCGCGGAAACTCGCCGGGGACGCGCTGGCGGCGGCGATCGCGCGTCTCGCGCTGCTCGGCCGCCGCGGGGTCGTCGTTCGGGCCACGCCGCTCGGACTTGCGGCGGTCGACGATGACCGTGACGTTCTCGTCGTCGGCGTAGTACGCGGTGAGCTTGTCGAACAGCTCGGCTTCCAGTGCCTCCGGCACGACGCAGTAGATCATGGGCTCAGACTAGAGAAGCGCGGGCTCAGGCGGCAAGGACAAGGCGTCCGCGGTCGTCGGCCACGGCGTTGGCCAGCTGTTCGGCTTCGGTCAGCTCGGAGAGCTCCGCGCCCTGGCCGAGGACCCGGACGCCGGCGGCCTCGTCGGCCAGATCGACCTCGTAGCGATACCAGCACAGCTCCCAGCCGACGACGATCGAGACGATCGCGCCCTCCACCTCGGAGGGCAGCACGCTGACCATCGGCGTGCCCAGCGACCGCGTCACCCCGGCGATCCGCCGCGGGTGCGCGCTGAGGTTGAAGACGTCCAGCGCGCGCGCCATCTTCAGGTCGGCGTTCGTGGGGACGGCGTGGACGTGGCGCGGCTCGCGCGACTCGAGCGCGGCGGGCGCCGCAGCATCGGCCTCGCGCGGCGGGCCGCCGTCGGTGACCACGAGCTCGTCGTGCTCGGCGGGCGTCGTGACCTGCGTGCCGGGCACGATCCGGTCGACGTTGGAGGAGATGCGACGGCGGTAGGGCAGCTCGACCTCCGGTGGCGGGGATCGGCGCGGCGGCTTGAGCCGGCCCAGCAGCGAGCGTCCGCCGCGCGGGCCGTTGCGCCGTACGCCCAGCGCGTTGTCGGCGCCCTCGCGGATCCAGCCCTCGTTGGCGGCGCGCGCCGTGCACAGCTCGCAGACCATCCGCCGTGAGCCGTTGGCGATGAACGCGTCGGCGTGCTCGCCGCGCAGCAGCGTGCGGCCGCACACGTCACAGGCCACGGCGGCGCGGGACGTGGTAATCGACTTGCGCTCCATGCTGAGGCTCAGGGTACCGGCACACCCTAGCGCCGCCGCGTCAGGCGGCGACGGGCGGGCCGACGTGCTTGGCCAGCCACGCGACGAGCGGCCGGGCGCCCTCGAGCTCGGCGCGCACGACCTCGCGGCAGCGCTCGTCGTGCAGCCATGGCTCGAGCGGATGGCGGGAGAACACCGTGAGGTTCTTCAGGCGCAGACGCTCCACGCGGGGATGGTCGAGCGGATAGCCGCGCGGGGCGCGCTTGAGCTCGGGCTCGACGAGCTCCATCCCCGCCGCGCTCGCCTTCGCCACGGCCTGCTCGAAGCCGCGCGCGCGGCGGCCGTCGTCGATCGCCGCGCGGAAGCGCTCGAGCTGGTCGCGCGAGGGATGGTGGCGCCCGGCCCCGACGAGCAGCCCGTCGAGCGACAGCTCGACGTAGAAGCCGCCCGCGCCGCCGTAGCCGATCGCGATCCCGAGCTGCTCCTTCATCGGCGGGCGGTGGTGGAAGCGCGCGTCGTTGTACGGGCGAAAGAAGCGCGGCTCGCCGAAGTCGGCGAGGCTCTCGGCGAGCGCCTGGCCGGGCCCGCGCAGGTGGTCGTCGTAGCGTGCGCGGTTGGCCCGAAACCAGGCGCGGTCGTTGTTGTCCTCGAGGTCGCGCAGGAACTCGAGTGCCGCGGGTGGCCACATGGCGCTACGCCCCGAAGACGGCGCTGACCGCGAGGGTGAACTCCGGCAGCAGAGGCGACGTGAGCGTGTCGTCTCGGGTCAGCTCGAGCGCGACATCGAAATCTGTCGCCGCGGAGGTGGAGCGGCGAAATATGAGCATCTCATCGGCCGCGGTGTCGACGAGCCAGAGCTCGGGAAGACCCGCGCGTTCGTAACCGGACTTCTTCGCGCCGATGTCGTAGCGCCACGTGCTCGGCGAGCGAACCTCGACAGCGAGGTCGGGGACGGGATACGAAGGACTTGCGCGGCGCGGGGGAACGCGATCCTCGCGGTACCACAGGATGTCGGGACTGTAGACGTCGCGTGGGCCTGTCAGGACGTCGATCGAGCCGATCGCCAGCCCGCGCCCGGCGGCGGCGCGCGACCACAGGGCCAGAGCGTGGAGGATCTCCATGCGCACGAGCTCGTGCGGCAGCGAGGGATCATTCATATCGACGAGCGCCCCGCCGATCAGCTCCCAGCCGTGCTCGGCCGGATCGTGCGGACGCGCCAGGTACTCCTCGGCGGTCATCGGTTCCGTCACCGGCATCGCGGTCATCGTACCTGCCCTCCTTCGGGTCGCTCACACCTCATACGAGGCTCCGGTGACCCGAAGTTCGCCCCCCGTCGGGACTATGCGACGGCCTCCTCCGCCGTCGCCTGCTCGACGATCTTCGCCTGCAGCTGCGGGGGGACCTCCTCGTAGCGCACGAAGTCCATCGTGTAGTCGCCCTGACCGCCGGTGAGCGAGCGCAGGTCGGGCGCGTAGGTGAGCATCTCGGCCATCGGCACCTCGGCCTTGACCTCGGTCAGGCCGCCGCCGATCGAGTCCATGCCCTGCGGCCGGCCGCGGCGCGAGCTCAGGTCGCCGATGACGTCGCCGACGGACTCCTCGGGGATCGAGAGCGTGACGAGCATGATCGGCTCCAGCAGCGCCGGTGAGGCGTTGGCCATCGCCTCCTTCATCGCGATCGAGCCGGCCAGCTTGAACGCCATCTCCGACGAGTCGACGGTGTGATAGCTGCCGTCGAAGACGGTGACGGCGACGTCCTTGACCGGGCAGCCGGCCACCGGGCCGGAGCGCATCGCCTCGATGACGCCCTTCTCCACGGCCGGGATGAACGACGTAGGGATGACGCCGCCCTTGATGTGGTTGATGAACTCAAAGCCCGCGCCGGGCTCGCGCGGCTCGATCGAGATGTGGCAGTCGCCGAACTGGCCGCGCCCGCCGGACTGCTTCTTGTGTCGCCCGTGCGCCTTGGCGGCTTTGCGGATCGTCTCCTGGTAGGGCACCCGCGGCGGCTTGAGCGTCACCTCGGCGCCGAAGCGCTCCTTGAGGCGGTCGACGATCACGTCGACGTGCATCTGCGACAGCCCGGCGATGATCTGGTCGCCGGTCTCCGCGTCGCGGTGCAGGTCGATCGTCGGGTCCTCCTCCTGCAGGCGGCGCAGCGACGTGTAGCACTTGTCCTCGTCGCCCTTGGCCTCCATCGCGAACGCCATGACCGGCGCCGGCAGCTGGACCTTCGGCATCGAGATCGGCTCGTCGCGCTCGGCGAGCCAGTCGCCCGCGCGCGTCTCCTTGAGCTTCGCGACCGCGCCGAGGTCGCCGGGCCCGAACTCGTCCGCGTGGCCG
>JAUXSD010000328.1 GCA_030681525.1 Solirubrobacteraceae bacterium
TGCAAACCCGCAGACAAAAAACAGGGGAGGCCGAAGCCTCCCCATGTTCTGTTGCGATGATGTATATCGCAAGCTCAGCCCATTCTGCGCAGGATTACGATCCGCAATTATCCGCAGTAACAGTACCAACAGTAATTGTTGGGGCTGCACCCGGAGTTGCTGCCTGTTGGTATTGGATATAGCAAGTGCCTGTCGTCGATGCCCCGGACGGAACATAAGCAACACCGGAAATCGCTCCGGCATAAGCAGTATAACCACCACCGATGCCTGCAAGCGCAGCAATATTAGTGTCGGACGGATAACCATTCATTAGCGTGTAAGGCGTTCCCTCGATCGCCACCACATCGCTGGCCTTGACCAAATAGGCGGCATGAGCGATGGTAGCCGCAGAGCGAATCGCCCCTTCCGCACCCTTAAGGGACGCAAAACGCGCATCCTTGCTCAAGTCGGCAAACTTCGGCAGCGCGGTCGCCGCCAAGATGCCCAGAATCACGATCACCATGATCAATTCGATTAAGGTAAAACCAGATTGTCGTTTCATTTTCATTCTCCTAAAGTTTCGGGGCCAGTCCTGAGCCTCGTGGAAGGGCCGCAGCCCAAATTAACAAGAAGTTTCACTTTGCCCGCAAGTCCTTGCCGCAACAAGAATCTTACACGCAGCACACTGTAAGTGAAATTTGATTTGCGCGCAACTGCTATCTATGCCAGCCTACGAAATAGCATGCCTGCCGCCCCCGGATTCCGCGAAGCCTGTCCTGAGCACGTCGAAGGGCTTCATCCAGGCTACGCGAGCCAGCGGAACAGCACAAAAAACAAGTAACCGCTCGCCACCAGCAGCAGCCAGCCGACCCGTTTAAAATGGCCTGCAACGAATCGTTCCACTTGGTCATGCGGCACCTCCAGCGCCCTGACGGCACGGTCCGTGGATACACATTGATTGGCCGATTCTTCGATACCGCGCAGCAGGCTGGGGCGCAACCACAGGAACAAACCGACAAACAGCGCAACCACGGCGCCGATCAGCGAGGCGAGCACCAGCGCATCCAGCAAGATGTCCAGCTGCCAGCTTGGCGCATAACCGGACAGGTTTTGCAGGGTGGAGGGCTTGTCGAACAGCAAGCCAAAGTACACGAGGATGTAGCACGCCCCGAAGGTAATCAATACGCCGAGCGCGCGATGGTGCTGGTAAAACCACTGCTCAATGCCGATGCTGCGATCCAGCAGCTGGTTCATACTTCGAGTGGAAATCCAGCGGTTGGCCATCTGGCTGGTGCGCGCCAGGAGATGCGGCTTGAAGATGAGCAACAGGGAAACCGCAACGCCCATTAACGCGCCAATCAGCAAAAAGATAGCCAGAGCGCGCCATAGAAAAATATCAATTGACATGTTAAATCCTCTTACTCCGATCTGCACAAAAAGCAGACAATTGCTAACCGGCAAGCCGGAGCAATCGCACCCTCCCTACGAGAACAAGCATAACAAAATGGGGTAAGGTGAACAATTGAAATTTCACGCTATGTAAGCGCAAAATTGTAATGCCCCCTTTCTGCAAAGTAGAAATGTCCCCTTTTAGGTTCGATCCATTAGGTGAGCAA
>JAUXSD010000337.1 GCA_030681525.1 Solirubrobacteraceae bacterium
GTAGTGCACGTCGGCCGTGCCGACGAGCGGCTGGCCGAGCTCGCGGGCGATCTTCACGATCCCCTCGTTGGCCTTGTCCTGCTCGGCCAGGCCGTTGCGCTGGACCTCGAAGTAGACGTCCTCGGGGCCGAAGACCGCCAGCAGGTCGTCGGCGTGCGCGCGCGCCTCGTCCTCCTGACCGGAGAGCAGGCGCTGGCAGAAGCGCGAGGCCAGGCAGCCGGTCAGCGCGATGATCCCCTCGGCGTGGCGCGAGACCACGTCGAGGTCGACCGTCGGCTTGCCGCGGTTGAGGCCGTCGAGGAAGCCGGCGCTCGAGAGCTTGACGAGGTTGCGATAGCCCTCGTCGGTGGCGGCCAGCAGCGTCAGGTGGTTGTGCTCGTGGCGACCGCGCTTGGACTGGTCGTCGACGAGGTAGATCTCACAGCCGAGAATCGGCTTGACGCCGTGCTTGCGGGCGGCCTGGAAGTGCTCGACGGCGCCGTTCATGACGCCGTGGTCGGTCAGCCCCAGCGCGGGCTGGCCGAAGTCCGCCGCACGTTTGGCCAGCGCGTCGATCTTGCAGGCGCCGTCGAGCAGCGAGTACTCGGAATGGACGTGCAGATGGGCGCAGGCGGGGGGCGTCACGGACGCTGACAATAGGCACCGAGGCCGACGGAACCCACGATCGCGCGCGACCGTTCCCGCTCGTTGCGCAAATGGCCGTCAGGCCGGCGTCAGCAGTCGGCGCAGTCGGTGCGGTCGCCGCGCTTGGTGGCGCTGACCACCGCGATGGCGGCGACCGCGCTGACGACGAACGCCGCCGTCGCCACACGGCGCGACGGAAGCATCCGGGTCACGCGACGGCGCGCGTACCAGCGCGCGCCCTGCCATACGACGAATCCGAGAATCTTGTATCCCATGGACGACAGGCTACCCGCGATGCGGGCTAGGACTCGTCGGCTTCGGCCGGGCCGGCGCCCGTCGGGTTGAGATCCTCGCGCAGCCGGTACGCCATCCGCGACTGCAGCGACCACAGCTCGATGAAGCCCGGTGACGCCTGCTGCGAGAACAGGCCGCCGGACTCGCCGAACGATGCGAGCGCCTGGTCGTAGACGGCGTTGGGCGACTCGCGGGTGACGACGCGGGCCGAGCCCTTGTAGAGCTTCATCCCGATCGTGCCGGTGACCTGCTCGCTGACGTGGGCCATGAACGCGTCGATATCGCCGCGCAGCGGCTCCCACCACAGGCCGGCGTAGACGAGGTACGCCCACTGGCGTTCGAGCTGTCCCTTGAACTGGTTCTGGTGGATCGTGCCGACGAGCTTCTCGAGCTCGGCGTGGGCGGGCAGGATGATCGCCGCCGCCGGCACCTCGTAGATGTCGCGCACCTTCAGGCCGACGATGCGGTCCTCGATGTGATCGACGATGCCCACGCCGTGCCGGCAGCCGATCTCGGCGACGTGCTCGAGCAGCGCGACGAGCTCCATCCGCTCGCCGTCGACCGCGACGGGGACCCCGCGCTCGAAGGTGATCGCGACGGTCTGCGGCTCGTCGGGCGCGCGCTCGGGCGGCGTGACGAGCTGGAAGACGTCGTCGTCGGGCGCGTGCGAGAGGTCCTCGATCCAGCGGCCCTCCGAGGAGCGGCCCCAGAGGTTGTCGTCGATCGAGTACGGGGTGATCTCGCTGCCGCCCTTGACCGGGATCCCGTGGCGGCGCGCGTAGGCGATCTCCTCGTCGCGGCCCATCTGCCAGCCGCGCACCGGCGCGATGACCTTCAGCTCGGGGGCGAGCGTCGCGATCGTGGCCTCGATGCGGACCTGGTCGTTGCCCTTGCCCGTGCAGCCGTGCGCGATCGTGTCGCAGCCGGTCTTGCGGGCGTACTCGACGGCGAGCTTGGCGATCAGCGGGCGGCCGAGCGCGGTGAACAGCGGGTAGCCGCCACCGTAGAGGGCGTTGGCCTTGATCGCCGGGAGGACGAAGTCGCGGGCGAACTCCTCGCGCGCGTCGACCGTGAAGCACTCGACGGCGCCGATCATCCGCGCCTTGCCCTCGATGACCTCGTAGTCCTCGCCCGGCTGGCCGAGGTTGACGGTCAGCGTGACGACCTCGGCCTCGTACTCGTCGGCGATCCACTTGAGCATGACGCTCGTGTCCAGCCCGCCGGAGTACAGCAGCAGGACACGGCCGACTTCGCTGGGCTCGGCGAGGTACGAGGCCGTTCGGGTGTGCGGCGTCTGGTTCGTGGTTTCGGCCATAGGCCGGGAAGCCTACGAGCCCGGCGATCGCGGCGACTACAGCCTGCACCCCAAATCCCACGCAATCCGTGACGAACGCCCGGATATCCGTTAGCTTTGCGATGTCAGATCGCGCGTTGGGCTCGCGCGGGGGACGGATCCAACCAACCGGCAGGGGGACACCAGATGACTTTCGAGGCACGCCGCCATTCGCGCGGCGTCGGCGCGACCCTTCTCGCGCTTGCGCTCATGATGATCGCGGCGGTGCCCGCGGCACACGCCGACACGATCTACCCGGACAACGTGCTCACGGGGTCCCACTTCTCGACCGGCCTCTCGCACGCTCCAGGCGGCTCGCACTACGCGGCCACGCGCACCGACTGCAAACTGCTGCTGGGGCTCATCGACGTCAGCAACGACCCGGTGACCTGCGACGCCGACACGACGCACGCCGCCGGCATCGGCACGCCCCCCGGCTCGTTGCAGCAGGGCTACCAGCCGCCGGCCGACGGCCTGTCGCCGCTGCTGTTCAGCGCGACGACGGTCGCCACGACCTCGACCTTCACGGTCGCGACCGGCGGGCCCACCACCTTCCAGTTCGACCGCCGCGCCGACGTGGACGCGATCCTCGACGGCGACAGCCGCGCGACGTACACGTGGACGCTCATCGACGACACGGCCGGCGGAACCCGCACGGAGCTGTACAAGGAGGTCCTCAACGACTCCGACAACATCTTCGAGGGCCGTCTGAACGACCAGATGGCGCCGCTCGTCACGGGCCACACGTACCGCCTCGAGCTGAGCACCCTGTTCGACACCGCGATCCTCAGCGTCGCGCTGCAGAGGACGATCGCCAACTTCGACAACATCCGCCTGCGCGTGAAGGACGGCACGTCGACGTTCGGCGCGCCGACCGCCGTGACCGACGACGCGACGAACATCGGCCTCACGACCGCGACGCTCAACGGCCGGACGAACGCCAACGGCATCCCCAGCACGTACACCTTCCGCTACAGCACCGACAAGGCCGCGGTCGACAACGCGACCGCTCCGACGCTCGCCGGCGGGCCGTTCAACGCCGGCACCGGGCAGACGTTCCAGGCGCGGTCGCGCAGTATCACCGGCCTGACCGCCTGCACGACGTACTGGTTCCGGATCGAGGCGACGAACGCGGAGGGCTCGGACGTCGGCTCGACGCTGTCGTTCAAGACGGCCTGCAAGCCCGACGTGACCACCCTCGCCGTCGTCTACGGCACGACCTCGGCGACGTTCCACAGCCGGGTGAACCCCAACAGCCTCGACACGAAGGTCTGGTACGAGTACGGGACGGTCGCCAGCGCCGCGTTCGCCTCGCGCATCCCGGCCGCCGGCGAGGAGATCGAGATCGGCGACGGCTCCAGGCAGGTGTCGCCGAACGCCTACCCGACCGACGGCCTGACCAAGAGCACCGCCTATCAGGTCCGCGCGGTGGCGTCGAACGCCGGCGGGACGACGATCGGCCCGGTCAAGACGTTCACGACCAACGGCGACGGCGCGCAGGGTCCGCAGGGTCTGCCCGGCGCCACCGGGCCGCAGGGTGCCACGGGCGCCACCGGACCCCAGGGTCCCGCCGGAGCGAACGGCCTGCCGGGCGCCACCGGTCCGCAAGGTCCTCCCGGCCCGGCCGGCACGGGGGGCTCGGGCGGCCCGGTCGTCGACATCGACTCGTCCTCGCGGCTGGCGATGATCCGCATCGACGCGACGCGGCTCACCGTGCCGATGCGCGGTCGCAACGCCGGTCGCGTACGGGTGCGGATCTTCTGTCGCAGCGTCGCCGTGCGGACATGTTCGGGCAACATGAAGGTGCGGACGGCCAACCCGATCAGCCCGCAGAGCTTCGGCTTCCCTGTGCGGGCCAAGCGCCGCGTGACGTGGTCCACGGACGCCGTCCAGCTCGACGTCGGCAAGGTCGGCTTCGCGATCTTGAACTTCAGCGCTCAGCGGCGCTCGATTCTGCGGCGCAGCCGCACGGTGCGCTCGCAGGTGATCGTGTCGGTCATCGACGCCGACAACAACCGCCAGAACGTCCGCAAGACGGTCACGGTGGTGCGCGGGCGCTAGCCGCCCGCCTGTATGCGCAGTACGAGCGGGCCCTCCGTCAGGAGGGCCCGCTCGGGTTCGTCGGCGCCGACCAGCAAGCTTTGCCGCGCGTGTGCGTTACAGGACCACAACGGAGCATCGACAGCAGGGGAGATGGAGTTCATGCGCAACCACGCGTTGAGTAGGGGACGGCTGTTTGCCGTCTGCGTCCTGGGTGCGCTTGCGGGCGTGGTCCCGACCGCGAGCGCGCAGGAGGGCCCCGTCTGGACCTGCCGCGCCAGCGCGGCGTACGCCGAGGTCAACCTGCTGCTCGGCCCGCAGCGCGTCGAGCCGGTGCTGGCCAACGGCAACCCGGACCGCGACAGCCCCGACCTTCCGCAGTGCGCGACGGATGCCACCGGCGTGCAGCCACTGGAGATTCCTCCGGGACCGAGCCCGCTGATCACGGCGGAGGCGGCCTCGGCGAGCACGCAGATCGCGCCGGAGTTCGCGGCGGCGCGCGACCAGACCGTCTCGGCCAACGCCGGCATCGCGGAGACCGTCCGCGTCGAGCTCGGGGGACTGGTCATCGACGTCGAGGCGATCACCGCGAGCGCCCGGGGCACGTGCGTCAACGGCGTGCCGCAGCTGACGTCGTCGAGCCGGATCCTCGCGATCTCGATCGCCGGACAGGCCCCGATCGTGATCCCCGACGACGGCCAGGGGCCGGTCGACATCAACATCGGCCTGGTCCGCCTGCGCCTCAACCAGGAGCAGATCGTGCCCGGGGCGGGCGGCGATCAGCAGCTCATCCGCCAGGCGGCGCACCTCGAGCTTCTGCCCGTCGGTGGCGGGCAGCCGCTGACCCGCGTCGTCCTCGGCGAGGTGAAGGTCGACTTCCACGGCGCAGTCTGCGCGCCGGCGGTGCCGCAGGTGTGCCCGGAGGGCTTCGCGCCGCAGGCGGGCTCGAACCCGCTGCTGTGCGTCAAGACGGTCACCGCGCCGTGCCCGGCCGGCTCCACCGCCGATCCCGCCCAGGGCGGGGCGTGCATCATCATCCGCGAGGTCGCGGTCCCCTGCCCCGCCGGCTCGACGGCGGATCCGAACCGGGGCGGCGCCTGCATCCTGCTCGTGCAGTCACCGCCGGCGGCCTGCCCGACCGGGACGTCGCGTGACCCGGCGACGAACAACTGCGTCCTCATCCGCGACAGGCCGTGTCCCGCCGGGGCCACGGTCGACGCACCGACGGGCGTCTGCGTCGTGACGACCACGAACAACATCGGCTCCGGGGAGAACGGGCGGATCGGCAGCCCGACCGGCCCGGTCGCGACGTGCGGACGGCTGTCGATGCGCTTCGTGCGCGGCACGCGCAACCTCGGCAGCCGCCACACGGTCCGCTTCGGCACCCGGACCGTGACGCGCGGCCGACTCGTGACGTGCGGCTCCAACCCGCGCCCGATCGTCGGCGCGCGGATCGACGTCGTGCACGTCCTGCCCGGCAACAAGCGCCGCCGCAAGACGGGGCTGCGCTCGCGGGCCAACGGCCTGCTGACGTTGATCCTCCCGATCAACCTGCGTACCCGCAGCGTCGAGTACGCCTACCGGCCGGACCTGCGTTCCACGCGCGTCACCTCGCGGCGGACGCTGCGCCTGACGGTCCGTAACCGGGCCGGTCGCGTCCTGCGCTAGGCACGACGGCCCGGACGAGACGACGCGCTGCGGGCCCTCCCTACAGGAGGGCCCGCAGTCGTTGCAGGACGTCGTCGACGTGCTCGTCGCCGATCGTCAGCGGCGGCAGCAGGCGCAGCGTGGCGGGTCCGGTGGCGTTGACGACGAGCCGCTGCTCGGTCAGCGCGCGGCGCACGAGCTCCGGTGCGCCGCCGTCGGCGAAGTCGCAGGCCAGCATGAGGCCGCGGCCGCGCACGTCGACGACGCCGGGCAGCGCCGCCAGCCCCTCGGCGAGGCGCTCGCCCAGCGCGCGCACGCGGGCCAGCAGCGCGGGATCCTCCACGACGTCCAGCACCGCGAGCGCCGCCGCGCAGGGCACGGGTCCGCCCGCGAACGTCGAACCGTGGTCGCCGGCTGCGAACACGTCGGCGTAGCGCGGCGAGCAGATCAGCGCGCCGATCGGCAGTCCGCCGCCCAGCGCCTTCGCCGTCGTCATGAGGTCGGGCACGACGCCCGAGTCCTCGTAGGCCCACAGCGTCCCGGTGCGCCCGAGGCCGCACTGGACCTCGTCGAAGATGAGCGCGGCGCCGTGCTCGTCGCAGGCCGCACGCGCCGCCTGCAGCAGCTCGTCGTCGAGCACCCAGACGCCGCTCTCGCCCTGCACCGGCTCGAGGATGACCGCGGCGGTCTGCGCGTCGACGGCGCCGGCGACCGCCGCGGCGGTCGGGGCGACCGCGACGAAGCCCGGCACGAGCGGTGCGAACGGCGCCTGCTTGGCCTCCTGCGGCGTGGCGGACAGCGAGCCGTACGTGCGGCCGTGGAAGCCGCGGTGAACCGAGACGATCGTGCCCTGCGGCTTGGCCTTGCGCGCAACCTTGAGCGCGGCCTCGTTGGCCTCCGTGCCGGAGTTGGCGAAGTGCACCTTGCCGCCTCCCCCCAGCGCCGAGCGCGCGAGGCGCTCGGCCAGCCGCATGCCCGGCTCGCTGTAGAAGAGGTTGCCGACGTGCACGAGCTGCGCGGCCTGCTGCTGGATCGCGGCCACGACCGCCGGGTGGGAATGGCCCAACGACGTGACGGCGAGGCCGGTCTGGAAGTCGAGGTATTCGACGCCGTCGGCGTCCCACAGCCGCGCGCCCTCGCCGCGCACGAACTGCACCGGCTGGCGCGCGTAGGCGGGGACGACGTGCGCGCGCTCGAGCGCCTGCAGCGCGGCGAGCGAGGTCATGTGGCGGGGCGGATCTTCGTGCCGCTGCCGGCGTCGGTGAACAGCTCGAGCAGCAGCGAGTGCGCGACGCGGCCGTCGACGATGTGCGCGGACCTGACGCCGCCGTGGATCGCGTCGATGCAGGCCTGCAGCTTGGGGCGCATGCCGCCGCCGACGGCGGGCAGCGCGGCCTCGACCTCGTCGGCGTCGGCCTGCGTGATGCGCGAGTCGGGGTCCGACGGGTCGCGCAGCCAGCCCGCGACGTCGGTCAGGAAGACGATCTTGTAGGCGCCGAGCTCGCGGGCGATCGCGCCCGCGGCCTCGTCGGCGTTGATGTTGTAGGACTCCCCCGCCGCGTCGGCGCCGACCGAGGCGATGACCGGGATGTAGTCCTGGGCGATGTGGTCGATGACGTCGGAGTTGACGCGCGTGATCCGCCCGACGAAGCCGATGTCCTCGCCCGACGGCGCGGCCTGGCGCTCGACGCGCAGCAGCCGCCCGTCGTCGCCGCACAAGCCGACCGCCGGCTGGCCGTGGCGCCCGAGCCGCAGCACGATGTCCTTGTTGACCTTTCCTACGAGCACCATCTTGGCGATCTCGACCGTCGCCTCGTCGCTGACGCGCAACCCGGAGACGAACTCGACCGGCATCTGCAGGCGCTCCATGTAGGAGGTGATGTCGGGGCCGCCGCCGTGCACGACGATCGGGTTCATCCCGACGTACTTCAGGAGCACGACGTCGCGCGCGAACTGCTCGCGCAGCTCGGGGTCGCTCATCGCCGCGCCGCCGTACTTGATGACGACGGTGCGGCCGAGGAACTCCCGGATGTAGGGCAGCGCCTCGAGAAGGGTCCCGATGTCCCTCATGCGGCATCGCTCATGTCGTGTACTCCGCGTTGATGGTCACGTATTCGTGGCTGAGGTCCGAGAACAGCACCTCGGTCTCGGCCGGCGGGCCGGGAGCGGTCAGCGGCAGGCCGACCTCGTACTCGATCTCCACGCCGGCCGCGGCGGCGTTCAGCGCACCCAGGTCGTATGCGACCGCGACGCCGCCCACGCAGACCGGCATGCCCTCGATCGCGATGTCGAGCGCGAGCGGAGCCGCCCCCGGCAGCGCCTGGCCGACGGCCTGCGCGATCCGGCCCCAGTTGGGGTCGGCGCCGTGCAGGGCGGTCTTGACGAGTGGGGAGTTGGCGACGGCCCGGGCGCAGCGCTCGACGACCTCCGGCGCGGGTCCGCGGACGACGACGCGGCCGATCCGGCGGGCGCCCTCGCCGTCGCGCACGATCATGATCGCGAGCATCCGCAGCAGCGCGTCGAGCGCCTCGCCGAAGCGCAGCTCATCCTCGCTCTCCGGCGCCACGGCGACGCCGCTCGATCCCGAGCACATGAGGATCACCGTGTCGTTCGTCGACAGCTGCCCGTCGACCGAGATGCGATCGAACGAGCGCTTGACGCACACGCCGAGCAGCAGCTCGGCGGTCTCCGGCGCGAGGGCCGCGTCGGTCTGCACGAAGCACAGCATCGTCGCGAACGCCGGCTCGATCATCCCCGCCCCCTTGGCCTGCGCGCTGAGGCGCACCGTGCCGGAGGGCAGCTCGACGGTCAGCGTCGCGCGCTTGTGGAAGGCGTCGGTCGTGACGATCGCCTCGCTGAAGGCGACGTCGCCGCCGCGATCCAGGGCGGCGGCCGCGGCGCCGATCGCAGCGGGCAGCCCGGCCGTCGGCAGCGGCACGCCGATGACGCCGGTCGAGGCGACGGCGACCGTCGCGGGCTGGAGGCCCAGCGTCTCGGCCGTCGCGCGCTGCATGAGGCGCGCCGCCTGTAGGCCGGCGTCGCCGGTGGCGGCGTTGGCGTTGCCGGAGTTCGCGATGACCGCGCGCAGCCCGTTGGGCGTCGTCTCGTCGCGGGTCACGAGCACCGGCGGCGCCAGCACGCCCGAGCGCGTGAAGCGCGCGGCGCTCACCGCGTCGGGCGCGTCGCAGACGACCAGGCCGAGGTCGACGGCGCCGGCCGGCTTGATCCCCGCCGACGCGTGGGCGGCGCGAAAGCCGGCCGGCAGCCCGCCGTCGTCCTGCGTGACGTGCGCGGGGCGCTGCACCCAGCGCGACGCGAAGAACTCCTGGGCGAGCGCGCCGCTCACGGCTCGATCCCGAGCGTCTCGTCGAAGCCGTACATGAGATTGAGGTTCTGGATCGCCTGCGACGAGGAGCCCTTCCAGAGGTTGTCGATCGCCGAGAAGACGAGCACCTTGCCGGTGCGCGGATCGGCGCGCACGTGCAGCGCGCACATGTTCGTGTCGCGCACGTCGCGCACGCCCGGCGGCGTCGCGCGCAGCTCGATGAACGGGTGCGCGCCGGCCCAGGCGCCGTACGCCGCATCGAGCTCGTCCTGCTCCCAGGGCCGCGTCGTCGTGACGTAGCAGGACACCAGCTCGCCCTGGTCGATCGGCAGCAGGTGCGGCTGGACGGTCGCCGTGACCGGCGCGCCGAGCAGCGCGAGCTCCTGGTCGACCTCGGGGGCATGACGGTGGCCGGCGACGCCGTAGGCGACCACGTTCTCGTCGACGGTGACGAAGTGCGTGCGCTGGGTGGCGCCGCGGCCGGCGCCGGAGACGCCGGACTTCACGTCGACGACGACGTCCGCGATCGCGCCGGCGCGGGCCAGCGGCGCGAGCGCCAGCAGCGTGGCGATCGGAAAGCACCCGGGGTTCGCCACGAGGTCGGCCTTCGGCAGCCGGTCGGCATAGAGCTCCGAGAGGCCGTAGACGCCGCAGCCGAAGAGGTCCGGGGCGCCGTGCTCGCCGTACCAGTGCGCGTACGTGGCGCGGTCGTTGAGGCGAAAGTCGGCCGACAGGTCGACGACGCGCACGCCGCGCTCGCGCAGCGCGGCGACGACCGGCGCGGAGGCGCCGTGCGGGTAGGCGACGATCGCGGCGTCGACGTCGCCGTGGCGCGCCTCGACGTCGAGCTCCTCGAGCACGGCGTCGACGCGGTGGTGCGGATACAGGTCGCTCAGGCGCCTGCCGGCGTCGCTGCGGCTCGTGATCGCGGCCAGCGCGAAGCGCGGGTGGCGGTCGATGAGCCGGGCGGCGAGCGCGCCGGTGTAGCCCGACGCGCCGGCCACCAGGACGGAGGGGTTGGGCGCGTCAGCCACGCAGCTCACCCCCCAGGTCCGCCGCCAGCCGCGTGACGATCTTCTCGCGCACGGGCGCGACGTCGGCGTCGGTCAGCGTGCGGTCGCGCGCGCGGAACGTCAGCGCGATCGCCAGCGACGTGCGCCCGGCGGGGATCTGCTCGCCGCGATAGACGTCGAAGACCTCGGCGCGCGCGAGCAGCTTGCCGCCCGCGTTGCGCACGGTCTGCAGCACGGTCGCCGCGGGCACCGCCGCGTCGACGACCACCGCGATGTCCTCGCGCAGCTCCGGGAAGGACGTGAGGTCCTCGTACTGCGCGACCGGGGCCGCGTGCTGGATGACCGCGTCGAGGTCGATCTCGAAGGCGGCGATGCCGTCGAGGTCCCACTGCGCCGCGACCAGCGGGTGCACGTCGCCGACCCAGCCGCACGGCACGCCGTCGGCGAGCACGGCGGCGCTGCGGCCGGGGTGCAGGAACGGCTGCGGGTCGGCGGCGAACGCGGCCGGGACGCGCAGCGCGCTCAGCACGGCCTCGAGATGGGCCTTGGCGGCGAAGATGTCGCCGGGCACGAGCGCGCCGAGCGCGTGATGCTCGGCGGGCAGCGTCGCGGACGTGGCCAGGTACACCCGGCCGGACTCGAAGATGCCCGGCGCGCCCTGGCCGCGGGCGGCGTTGTGGCGCGCGACGTGCAGCAGCGAGCCCAGCAGCGTCGTGCGCAGGACCGACTCGTCCTCGCTCATCGGGTTCTCGATGACGACGTGGGCGCGCCGCGGGTCGCTGCCGGGCAGACGCAGCTGCTCGTCGCGTCGGACCGACTCGAAGCTCCAGCCGGCGACCTCCAGCAGACCGCCGCCGACGAGGACGTCCTCCGCGCGGCGACGCAGCCGCTGGGCCACCGTCAGGACGCCGATCGCGCCGCGCCGGCGGGGCAGCGTTGCCGGGAGCTGGTCGTTGACGCCGTGCAGCCGCGCGACCTCCTCGACGAGGTCGGCCTCGCGCGTGACGTCGTTGCGCCGGAACGCCGGAACGGTGACGTCGAGGCCGTCGGACGCCTCCGCGGTCCCGAAGCCGAGGCGCCGCAGGTGCAGCGCGCTCTCCGAGCGCGTGATCGCGACACCGAGCAGCGAGACGACCTTCTTGTCGCGCAGGCGGATGACGAGGTCCGTGGACTCGTACGCGCGAAGCGCCCCGATGTCGATCGTGCCCGGCACAAGTCGGGCGCCCGTCAACGCAAGCATGAGCTTCGTCGCGACGGCCTGGCCGTCGAGCGCCTGCTCGGGCGCCAGGCCCTTCTCGAAGCGCGCGCTCGCCTCGCTGCGCAGCCCGAGCTTCAGCGAGGTCGCGTGGATGTTCGCGGCGTTCCAGTTGGCCGCCTCCATGAGGACGCGGGTCGTGTCGGCCTGGACCTCGGAGCGGTTGCCGCCCATGACGCCCGCGATCGAGGTCGGCCCGGCGGCGTCGGCGATGAGGCAGACCTCGCCGTCGACGGTGCGCGTCTGGTCGTCGAGCGTGACGACCTGCTCGCCCTCGGTCGCGCGGCGCACGACGAGACGCGCTCCCTCGATGCGGTCTGCGTCGAAGGCGTGCAGCGGCTGGCCGGTCAGCAGCATGACGTAGTTCGTGATGTCGACGACGTTGTTGATCGGGCGCTGCCCGCACGCCATGAGGCGCGCCTTCAGCCACGGCGGCGACGGGCCGATCGTCACGTCCTCGAACGCGCGGGCCGTGAAGCGCGGACACAGGTCGGGCGCCTCAACGGTGATGTCGACGCCGAGGTCGCCGCCCGGCGCACGAGTTGCCTGCGGGTCATCGGCCCACGGCGGCGCCGCCAGCTCCGCGCCGGTCGCCGCGTGCACCTCGCGCGCCACCCCGTAGACCGCCAGGCAGTCGGGCCGGTTGGGCGTGATCTCGAGCTCGAGCACGTCGGTCGACAGCGGCAGCACGCCGATCAGCGGCGCCCCCGGCTCGAGGCCGTCGGCGAGCACCATCGTGCCGGCGTGGTCTGACCCGATGCCGAGCTCGTCCTCGGCGAGGATCATCCCGTCGGACTCCTGGCCGCGCAGCTTGGCCTTCTTGAGCCTCGTCCCGTCGGGCATGACCGCGCCCGGCCGCGCGACCGCGACCGTCTGCCCGGCGGCGACGTTGGGCGCGCCGCAGACGATCTGCGACGGGTCGCCCGCGCCGATGTCGACCAGGCAGACCTTCAGCCGGTCGGCATCCGGGTGCGGCTGCGCCGAGACGACACGCCCGACGACGAAGTGCTCGGGCGCGCGCACGCCGTGATGGTCGACGCGGTCGACCTCGGTGCCGGTCATCGCCAGGCGCGTGGCGAGCTCGTCGACGGACAGCTCGGGCGCGCAGTACTCCTCGAGCCACTCGACCGGGACCCTCATCCGAACTGCTCCAGGAAGCGGACGTCGTTGTCGTAGAGCAGGCGCAGGTCGGGCACGCCGTGCTTGAGCATCGCGATGCGCTCGATGCCCATCCCGAACGCGAAGCCCTGCACGCGCTCGGGGTCGTAGCCGTACTCGGATACGTAAGAAAATACGTTGGGGTCGACCATCCCGGAGCCGAGGATCTCGACCCAGCCGGTGTCCTTGCAGACCCGGCAGCGGGTGCCGGCCCGGTGCTCCATGAAGCAGGAGACGTCGACCTCGACCGAGGGCTCGGTGAACGGGAAGAAGTGCGGGCGCAGGCGGACCTCGCGGTCGGGGCCGAAGATCGCGCGGGCGAACGCCAGCAGGGTGCCCTTGAGGTCGGTGAGCGTGATGTCGACATCGACCGCGAGCCCCTCGATCTGATGAAACTGCGGCGTGTGCGTGGCGTCGGAGTCGCGCCGGTAGACGCGCCCGGGCACGATCACGTACAGCGGCGGCGGGTGCGCCTCCATCGTGCGGATCTGCATCGGCGAGGTGTGCGTGCGCAGCACGACGTCGTCGCGGCCGGCGACGTAGAACGTGTCCATCCGGTCGCGCGCGGGGTGCGTCGGCGCGTGGTTGAGCGCGTCGAAGTTGTAGTAGACGGTCTCGACCTCGGGCCCCTCGGCGATCCGGAAGCCGAGGCCGAGGAAGACGTCCTCGATCTCACGCCGCGTGGCGGTCAGCAGGTGCAGGCGGCCGACCGGCTGCGGCGGCGCGCCGGGCAGCGTGACGTCGACGACGTCGGCGCGCAGGCGCTCCTCGAGCTCGCCGCCGGCCAGCTGCTCACCGCGCCGGGCGATCAGCGCCTCGAGCGCCTGGCGCGCCTGGTTGGCCGCCTTGCCCGTCGGGCCGCGCTCCTCCGGCGCCAGCGTCGCGATGCCGCGCAGGACGTTGGGCAGCTCGGCCTTGCGACCGAGGTAGCGCACGCGCAGCTCCTCGAGCTCGGCGCTCGTGCCCGCGGCGCCGATCGCCGCCTCGGCCTCGTCGCGCAGCTCGGCGATGCGCTCGATCATCCGAGGCTCCCCCGGGTCAGCTCGTACAGCGCGATCGAGGCGGCCATCGCCGCGTTCAGCGACTCGGTCGCGATCGGGATCTGCGCCACGCGGTCGCAGGCCGCCGTGACGTCGGCGGGCAGGCCGGTCCGCTCGGCGCCGACGAGCAGGCTGAGCTCACCGGCGGCCGGGCCGGCGAGGGCGGCGCCCGTGTGGCCGGCCAGCGCGACCCGCTCGCCCGGCAGCTCGTCGACCGCCGACACCCGCGCGACCGCCATCTCGAAGATCGCGCCCATCGAGGCGCGCACGGCCTTCGGGCCGAACGGATCCGCGCAGTCGGGTCCGAGCGCGACCGACGCCGCCCCGAACGCGCGCGCCGAGCGCAGGACCGTGCCGACGTTGCCGGGGTCCCCCACCCCCCACAGCGCGACGCACAGCGGCCCGGCGGGCGCCGCCCAGCGCTGCTCGTAGACGCCGATCTGGCGGCTGCCCGAGCCCAGCCCGGAGACCGCTTCCAGCAGCGCCGGCTCGACCTCGTCGCCGGCCAGGCCGCTGCCCGCCGCCGTCAGCAGCACGACCGGCTCCCAGCCCGCCGCGGCCGCCGCAGCGACCAGGTCCTCGCCCTCGGCGACGAACCGCGACGCGTCCTCGCGCGAGCGCCGCCGGGCCAGCCGGCGGATCTCCTTGAGCTTGTCGTTGTGCGAGCTGGTGATGGGCATGAGCGAAAAAAAGGGCGCCGTCCTGTCAGAGGAGCGGCGCCCGGGAGGTTCGGTGTGTCGGCTTCTGCTGGTCAGGCAGCCGACGCCTCGCGGGCGGCGTCGACAAATCGGCGAAAGGTCTCGGGGTCGCGCACGGCGATGTCGGCCAGCACCTTGCGGTCGAGCTCGATGCCGGCCAGCTGCAGGCCGTGGATGAAGGTGGAGTACGTCATGCCCTCCTGGCGGGCGGCCGCGTTGATGCGGGTCACCCAGAGGCGGCGGAAGTCGCGCTTGCGATTGCGGCGGTCGCGGTACTGGTACGCCTCCGCCTTCATCAAGGCTTCCTTGGCGCGCTTGTAGTTCGAGTTCGCCTCGCCGCGGAAGCCCTTCGTCCGCTCGAGCGTCGCGCGACGCTTCTTCTTGGCGTGAACGGAGCGCTTGACGCGGGTCATCTACCGGCCCTTGCTTCCGGTGCGCAGCAGCTTGTTGACGCGCTTGGCGTCCTCGGGCTGCATGATCACGGGCTTGCCGAGGTGGCGCTTGTGGTTGGCGCTCTTCTTCTCGAGGATGTGGCTCGTGAAGGCATGGCGACCGCGAACCTTGCCGGTGGCAGTCTTCGTGAAGCGCTTCTTGGCGCCGGAGTGAGTCTTCATTTTCGGCATGCGAGCGGGCCAGTATAGGCGACCCGGAACGGCGACCCGGCGAGCCCTAGGGCTTGGCGGTCTCGCTGTCCACCGCGGCGCCGTTGTCAGACGGCGCGGCCTCGGCGGCCGCGGGCGCGGTCTCGGCGGCAGCGCCCTCGACCTCGGGTGACGGCGCTGCGGAGTCAGCGGCGGCGGCGGCGGAGCGCGCGGCCGCGGCAGCGCCGTCGGCGGCCTCCCCGGCCTTCGCGGCGGCGGCCTTGGCCTTCGCCGGCGCCGCCTTCTCCGGCGTCGTCTCGGCCGCCGGCGCCTCGGCGCCGTCCGGCGTCGCGTGGTCGTGGCCCTGCTCGGCGATCGCCGCCTCGCCGCTCAGCACCGCTTTGGAGGGGCCGAGCATCATCGTCATGTTGCGCCCGTCCTGGATCGGGCGCTGCTCGACGACGCCGACCTCGGCCAGCTCCTCGGCCAGGCGGTCGAGGATCATCACGCCGCGCTCGGGGTGCGTCACCTCGCGGCCGCGGAACATGATCGTGACCTTGACCTTGTCCTTGTGGCGCAGGAACCGCTCGACGTGGCCCTTCTTGGTCTTGTAGTCGTTCTCCGCGATCTTGGGGCGGAACTTGATCTCGCGGATCGTGATCTGCTGCTGGTGCTTGCGCGCCTGCTTGACCTTCTGGGCCTGCTCGTACTTGTACTTGGAGTAGTCCAGCACGCGGCAGACGGGCGGCCGCGCCTCGGGTGCGACCTCCACGAGGTCCAGGTCGCGTTCCTGCGCGTAGCGCAGCGCATCGGTCGTGCGCATGACGCCGATCTGGTTGCCGGTCTCGTCGATCAGGCGTACCTCGGGCACGCGAATGCGATCGTTGATCCGTGTCGTGTCCCGCTCGGGCGGGCGCCGGTCGAACCTGCGAGGAACCGGCATTATGAAATGAGGCCGCGCGTCAAGCTGTGAGCGAGCGCGACAATGAGATCTGAATTGAGGTCAACGCCGGGGAGTATAGACCGAATCAGCCTTCACGGCCAGCGGACTTCGCCGCCAGCGACGCCACGATGTCCGCCACCGGCACGCTGCCGCTGTCGCCGGCGCCATGCCGGCGCACCGAAACCGTGGCGGACTCGGCCTCGCGATCGCCGACGACGAGCATGTAGGGGATCTTGCGCAGCTCGGCGTCGCGGATCTTGCGCCCGACGGACTCCGTGCGGTCGTCGAGCTCGGCCCGCAGCCCCGCCTCCTCCAGTGCGGCGAGCACGCTCGCGGCGGCGTCGGCGTGGCGGTCGGCGATCGGCAGCACGATCGCCTGCAGCGGCGCGAGCCAGAGCGGGAAGTCGCCCGCGTAGTGCTCGATGAGGATGCCGATGAAGCGTTCGAAGGAGCCCAGCAGCGCGCGGTGGATCATCACCGGTCGGTGGTCGGCGTCGTCGGCGCCCGTGTAGTGCAGGTCGAAGCGCTCGGGCATCGAGTAGTCGAGCTGGACCGTGCCGAGCTGCCACGAGCGGCCGATCGAGTCGGTCATGTGCAGGTCGATCTTCGGGCCGTAGAACGCGCCGTCGCCGGCGTTGATCTCGTATGTCAGGCCGCGCGCGTCGAGCGCATCCTGCAGCGCCGCCTCGGCGCGGTCCCACATCTCGTCGGAGCCGATCCGCTTCGCCGGCCGCGTCGAGAGCTCCAGACGGGGCTCGAAGCCAAACAGGTCATAGAGGAAGAAGCCGAAGTCCAGGCAGCCGATGACCTCCTCGCGGATCTGCTCCTCGCTGCAGAAGATGTGGGCGTCGTCCTGCGTGATGTGGCGCACGCGCATGAGCCCGTGCAGCGTGCCGCTCGGCTCGTGGCGATGGACGAGACCCTGCTCGGAGTAGCGCACCGGGAGGTCGCGGTAGGAGCGCCGGTCGTCCTTGAAGAGCTGGATGTGGGCCGGGCAGTTCATCGGCTTGAGGCCCATCGGGCGCTCCTCGACGTCCGTGAAGTACATGTTCTCGCGGTACGTGTCCCAGTGGCCAGACTGCTTGAACAGGTCGACGTCGTAGAGGATCGGCGTCTTGACCTCGCGGTAGCCGCGGCGGCGGTTCTCCTCGCGCCACAGCTTGGATAGCTCGTTCCAGATCGCCATGCCCGCGGGCTGCCAGAACGGCGAGCCCGGCGACAGCTCGCTGAACATGAACAGCTCGAGCTCCTTGCCGAGCTTGCGGTGGTCGCGCGCGCGCGCCTGCTCGAGGCGCTCGAGGAACTCGGCGAGCTCCTCCTTGCTGAAGAACGCCGTGCCGTAGATCCGCGTGAGCTGCTGGCGGTTGGCGTCGCCGCGCCAGTAGGCACCGGCGACGGACTGCAGCTTGACCGCCTTGATGCGCTTCGTGCCCGGCCCGTGCGGGCCGCGGCAAAGATCGGTGAACGGGCCGTTGGTGTACAGGCTGACGGTCTCGACGCCCTCGTTTCGGACGAGGTCCTCGATGAGCTCGACCTTGTAGTCCTGGCCCTCGGCGCGGAAGCGCTCCAGCGCCGCCTGCACGCTGACGTCCTCGCGCACGAACTGCTCGTCGGCGTTGATGTGCTGGCGCATCTTCTGCTCGATGCGGTCGAAGTCCGCGTCGGAGACCGTCACCCCCTCGGGGAACTCGAAGTCGTAGTAGAAGCCGTTCTCGATCGGCGGCCCGATCGAGATCTTCACGCCCGGATAGAGCTCCATCACCGCGGCCGCGAGCACGTGCGCGGCGTCGTGGCGGATGACGTCCAGCGCGCCCGGCGACTTGGCGGTGATGATCTCCAGCGGCGCGCCCGCCACGAGCGGACGCGCGAGGTCGCGCACCTCGCCGTTCTGGCGCACCGCGAGCGCGGCGCGCGCAAGGCCGGGGCCGATCGCCGCGGCGGCGTCGGCGCCGGTCGCGTCGTCGGCCAGCTCGAGCTCGTTGCCATCGGGGAGCGTGACGTTCACGCGCCCATTGTCACAGGACGCGGGAAATTG
>JAUXSD010000342.1 GCA_030681525.1 Solirubrobacteraceae bacterium
GATGCGCGACTGCTACGCGCGGATCGAGGTGGCGGTCAAGAACGTCGACTCGCGCGAGCACGACATCCTCGACTCCGACGACTACTACCAATACCACGGCGGCATGATCGCGACCGTCCGGGCGCTGACCGGCCGCGACCCCGCGGCCTACCTCGGCGACAGCTCAGATCCGTCGCGCGTCGTCGCACGGACGCTGGCCGAGGAGACGCGCCGCGTCTTCCGCGCGCGGGTGGCCAACCCGCGCTGGATCGCATCGATGATCCGACACGGCTACAAGGGCGCCGCCGAGCTGTCGGCGACCGTCGACTACCTGTTCGGCTACGACGCGACCGCGGGCGTCGCGGAGGACTGGATGTACGCGCAGGTGGCGGCGAAATACCTGCTTGACGAGGACGTCGCGTCGTTCATGGCGAGCTCGAACCCGTGGGCCGCCCGCAGCATCGCCGAGCGGCTTCTGGAGGCCGCCGCGCGCGGGCTGTGGGCCGCGCCCGAGGACGCCACGCTGGCCGGGATCCGCGAGCGCTATCTCGCGCTCGAGGGCGAGTTGGAGGAGGCGCTGTGACCCATTTTCCCTTGAGCGCGATCGTCGGCCAGGAGGCGCTGATCGAGTCACTGCTGATCAACGCCGTCGCGCCGAACGTCGGTGGCGTGCTCGTGCGCGGCGAGCGGGGCACGGCGAAGTCGACGGCGGTGCGCGCACTGGCGCCGCTGCTGCCGGCGGTGCACGCGGCGACCGGCGAGACGTTCGCGTTCCGCCCGGGAGAACTCGCACCCAACGGCGAGGTCGCACACGACGCGCCCACGGTCCCGCGTCCCGCGCCGCTCGTCGAGCTGCCGCTCGGCACGACGCTCGACCGGCTCGTCGGGTCGCTTGATCTCGGCCGCGCGCTGGCCGGCGAGCAGGCATTTGAAGCCGGTCTGCTGGCCCGCGCTCACCAGGGGATCCTCTACGTCGACGAGGTCAACCTCCTCCCCGACCACCTCGTCGACGCGCTGCTCGACGCCGCCGCGACCGGCGTCGCGCGCGTCGAGCGCGAGGCCGTGTCGGCTGTCCACGCCGCGCGCTTCCTGCTCGTCGGGACGATGAACGTCGAGGAGGGCGAGCTGCGCCCGCAGCTGCTCGACCGCTTCGGCCTCGGCGTCGAGGTCAGCGCGCAGCGCGATCGGTCCCAGCGCGCAGAGATCGTCCGCCGCAGGCTGGCATTCGAGCACGCCCCGCTCGCATTCGCGCGCACCTGGGCCGACGCCGAGAGCGCACTGACCGCGCGCATCGCGGCGGCGCGCGAGCGGCTGGACGGCGTGCGGCTGCCCGAGCGCGAGCTGCTGCGGATCACGGGCGCCTGCGCGGCGCTCGGCGTCGACGGCGTGCGCGGAGACATCGTCTGCGCACAGGCCGCCCGCGCACTCGCCGCGCTCGACGACGCCAGAGAAGTCGACGAGTCCCACGTGCGGCGCGCGGCAGCGCTGGCGCTCGCCCACCGTCGCCGGCGCGATCCGCTCGACGGGCGCATGCCGCAACCCGAGGAGCTCGAGCGCGCGCTGGACGACGCAGGGCGGCCGCCGGACGAGCCACCGCGGGGAGGTGGCAACGGTGCCGACGGCGGCGGCCGGAGGCATGCTCCGCAGGGCGCCGGGACCTCGGCCGAACCGGGGGCGGTCGCGAGCACGGCAGCCGAGGCGCAGGGAGGCGATTCGCTCGAGCGGTCGAGCTCGCCACCGGACGCGCCCGAGCTTCGCGGCCCACAGGCGCACGCCGACGACGGCCACCGACCGCCGGCCCCGGGGGAGCGCGCACGCGAGCGCCGCGACGCGCCCGCGCCGGCGCACCTGCCGCTCGACGCGCTCGCGGTCAGCGGCACGGGCGCCGGCCCCGCGGGACGCCGCGCCCGTTCGTCCGGTCGGGACGCCGGCGCGATCGACAGCCGCCCCGCGGGCCCGGGCGGCGAGGACGTGGCGCTCGTCGCGAGCCTGCGCGGCATGCTGCTCGGCGGCATCACGGCGGACGGCGCGCTGCGCGAACACGTCCGCGCGGGTCGCGAGGCGACGCTCGTCTGCCTCGTCGTCGACGCCAGCGGGTCGATGGGCGCGCGCCGCCGGCTCGCGCGCGTCAAGGGCGCGCTCCTCGCGTTGCTGCGCGACGCGTACACCCGCCGCGACCGCGTCGCCGTCATCGCCTTTCGCGACAGCACGGCACAGCTGCTCGTCGCGCCCGGCGCGCCGCTCGCGCTCGCGGCCGCGGCGCTGCGCGGGCTCCCGACCGGCGGCCGCACGCCGCTGGCCGCGGGCCTGGACGCCGCCGAGCTCCTGATCCGCCGCGAGACGCTGCGCGAGCCGGGCCGGCGCGCGATCGCCGTCGTGCTGACCGACGGCCGCGTCTGCGATCCGGCCGGCGAGATCCCGCGCGCCGCCGCGCGGCTCGGTCGCGCGGCCGCCGCCACGCATGTCGTCGACACCGAGGACGGGCCCGTGCGCCTCGGGCTCGCGGCGGCGCTCGCGTGCGCCGCCGGCGGGCACGTCCACCGGCTCGCCCTCGTCACCGCCTCGACCAGGAGCGCCGCATGACCGAGACCGCCGACACGCCGCTGCACCGCCACAGCGCCGACGACATCGACGTGCCGCACCGTCCGGATGACCGCGGCAGCGCCGAGCCCAAGCGGCGCAAGCGTCGCGACCGGCCGCTGGTCGCCGTCATCACCGGTCACGGCAAGGGCAAGAGCACGTCGGCGTTCGGGATGCTGCTGCGCTCGTGGGCGCGCGGCTACCGCTGCGGCGTCTTTCAGTTCGTGAAGTCCGGCAAGTGGAAGGTCGGCGAGGCGAAGGCCGCCGCCGCGCTCGGCGGCATCGACTGGGAGAAGATGGGCGACGGCTGGTCGTGGCTGTCGCGCGACCTCGAGGAGTCCGCCGACCGCGCACGCGAGGGCTGGGCGGAGGTCAAGCGCGCGATCGCCTCCGAGCGCTACGAGTTCCTGCTGCTCGACGAGATCACCTACCCCATCAAATGGGGCTGGATCGAGATCGACGACGTCGTCGCGACGCTGCGTGAGCGCCCCGGCTTTCAGCATGTCGTCATCACCGGCCGCGACGCCGCCCCCGAGCTGCTGGAGCTCGCCGACCTCGTCTCGGAGGTCGTCAAGGTCAAGCATCCGATGGACGAGGGCATCCGCGCCCAGCAGGGCATCGAGTGGTAGCGGTCCTCGTCATCCTCGACGGCGCCAGCGAGCCCTTGCGCGGCGCACCGACGAGCCTCGAACTTGCCCGCACACCGGCCCTCGATCGACTCGCTCGGCAGGGTGAGCTGACCCGGCTGCGAACGATCGCCGCGGCGGCGCTGGCAGTCGCATGATCCCGCGGGTCGTCATCGCCGGCACGAGCTCCGGAGCCGGCAAGACGACGGTCGCCTGCGGGCTGATCGGCGCGCTGCGGTCATGCGGGCTGCGCGTGCAGGGCTTCAAGGTCGGTCCCGACTACATCGACCCCAGCTACCACGCGCTCGCAGGCGGGCGGCCGGGACGCAACCTCGATGCGTTCCTCAGCGGACCGGAGCTGATCGCGCCGCTCGTGCGCCACGGCTCTGCCGGCGCGGACATCGCCGTGATCGAGGGTGTCATGGGCCTGTTCGACGGTGCCTCGGGCCGCGGCGAGCTGGCATCGACCGGGCATGTGGCGAAGCTGCTCGACGCGCCGGTGCTGCTCGTCGTCGACGCGGCGGCGATGGCCCGCTCCGCGGCAGCGATCGTCCACGGCTACACGACCTTCGACCCCGCCGTGAACGTCGCCGGGGTGGTCTTCAACCGCGTCGGCTCCGATCACCATGAGCAGCTGCTGCGCGAGGCCATCGCGCCGCTCGGCGTCCCGATGCTCGGCGCGCTGCGCCGCGACGAGCGCGTCGTCGCACCCGAGCGCCACCTCGGCCTCGTGCCCGCCGGCGAGCGCGAGCAGCCCACGAGCGTCGCGCTCGCGACACTCGCCGAAGCCGTCGCGCGCTACGTCGACGTTCCCCGGATCGAGCGGCTGGCACGGACGGCGCCTGCGCTCGCGGCCGGCCCGCGCTGGAGCGCGGAGCCCGCCACCGAGGCCGCCTGCGGTACGCGGATCGCGATCGCCCGCGGACCCGCGTTCTCGTTTCACTACGAGGAGAACCTCGAGCTGCTCGCGGCCGCCGGCGCCGAGCTGGCCCCGTTCGACCCGCTGCACGACGAGACGCTGCCACCGGACTGCGGCGCGCTGATCCTCGCGGGCGGCTTTCCCGAGGTCTTCGGCCCGCAGCTCGAAGCCAACGCGCCGCTGCGCGCGGACGTTGCCGCGTTCGCCGCCGCCGGCAAGCCGGTGCTCGCGGAATGCGGCGGGCTGCTGTACCTCTGCGCCGACCTCGACGGGCACGAGATGTGCGGCGCGATCCCCGCCCGCGCGAGCATGTCGGGGCGGTTGACGCTGGGCTACCGCGAGGCGGTCGCGACCACGGCGATGCCGTGGCTGGAGGTGGGCGAGCGCGTTCGCGGGCACGAGTTCCACTACTCGCAGATACAGCCGCTGGAGGAGGAGCAGCCGGCGCCGGAGGGGAGGCGTTTGCCGTACGCGCAGCCGCCGACCGGCGCTGCCACGGGCGCGGCATGGAGCCTCTCCGCCCGCGGGACGTCCCGGCGGGAGGGGTTCGCCGCGGGCACGCTGCAGGCGAGCTACCTGCACGTCCATTGGGCCGCCCACCCGCACATCGCGCTGCGCTTCGCGCAGGCCGCCCGCGCCGCGCAGCTCACGATGGCATGAGGCCGTCGACCTGTTTCCTCTTCGGCGTGAGCAGCAGGCGCTATCACCGGTGATAGCGCCTGCTGCTCACGCCGAAGAGGAAACAGGTCGACGGCCTCATGCCATCGTGAGCTGCGCGGCGCGGGCGGCCTGCGCGAAGCGCAGCGCGATGTGCGGGTGGGCGGCCCAATGGACGTGCAGGTAGCTCGCCTGCAGCGTGCCCGCGGCGAACCCCTCCCGCCGGGACGTCCCGCGGGCGGAGAGGCTCCATGCCGCGCCCGTGGCAGCGCCGGTCGGCGGCTGCGCGTACGGCAAACGCCTCCCCTCCGGCGCCGGCTGCTCCTCCTCCAGCGGCTGTATCTGCGAGTAGTGGAACTCGTGCCCGCGAACGCGCTCGCCCACCTCCAGCCACGGCATCGCCGTGGTCGCGACCGCCTCGCGGTAGCCCAGCGTCAACCGCCCCGACATGCTCGCGCGGGCGGGGATCGCGCCGCACATCTCGTGCCCGTCGAGGTCGGCGCAGAGGTACAGCAGCCCGCCGCATTCCGCGAGCACCGGCTTGCCGGCGGCGGCGAACGCGGCAACGTCCGCGCGCAGCGGCGCGTTGGCTTCGAGCTGCGGGCCGAAGACCTCGGGAAAGCCGCCCGCGAGGATCAGCGCGCCGCAGTCCGGTGGCAGCGTCTCGTCGTGCAGCGGGTCGAACGGGGCCAGCTCGGCGCCGGCGGCCGCGAGCAGCTCGAGGTTCTCCTCGTAGTGAAACGAGAACGCGGGTCCGCGGGCGATCGCGATCCGCGTACCGCAGGCGGCCTCGGTGGCGGGCTCCGCGCTCCAGCGCGGGCCGGCCGCGAGCGCAGGCGCCGTCCGTGCCAGCCGCTCGATCCGGGGAACGTCGACGTAGCGCGCGACGGCTTCGGCGAGTGTCGCGAGCGCGACGCTCGTGGGCTGCTCGCGCTCGCCGGCGGGCACGAGGCCGAGGTGGCGCTCGGGTGCGACGACGCGCTCGTCGCGGCGCAGCGCGCCGAGCATCGGGACGCCGAGCGGCGCGATGGCCTCGCGCAGCAGCTGCTCATGGTGATCGGAGCCGACGCGGTTGAAGACCACCCCGGCGACGTTCACGGCGGGGTCGAAGGTCGTGTAGCCGTGGACGATCGCTGCCGCGGAGCGGGCCATCGCCGCCGCGTCGACGACGAGCAGCACCGGCGCGTCGAGCAGCTTCGCCACATGCCCGGTCGATGCCAGCTCGCCGCGGCCCGAGGCACCGTCGAACAGGCCCATGACACCCTCGATCACGGCGATGTCCGCGCCGGCAGAGCCGTGGCGCACGAGCGGCGCGATCAGCTCCGGTCCGCTGAGGAACGCATCGAGGTTGCGTCCCGGCCGCCCGCCTGCGAGCGCGTGGTAGCTGGGGTCGATGTAGTCGGGACCGACCTTGAAGCCCTGCACGCGCAGCCCGCATGACCGCAGCGCGCCGATCAGCCCGCAGGCGACCGTCGTCTTGCCGGCTCCGGAGCTCGTGCCGGCGATGACGACCCGCGGGATCATGCGACTGCCAGCGCCGCCGCGGCGATCGTTCGCAGCCGGGTCAGCTCACCCTGCCGAGCGAGTCGATCGAGGGCCGGTGTGCGGGCAAGTTCGAGGCTCGTCGGTGCGCCGCGCAAGGGCTCGCTGGCGCCGTCGAGGATGACGAGGACCGCTACCACTCGATGCCCTGCTGGGCGCGGATGCCCTCGTCCATCGGATGCTTGACCTTGACGACCTCCGAGACGAGGTCGGCGAGCTCCAGCAGCTCGGGGGCGGCGTCGCGGCCGGTGATGACGACATGCTGAAAGCCGGGGCGCTCACGCAGCGTCGCGACGACGTCGTCGATCTCGATCCAGCCCCATTTGATGGGGTAGGTGATCTCGTCGAGCAGCAGGAACTCGTAGCGCTCGGAGGCGATCGCGCGCTTGACCTCCGCCCAGCCCTCGCGTGCGCGGTCGGCGGACTCCTCGAGGTCGCGCGACAGCCACGACCAGCCGTCGCCCATCTTCTCCCAGTCGATGCCGCCGAGCGCGGCGGCGGCCTTCGCCTCGCCGACCTTCCACTTGCCGGACTTCACGAACTGAAAGACGCCGCAGCGGTAGCCGCGCGCCCACGAGCGCAGCAGCATCCCGAACGCCGACGTGCTCTTGCCCTTGCCGTGACCGGTGATGACGGCGACCAGCGGCCGGTCGCGACGCTTGCGCCGCTTGGGCTCGGCGCTGCCGCGGTCATCCGGACGGTGCGGCACGTCGATGTCGTCGGCGCTGTGGCGGTGCAGCGGCGTGTCGGCGGTCTCGGTCATGCGGCGCTCCTGGTCGAGGCGGTGACGAGGGCGAGCCGGTGGACGTGCCCGCCGGCGGCGCACGCGAGCGCCGCCGCGAGCCCGAGGCGCACGGGCCCGTCCTCGGTGTCGACGACATGCGTGGCGGCGGCCGCGCGACCGAGCCGCGCGGCGGCGCGCGGGATCTCGCCGGCCGGATCGCAGACGCGGCCGTCGGTCAGCACGACGGCGATCGCGCGCCGGCCCGGCTCGCGCAGCGTCTCGCGGCGGATCAGGAGCTCGGCGGCGTCCAGGCCCGCGGCCAGCGGCGTGCGGCCGCCGGTCGGGAGCCCGCGCAGCGCCGCGGCCGCGAGCGCGAGCGGCGCGCCGGGCGCGACGAGCAGCTGTGCCGTGCTGTCGCGAAAGGCGATGACGGCGACGCGGTCGCGGCGGGTGTACGCGTCGCGCAGCAACGCGAGGAGCGCGCCCTTGACGCGCGCGAGCCGGCGGCGCGCGCCCATCGACCCGCTGGCGTCGACGACGAGGCAGACGAGCGTCGCCTCGCGACCCGCGCGGACGTGTTCGCGCAGCGCGCCGTCCGCCGTGATGCCGCCGAGCAGCATGCCGCGCAGGCTCGCGACGAGCGCCACGTCCTCGCCGCCCGGGCCCGCGGGGCGGCTGTCGATCGCGCCGGCGTCCCGACCGGACGAACGGGCGCGGCGTCCCGCGGGGCCGGCGCCCGTGCCGCTGACCGCGAGCGCGTCGAGCGGCAGGTGCGCCGGCGCGGGCGCGTCGCGGCGCTCGCGTGCGCGCTCCCCCGGGGCCGGCGGTCGGTGGCCGTCGTCGGCGTGCGCCTGTGGGCCGCGAAGCTCGGGCGCGTCCGGTGGCGAGCTCGACCGCTCGAGCGAATCGCCTCCCTGCGCCTCGGCTGCCGTGCTCGCGACCGCCCCCGGTTCGGCCGAGGTCCCGGCGCCCTGCGGAGCATGCCTCCGGCCGCCGCCGTCGGCACCGTTGCCACCTCCCCGCGGTGGCTCGTCCGGCGGCCGCCCTGCGTCGTCCAGCGCGCGCTCGAGCTCCTCGGGTTGCGGCATGCGCCCGTCGAGCGGATCGCGCCGGCGACGGTGGGCGAGCGCCAGCGCTGCCGCGCGCCGCACGTGGGACTCGTCGACTTCTCTGGCGTCGTCGAGCGCGGCGAGTGCGCGGGCGGCCTGTGCGCAGACGATGTCTCCGCGCACGCCGTCGACGCCGAGCGCCGCGCAGGCGCCCGTGATCCGCAGCAGCTCGCGCTCGGGCAGCCGCACGCCGTCCAGCCGCTCGCGCGCCGCCGCGATGCGCGCGGTCAGTGCGCTCTCGGCGTCGGCCCAGGTGCGCGCGAATGCGAGCGGGGCGTGCTCGAATGCCAGCCTGCGGCGGACGATCTCTGCGCGCTGGGACCGATCGCGCTGCGCGCTGACCTCGACGCCGAGGCCGAAGCGGTCGAGCAGCTGCGGGCGCAGCTCGCCCTCCTCGACGTTCATCGTCCCGACGAGCAGGAAGCGCGCGGCGTGGACAGCCGACACGGCCTCGCGCTCGACGCGCGCGACGCCGGTCGCGGCGGCGTCGAGCAGCGCGTCGACGAGGTGGTCGGGGAGGAGGTTGACCTCGTCGACGTAGAGGATCCCCTGGTGAGCGCGGGCCAGCAGACCGGCTTCAAATGCCTGCTCGCCGGCCAGCGCGCGGCCGAGATCAAGCGACCCGACGAGCCGGTCGAGCGTCGTGCCGAGCGGCAGCTCGACGAGCGGCGCGGGACGCGGGACCGTGGGCGCGTCGTGTGCGACCTCGCCGTTGGGTGCGAGTTCTCCCGGGCGGAACGCGAACGTCTCGCCGGTCGCCGCGTGCACCGCCGGCAGCAGCGGCGCCAGTGCGCGCACCGCCGTCGACTTCGCCGTGCCCCGCTCGCCGCGCACGAGCACGCCACCGACGTTCGGCGCGACGGCGTTGATCAGCAGTGACTCGATCAGCGCCTCCTGGCCGACGATCGCGCTCAAGGGAAAATGGGTCACAGCGCCTCCTCCAACTCGCCCTCGAGCGCGAGATAGCGCTCGCGGATCCCGGCCAGCGTGGCGTCCTCGGGCGCGGCCCACAGCCCGCGCGCGGCGGCCTCCAGAAGCCGCTCGGCGATGCTGCGGGCGGCCCACGGGTTCGAGCTCGCCATGAACGACGCGACGTCCTCGTCAAGCAGGTATTTCGCCGCCACCTGCGCGTACATCCAGTCCTCCGCGACGCCCGCGGTCGCGTCGTAGCCGAACAGGTAGTCGACGGTCGCCGACAGCTCGGCGGCGCCCTTGTAGCCGTGTCGGATCATCGATGCGATCCAGCGCGGGTTGGCCACCCGCGCGCGGAAGACGCGGCGCGTCTCCTCGGCCAGCGTCCGTGCGACGACGCGCGACGGATCTGAGCTGTCGCCGAGGTAGGCCGCGGGGTCGCGGCCGGTCAGCGCCCGGACGGTCGCGATCATGCCGCCGTGGTATTGGTAGTAGTCGTCGGAGTCGAGGATGTCGTGCTCGCGCGAGTCGACGTTCTTGACCGCCACCTCGATCCGCGCGTAGCAGTCGCGCATC
>JAUXSD010000345.1 GCA_030681525.1 Solirubrobacteraceae bacterium
GAAATCTATTTCGCGTTCATGAACGCAACCGTCGTATCGAGCATGCGGTTGCTGAATCCCCACTCGTTGTCGTACCAGGCGGACGCCTTCACCAGCGTGCCGTTCGACACCTTGGTGAGCGTTGAGTCGAAAATGCTGGAATGCGGATTGTGGTTGAAGTCCACCGACACCAGCGGCTCGGTGTTGTAGGCGAGGATGCCTTTCATGCTGCCTTCGGCCGCTTCCTGCATGATCTTGTTGATTTCCTCGACGCTGGTCGCGCGCTTGGCGATGAAAGACAGGTCGACCACCGAAACGTTGATCGTGGGCACGCGCATCGAATAGCCGTCGAGCTTGCCGTTCAATTCCGGCAGCACCAGCCCCACGGCCGCCGCTGCGCCGGTCTTGGTCGGGATCATGGACATGGTGGCCGAGCGCGCACGGCGCAGGTCACTGTGATAGACGTCGGTCAGCACCTGGTCGTTGGTGTAGGCGTGGATGGTGGTCATCAGGCCGCAGACGAGACCAATTTTGTCGTGCAGCGGTTTTACCATCGGCGCAAGGCAGTTGGTGGTGCAGGAGGCGTTCGAAATCACCGTGTGCGAGGCCTTCAGCACATTGTGGTTCACGCCGTAGACCACGGTGGCATCGACGTCCTTGCCGCCCGGAGCGGAAATGATCACTTTCTTCGCGCCGGCCGTGAGGTGCGCACCCGCCTTTTCCTTGCTGGTAAAGAGGCCGGTGCATTCCATCACCACGTCCACGCCCAGTTCGGCCCAGGGGAGTTCCGCCGGATTGCGGATGGCGCAAACGCGGATCTTGTCCCCGTTCACGATCATGTAGTCGCCCTCCACCGCCACCGTGCCCGGGAATTTGCCGTGGGTGGTGTCGTAGCGGGTCAGGTGCGCGTTGGTCTGGGCGTTGCCCAGGTCGTTGACGGCGACGATCTGGATATCGTGTTTCTTACCGCCCTCATACAGCGCGCGCACGATGTTGCGTCCGATGCGGCCATAGCCGTTGATTGCGACCTTGATAGTCATGAATGCTCCTAGCGAAAGAGGGAACTACAGCTACACGGGAGATGCCTATTGGTATACACGGATAGTCGCGGACCCTGTTTGAGAAAGATCAATCCGCGAGCAGCCGCTCAGATCACGCTCTTTACCGCAGCCACGACCTTGTCCACGGTGAAACCGAAGTACTTGAACAACTCGGGGCCCGGGGCGGACTCGCCATAGCGGTCGATGCCGATCACCGCCCCTTCCAGGCCGACGTATTTGCGCCAGTAATCGGACACGCCCGCCTCGACCGCGACGCGCGGCACGCCGCGCGGCAGTATCGCATCGCGATAAGCGGCGTCCTGCCGGTCGAACACGCTGGTCGAAGGCATGGACACGACGCGCACGCCGATGCCG
>JAUXSD010000033.1 GCA_030681525.1 Solirubrobacteraceae bacterium
CGACCTGGGTCGAGACCGGCTCGCGCTCCAGGCCCAGCCGCGCCAGCACGCGCCCCTCGAACGCCGGCGCCGTCACCGAGTACGTGCCGACGGCGCCGGAGACGGCGCCGACGGCCACCTGGTGAAACGCCCGCTCCAGGCGCTCGGCGTTGCGCCGCGCCTCCATCGCGAAGCCCGCGAGCTTGACGCCGAACGTCGTCGGCTCCGCGTGGACGCCGTGCGTGCGCCCGACGCAGACGGTGTCGACGTGCTCGCGCGCGCGCTCGGTCAACGCGGACACGAGCTCGCGCGCGCCGGCGAGGACGATCTCGCCCGCGGCGCGCAGCTGCAGCCCCGTCGCGGTGTCGAGCACGTCGCTGGACGTGAGCCCGAAGTGGATCCAGCGGCCGGCGTCACCCGCCGATGCGCTCAACACATCGACGAACGCCGCGACGTCGTGGTCGGTGATCGCCTCGCGCGCCTGGACGGCCTGCACCGTGAACGTCGCGGCGCGGATCGCCTCGAGCTCGGCCTCGGTCGGCCCGTCCATCGCCTCGCAGGCGGCGACCTCGACGCGGCGCCACGCCTCCATGCGCGCTTCGTCGGTCCAGAGGGCCCCCATCTCGGGCCGGGTGTAGCGCTCGATCACTGTCCCAGTATCGAGCAGACGCGGCCGGGGCGGCGTCGCCCTACTGCGCCGGCGCCTGCACCTTGACGCGGATCGCCAGCGACTGCCCGGCGATGAGGATCCGGGCGCGGCGGTCGCGGACGACCTTCGGGGTGGCCTCGCCGGCGAGCTCGAAACGCAGCGTCACGGTCTGGTTCGTGTCGGGTTCGAGCGGGTCGAACTGGGCGCCCGCGGGATCGGCCGGGATCCGCACGCTGCCCACGCGCAGGACCGGCGGGTCGAGCGTCGCGGGCTCGTCGCCCGCGTTCTCGGCGCGGACCCGCACGGTGACCCGCGCGCGCTGCTCCTGGCGGCCGGACGGCGTCGCGTCGGTGAACAGGCGCGCGTCGAGGACCGACGCGCTCACCGGCTCCGGCTCGGGCCGCGGCGCCGTCGTGGTCGTGGCCGGCGGCGCCGTCGTCGTCTCGGCCGGCACAGGCGCGAACGCGTCCGACGACGTGGTGACCGGTGGCGCGCTCGCTGCCTCGGTCGCGGTCGTCGACCCGCCGCCGAGGTCGGTGGCGGCCGGCCCGTCGCTGCTCGATAGCGCCGACAGACCCATCCCGAGCGCCACCCCGACGCCGCCGGCGACGAGCACGAGCGCGACGAGGTTGAGCAGCCCGCGCAGGAAGCTCTTGACCCTCGGTCCCCGCTGCATCACCTCTGGCTCATCCCCTCCACCGCGCCGCAGCATAGGCGCCGCCGCGGGCGGAAGCTGGGGTTCACCCGCGCGGTCAGAGCGCGGCGCGCAGCGGACCGCTCAGGACCCGATCCGGCCCGCCCCCAGGCCGCAGACCTTGAAGCCGAACCGCGTCGCTGCTTCCTGCGCCTGGTTGCGGTTGTACGTCCGCAGCGCCGCCGCCAGCCCCTCCGTGTCCTCCTTGCGCGCCGCGGCCAGGGCGCCGCGCAGGGCGTTGGCGGCGCTCGTGCGCTCGTCGAGGTAGTCCTCGAGCAGGTCGGCGTCGGAGGCCGGCCGGCCGAGCGCCTCGATGCGGTCGGCGCCGGAGCGCACCGCCGCCTCGTTGACCTCGAGGATGCGGGCGGTGATCGCGCCGATGCGGGCAGAACGCTCGGGCTTGGGCAGCCGCTCCAGTCGCGCGGTGGCCCGCGCCTGGTCGCGGGTGCAGATCGCGTCGGCGCGCTCGATGAGCCGCGCCTTGGTGATCTGGGGCCGCTCGGGCTCGGGGGGCGGGGCGTCATCACCGCCGCACGACGCCATGCTCAAGGCCAGCGTCGCCACGAGCAACGGGCCGATCTGCCTACCCATGGACGCTCCTCCGGTGGACGCCGAGAGGCGCGGAGACCAGTACGACGACGGCGCATGCGCTCGGGGCGAGCGCATGCGCCGGGGTGCTACGCAGCTACGGGTTGAAGATGCTCGACGGGCAGGGGCCGTACTCCGCCACGCCCGAGCCGACGAGGGTCGCGGCGATGTCCGGGTTGACCGTGTGCTCGGCGTAGCCGTAGACGCAGATGACGACGTCCTCCTCGGCGTACTGGTTGATCGACGGGGCCGCGGCGACCCGCGCCTTGGACTTGCGGACGTTGAGGGCATCGCCGGCCGTGCTCAGCGCGGCGCTGCCGCCGCCGAGGGCGAGGCCGACGGCCGCGACGATCGCGGTCAGACCGGCGGCCGGACCGAGCGGCACGCGAGACAGGCCACCCATGAGGCCGCGGCGCGGGCGCACGCTCTCCGAGATGGCGCGCGTGACCTCGGGGGTCGGCTCGGGGCGGGCGGAGCGCAGCTGCGCCTCGATGTCCCGGTCTGATCTGGTGCGTCGCATCATCGGTGTTTCTCCCCTTCAGAAGGTCGTCGTGCGGTGCTTACCGGCGCAGGACCCGAATTCCTTACACGGCGATCGGCGGATGGCGCGCGAACGTCCTCTTCGGAGGAACGCCCCTCGAGCTCCTCGCGCAGCCTCGTGCGCGCGCGGTGCAGCGCGACGTCGACGGCGTTCGTGGTCATCTCGAGGCGCTGGGCGATCTGCCGCGCGCTGAGGTCGGCGCCGTAGCGCAGCGCGATGAGCTCGCGATCGCGCTCGTCGAGGCGGCTGACCGCGGCCTGCATCGTCAGCCGCTCGACGGTGTCCGCCGCGAGGTCGCCCGCGGCCTCGCGGTCGGGCGGGCTGTCGAGCATCGGCCGGGCCTGGTGAAACGACTCGTCGACGCAGCGCCGTGCGATCCCGATCAGCCAGCTGATCGGCGTGCCCTTCGACGCGTCGAAGGTGTCGCGGTAGCGCAGGGCCCGCGCGAACGTCTCGTTCGTGACGTCCTCGGCGTCCGGCCCGTCGCCGATCCGGTAGGCGACGTAGGCGTAGACCCGGCGGATCAGCGGCGCGGGATCGCGCAGCGGGTCGGCCTGCAGCAGCGCGCGCAGCCGGGCGTTCATCTCGCCGGCCGCGGCGACGGCAGTCGCACGCCCTGGTCGCGCAGCGCCTCGATGTCGTTGCCCATCGGGTTCAGCGTGGCGGCCCGGACGAAGGCGCGCGCGCGTTGGCTGCCAGTGCTGGCGATGCCGAGGTCATACCAGATCCGCCAGTCGTCGGGCGTCCGTCGCGCGGCCTCGCGCAGCTTGCTGCGACCCGCCTCCGCACGGCCCAGCCGGAACTCGGCGAGCCCGCGCAGGCGCTTGGCCTGCGCCGACCACGGCGCCCAGCGCTCGGCCGTCCGCGCCGCCGCGGCGACCGCGGCGTGGTCGCCGCGCAGCAACGCCGCGTTGGCGTCGTCGAGGGCACGGTTGCCGACCAGCCCGACGAGGGAGAACGCGACGAGCCCGACCGCGACGGCCACGGCGACCGTCCGGGCTCGCGCAGGGTTCACCGCGCGGTCCGCGGGGGCGCGGTCCTCGCGCGCGGCGAACAGCGCGACCGCGCAGAACAGCGCGAACAGGGTGAGCGTCGGGATCTCCCAGTCCCAGTCGATGGCCGCGTGCACGACGTAGGCGACGTAAGCGGCGAGCGCCCCCGCGGCGAGCGGCTCGCCGCGACTGCGCGCCGCCGCCGCCAGCGGCAGCGCGAGCATCGCGACGAGCAGCAGAAGCCCGGGCCAGCCGAGCTGCGCGAGCGTCTCGAGATACAGGTTGTGCGCGTCGATCACCGGCTCGTTGATGGGGCGATGGCGCAGCCAGAACCCTTCGTAGGTTCCGGCGCCCGAGCCGATCAGCGGATGCTCCCGGTACTGATCCCACGCGACGCGCCAGTAGTTGACGCGCGCGGTCGTGCCGATGCTGCCCAGCCGGGTGTTGAGGTCGTTGGCCTCGGTCTGGTCCTCCGGAAGCTTCTCGCGGTTGACGCCGTAGTAGGCCTTCTCGACGAGCGGGCCTGGGCCGCCCTGGCTCATCACCCCGCCCACGGCGACCACCACGGCGACGGCCGCCAGCGCGGCCGCGTACGCCCGCCGGGTGCCGCGGCCGAACCGGACGCGCGACCCGGCCAGCCCGACGGCCACCGCGACGACCGACGACGCGACGGTCAGCGCGAGGAGCACGAGCGCCAGCTCGCGACCTTCGTCGGCGATCAGCTCCGCCTGCGCTCTGGAGCTCGTGAGCGCGGGGGCGCGCGACGCGATCCAGACGGCCGCCGCCGACGGCAGCGCCACGAGCGCCCCGGCGGTGAGCAGCGTGAGTCGCCGCCGGTCGTAGGCGACGGCGGCGAGCAGGCCGGCGCCGATCGCCAGCACCGCGCCGCGGCTGAACGTGAAGTAGGCGGTCGTCAGGAGGACCGGCAGCGCGGCGGCGGCGGCCGCTCGCGCCGCCAGGCTCCTCGCGTGCACGGCGAACACCAGCGCCAGCAGCGCAGCCATCACCCCGAGCAGCGCGAACCCGGTGGCGTAGCCGAGCGCTCCCTGGAGGCGATCGTGGAAGACCACGACGGCGTCGCCGCTCTCGTCGGGGAAGAGACGGTCGCCGAGCGCCTGGACCGACAGCCACGTGGCGCCCGCGGCGAGCCCGCCGAGCAGATGCGCGACCGTGCCGCGGCGCAGGATCAGCAGCACCGCGAGGACGCCGAAGAGGTAAATGAGCCCGCGCTGCACCTCGAGGACGGACGCGTCGACGTTCGACGTCCACGCGATCGACACCGCGTTCCAGGCGACAAACAGCGTCAGCGCGCCGAGGAACGCGACCTCGAGCCGGTCCAAGCCACGGCCGGCACGCGCCATGAACGCGATTCCGGCGATCCAGGCGAACCCGAGCACGCACCAGCCCCAGGCGGTGGGGTAGTAGCCGCCGTGGGCGTTGCCGAGCAGGACGACGACCAGCAACGAGAAGAGCGCGACGGCCGGCCCCGAACGTTCGCGCAGCCAAGGAATTTGCGCCACCGCGTTGTGTAGTATCGCCGCTCGAGCTGACGGCGGCCGAACGTCGGTGCTCCGCGCGCTGTGCCCGCTTGCCAGCGACGAATTGCCGACGATGTCGACCATGTCCTCGAAGACCATCCGTCCCAGCCAGCCGGTGCGGGTTGCGGTCGTCGGGGCGGGCAAGATGGGCGCGAACCACCTGCGGATCTACGCGGGCCTGAAGGGCGTCGAGCTCGTCGGCGTCGTCGACGCCGACGCGGACCGCGCACGGTCCGCCGCCGCGCGGTACGGATGCCGCGTCTTCGGCTCGGCGCAGGAGATGGCGGGCGAGATCGACGCCGCGACGATCGCCGTGCCCTCTTCGGTGCACGCCGACATCGCCGGCCCGCTGCTCGAGCAGGGCGTGCACTGCCTCGTCGAGAAGCCGCTGGCCACCACGGAGGCGGACTGCGAGGCGCTGATCGGCGCCGCCGACGCCAGCGGGGCGGTTCTGCTGGTCGGCCACGTCGAGCGCTTCAACCCCGTCGTGCGCCAGCTCGGGCAGATCCTGGCGGGCAACGCCGTCCACGCCATCGACGTCCGGCGGATGAGCGCGCTGAGCGCGCGGATCACCGATGTCGACGTGGTCGCCGACCTCATGATCCACGACATCGACGTCGTCCTGTCGCTGCTCGGCACCGACGTGACCGACGTCTTCGCGCAGGGTGTCGGCAGCGCCGGCGCAGCGGCCCACGAGTACGTCACCGCCACGCTGATGTTCGCCGGGGGCAGCATGGCGACGCTGACCGCCAGCCGCATCACCCACAACAAGATCCGCGAGCTGAACGTCACCTCCGACATCGGCTACGTCACCGCGAACTACCTCAACCAGGAGCTGCTGATCCACTCGCAGGCGCGCACCTCCGGCTCGACCGGCGAGGGCGGCGGCAGCTACGTCCTGGACCTGGCCATCGAGCGCGTCCTGATCCGCCCCGAGGAGCCGCTCGACGTCGAGATCCGCCACTTCGTCGACGCCGTGCAGAACGCCACGCCGCCGCTCGTCTCCGGCCGCGACGCGCTCAACGCGATGCGCTTCGTCTGGGAGATCCAGCGGCTGCTGACCGGTCGCGACGCGCCCGCGCCATGTCCGACCTGAGCGGCGCCCGGATCGTCGTGACGGGGGGCGCCGGGTTCATCGGCAGCCACCTCGTCGACGCCCTGCTGGCAGCGGGCGCGGAGTCCGTCGTCGTGGTCGACACGTTCTTCCTCGGCCGCGAGGAGAACCTCGAGGCCGCGCGCGCCCAGCACGGTGATGCGCTCACCGTGTACCGCGAGGACGCCGGCGACCTCGGCGCGATGACCGCGATCTGTCGCGCCGAGCGGCCCGACCTGGCGTTCAACCTCGCCACGAAGGCGCTGCTGTACTCGTTCTTCAACCCGGTCGGGGCCTTCACGGTCAACGTCGCGATCGCCACCGCGCTGGCGGAGCTCCTGCGCACCGGGCTGCTGCCCCGGCTCGTGCACGTCTCGAGCTCGGAGGTGTACGGGACGGCGCAGCAGATCAGCATGAGCGAGGCGCACCCCCTGTTGGCCGAGACCTCGTACGCGGCGGGCAAGGCGGCCGCCGACCTGCTCCTGATGTCCTACGTGAACATGTACGACCTCGACGTCGTCACCGTGCGCCCCTTCAACAACTACGGCCCGCGTCAGAACGACGACGCGTTCGCGGCGATCGTCCCGCTGACGATCAAGCGGCTGCTCGACGGATCGCCGCCGGTGATCGAGGGCGACGGCCTTCAGACGCGCGACTTCATCTACGTGCAGGACGCCGTCGCGGCGATCCTCCGCCTGGCGACGCTGGACGCGGCGCTGGGCCAGACGCTCAACGTCGGCAGCGGCCGCGAGACGGCGATCCGCGAGATCGTCGACACGCTCTGCGAGATCGCCGGGTACACCGGCGAGATCGTGCAGGCCCCCGCCCGGACAGCCGATGTCCGGCGCCACCGCGCGGACGTCAGCCGCGTCGAGACCCTGCTCGGAGGGGTGGCGCCGACGGATCTGCGCGACGGGCTGGAGTGGACCTACAGCTGGCACGCCGCCGCTGTCGGCTCCTGACGTGATCCCCCTGACGCGGCCGCTCGTCGACTTCGCCGACGTGGTCGAGGACTTTCGCCGGATCGTCGAGTCCGGCACGCTGACGAGCGGCGCGTACGTCGCGGGCTTCGAGGCCGACCTCGCCGACTACGTCGGCGTCGCCCACGCGATCGCCACGACCTCCGCGACGACCGCGCTGCACCTCGTGCTGGCCGCCGCGGGCATCGGGCCGGGCGACGAGGTGCTCGTGTCGGACTTCACGTTTCCGGCGAGCGGGAACGTCATCGCCCAGTGCGGCGCGCGCCCGGTGCTCGTCGACTGTGCGCCCGGCGGCTTCCTGCTCGACCTCGAGGATGCGGCGGCGCGCATCACGCCGCGCACCCGCGCCCTGATGGCGATCGACCCCTTCGGACAGCCCTGCGACCTCGCCGGCGCGGCGACCCTCGCCCGGGACCACGGCCTGCTGCTCGTCGAGGACGCCGCCTGTGCCCTCGGCGCGCACGTCGACGGGCGGCGCTGCGGCGCGTGGCCGGGGGCGGCGGCGTTCAGCTTTCACCCGCGCAAGATCATCACGACGGGCGAGGGCGGGATGGTCACCACCGACGACGACGACCTGGCGGCGCGTCTGCGCCTGCTGCGCAACCACGGCGGCATGCGCGGCGACGTCGGGATGCGCTTCGACGAGCACGGCTTCAACTACCGCATGAGCGAGCTGCAGGCGGCGATGGGGCGGGCGCAGATGCGCCGGCTCGACGAGATGCTCGCCGGACGCCGGACCGCCGCCGCGGCCTACGACCGCGCGCTGGCGGCCGCCGACGGCGTGACGGTCCCGGCGGCCGGCAGCGCGGGCGCGACGTTCCAGTCCTACGTGCTGCTGCTCGCCGACGGGATCGACCGTGACGCGGTGAGCCTGGCGATGCGCGCCGCCGGAATCGAGACGACCATCGGGACCTACGCGATGCATGCGCAGCCCGCCTTCGCGGCGTACGGCCACCGGCCCGGCGATCTGCCGCACTCGCACCGCGCGCAGGAGGGGTCGCTCACGCTGCCGCTGTGGCCGGGGATGGGGGCGGCCGTCGTCGAGGAGGTGGTTGCGGCGCTGAGCAGCGCGGTCGAGGAGCAGTGGTGAGCGGGCCGCCCATGGCGGAGCCGCCGATCGCCGCTCCCAACGCACCGCGCAGCACGCTGCTGCAGGGGTCGCTCATGCGCTTCGCGTCCGACGGCAGCGGCGTGCTGCTCGGGCTGGTCTCGACGATCGTGACGGCGCGCGTGCTCGGGCCGGCGGGGCGGGGGACGCTGGCCGCGCTGACGTTCGTGACCCTGCTCGTGGCGCAGTGCAGCACGCTGGGTCTCGGCGACGCCGCGGTCGTGCGGATCGGCCAGGCGAAGGCGAGCGTGCAGGAGGCGCTGTCCTCGAGCCTCGTCGCGGTGATCCTCGCGTCGCTGGCGGGCGCCGTCGTGGTGTTCCTCTACGCGGTGGCGCAGCTGCCGGTCGACGACCCGGGGATCCGCGCCGCCGTCGCCGTCGGCTGCGCGACGGTCGTCGTCACGGCCGTCGGCCAGCTCTTGCTGTTCGTCGTCTACGCGACCCAGCGGGTCGTCGCGGTGAGCGTCCTGACGATGGTCATGTCGACGACGGCGGCGGCGGGCATCGTCGTCTTCGTCGCGGTCCTCGACCTCGACGTGTTCGGCGGCGTCCTCGCCGGGCTCGTGGCGGCCTCGGTGGGGTTCGGCGCGGCGGCGACGATGCTCTGTCGCGCGCGGCTGCGGCCCCGCCCGCGCGCCGCCGAGGGCTACCTGCGCCCGGCGCTGCACTACGGCGTGCGCACCCAGCTGGCCAACGTCCTGGCCTACTCGTCGGCGCGCCTGGATCTGCTGTTCGTCTACGCCCTGGCCAGCGAGGCGGAAGCGGGCATCTACAGCGTCGCGCTCACGCTCGGCACGATCACCGGCTTCGTCGCGGTGGGCCTGTCCTTCGCCTCCTTTCCGCGCATGGCGGCGATGGGTGATCGCGAGGCGCTGGCGCTGACGGCGCAGATGACGCGGATCGCGGTGATCCTCGGCCTCGCCCTGGCCACGATCCTCGCGCTGGGGCTGTCGACGCTCATCGCCGTGCTGCTGGGCGACGACTGGAACGACGTCCTGGCGCCCGGCATCGTGCTGCTCGCCGCCAACGTCCTCTGGGGCGCCCAGTGGCTGCTCAGCCGCGCGCTCGCGTCGCGCGGCGACCCGGGTCTGCTCGTGCGCTCGTTCTCGCTGAACCTCGCGGTGATGGTCGCCGCCGACGCGATCCTGATCCCCGCCGCCGGCGCCGTCGGCGCCGCCGCCGGCGCGCTGGTCGCGGCCGTCGCCGGGCTGGCGCTGTGCCTGCGGACGTACCACCGGCGCGGGCTGGCGCCGGCGGCGCTCGTGCCCCGGCGCGCCGACGTGCGGACGCTGCGTCGCATCGCCGGCCGCCTGGCCGCCCGCCTGCGTCCGCGCTCGCGTTAGCCTGGGATCCATGACGTCGCCGAAGGACGAGGTGAGCGTCGCGCTGGCCGCCGTCGAGCGGCTCTACAGCGAGGGCCTCGCGCAGCACGGAGCGAGCCCGCGCAGCGTGGGATGGAAGGACGCGGCGTCGCAGCAGCTGCGCTTCGCCAAGCTCGCCCAGCTGCTGCCGACGGGCGGCGAGCCAATCTCGGTCAACGACCTCGGCTGCGGCTACGGGTCGATGTTCGCCTTCCTCGACGGGCTGCCGGGCGTGACCCTGGAGCGCTACTACGGCTACGACATCAGCGAGCCGATGCTCGACCGCGCCCGCCGGGCCACCGACGAGCGCGCGCAGCTCGTCTGCGCCGCGGAGCCGACGCAGACAGCCGACTACTCGTTCGCCTCGGGCCCGTTCAACGTCAAGCACTCAAGCTCCGACGCGGCGTGGCAGGGATACGTCGAGCAATGTCTGCGCCGACTTGCCGCCAGTTCGAGGCACGGGTTTGCGTTCAACCTGATGACGACGTTCGTGGACTACCGGCAGGACAACCTGTTCTACGCCGATCCGTGCGCGTTCTTTGCCTTCTGCAAGCGTGAGATCTCGCCCTACGTGACCCTTCTGCACGACTATCCGCTCTACGAGTGGACCATGCTGGTCCGTCACCCGTGAACGTCGAGGTCGTCCGCCTGGCCGCCGAGCGCGAGCCGGCGTACGCCGGCTTCGTCGCCGCTCACCCCGCCGCGCTGATCTCCTACACGCTCGGCTACCGCGACCTGCTCGCCGAGCTGCTGGGCTGCGAGGCGCGCTATGCGGTCGCGTTAAGTGACGGTGCGGTGGTCGGCGTCATGCCGCTCATGCGCCAGGCCGGCGCGCGGGGCGCGGTGCTCAACTCGCTGCCCTACTTCGGCTCCAACGGCGGCCCGCTGGCGCTGAGCGCCGAAGCGGGCCGCGCGCTGGGCGCGTGGTATGAGGACGAGGTGCGCAGCGACGACGTCCTGGCGGCAACCGTGGTCGCCAACCCGCTCGCCGACGCCGACGCGCAGATCGGCGGCGACCTCGACGACATGCGCGTCGGCCACGTCACCCCGCTGTCCGGTGCGGGCGATCCGCACGCGCGGATCGTGGCGGCGATCGACGGCTCGGCGCGGCGCAACGTCGCCAAGGCCGAGCGCTGCGGCACCCGCGTGACGATCGACAACGAGGCGTTCGGCGTGCTCGAGTCGCTGCACCGCCGCTCGATGGACGCGATCGGCGCGCCGGTCAAGACGCCCGCGTTCTTCTCGGCGGTCGCGCGCCACTTCCGCGCGGGAGCCGACTACGACATCTACGTCGCGCAGATCGCCGGCGACGCCGTGGCGGCGCTGCTGGTCTTCTACTGCGCGACCACGGTCGACTACTACGTTCCAGCCGTGAGCCCCGACCACCGCAGCGAGCAGCCGATGGCGCCGATCATCCTGCAGGCGATGACCGACGCGGCGCAGCGGGGCATGGCGCACTGGAACTGGGGCGGCAGCTGGCCCGCCCACGAGAGCCTCCAGCGCTTCAAGGCGAAGTGGGGCGGGGTGCCGCGGGAGTACCGCTACGCGACGACGCTCAACGACCGTGACGTGCTCAACGCGCGCCCGGAGGACCTCCTCGCGGACTACCCCGGCTTCTTCGTCGTGCCGTTCTCCCGCCTGATCGCGAGCTGAGCGCGATGCGACTCGGCGTCATCGCGAGCTCCAACGGGGAGACGTTCGCGCAGATGTGCCGCGGCGCCGAGCACCTGGGCGTCAGCTTCACGGTGATCACCGACCGTCCGTGTGGCATCGAGGCCGTGGCGCGCGAACGCGACATCCCGTGCCGGCGGATCGACGGCGACCGCCACGAGTTCTCGCGGCAGGCCGCCCGAGCGCTGCGCGCGCAGTCCGCCGACGCCGTCTTGCTGTACTTCAACCGGCTCGTGGGACCCGAGCTGTACGAGCACTTCCCGACGTACAACGTCCACCCCTCGCTGCTGCCGGCATTTCCCGGCTTCGGCGCGCTGGAGGGAGCGCGCGAACGCGAGGCGCGCTACGTCGGCGCGACGCTGCACCTGGCGACCGAGCAGGCCGACAGCGGCCCGATCGTGGCGCAGGTGTGCGCCGCGGTGTGGCCGCCCTGCTCGGCCACGGAGATCGCCGAGCTGTCGTTCGTCCAGCGGGTGTACCTGTCGCTGCTGTGCGTCGAGCTCGTGCTCGACGACGCGCTCGACGTCGACCCCGCCGGCGGGTCCGCCCGCCACGTGGCGCGGCGTCCCTTCACCGACCGCTGCAATCCCGCGATCCAGGATCCCGGGATGCTCGCGCTGATCGACGAGCTCGAGGCGGCCCGCGCGCGGAAGGCGGCGCGATGACGGGGCGGGCGCGGCGGATGGCGCTGGGCGCGATCGACGCCGCGCTGGCCGTGGCCGCGGTGGCCGGCGGCGGCCTCGTGCTGCTGGCGCGGCGGGCCCGCGGGCGCCGCCCGGTCCGGCCGGAGCGCCCGCGGCTCATGGTCCTGAGCACGACGTACTCGCTCGGCGTGCTGCGCGCGCGCCAGGCGGAGCATCTCGTCACCCGGCAGGACCTCGGCGGCTACTTCGAGCACGTCTGGACGGTTCATCCGCTCGTCGGCGCCGATCCCGGCGAGGCGTCGGTCGGCGTCGGCGCCCCGACCGTCACGCGGTTGAGCGACCGGCACACGATGATCGAGGGCAAGACCGCCCGCTCGCCCGCGCTCGCGCGCCTGCCGTACCTGAACTTCGCCCTCGCCCAGGTGCAGCTCGTGCTGCTGCTCGACCGGCTCGTCGCCCGCGAGGGCGTCGGCATCGTGCGCGGCGACCCGTTCTACAACGGTCTGCTCGCGCTGCTGCTGGGGCGGCTGAGCCGGCGACCGGTGGAGCTGCGGATCATCGCCGATCACGACAAGCTCTTCGACGGCAGCGGGTCCCTGGCGCACCCGCGGCTGTTTCGCGCGCGCGCGATCGAGCGGCGCGTCCAGCGCTTCACGCTCGCGCACGCCGAGTCGGTGCTGACCGGCAGCGATGACAACCGCGCCTACGCGCTGCGCAACGGGGCGCGGCCCGAGCAGATCCGCTATCTCGGCAACTGGAGCATGATCAACCCGCTGCATCTGGAGGAGCCGGCGCAGCGCGAGCCGCTGCCGGACGAGTTCGGCCTCGGCGACCGTCCGGTCGTGCTCTGCGTGGCCCGGCTCGAGCGCCAGAAGCACCCCGAGGACGTGATCACGAGCGTCGCCAAGGCGCGCCGGCGCGATCCGCGCATCGCGGCGGTGATCGTCGGCGAGGGCTCCATGCGCGCGGAACTCGACGGGCTCTGCGCGAAGCTCGGCGTCGGTGACGACGTCGTGCTCGCCGGCGACCGCGACCAGGCCTGGCTGGTGCGGATGTACGCGCAGGCGGCCGTCGTCGCCGTCCCGATCGCCGGGCTCGCGCTCGTGGAGGCCGCGCTGGGCGGGACCGCGATCGTCGCCTACGACCACGAGTGGCACTCGGAGATCATCCGCGACGAGCAGGAGGGCGTTCTCGTGCCCTACCGCGACACCGACGCGATGGCCGACGCGATCTGCGCGGTCGTCGGCGATCCGGCGCGGGCCGGTCGGCTGGCCGGCGCTGCGCGCACGCGCGTGCTGGGGTTCATGCAGCCGGAGGTGGTGCTCGCCCACGAGCGCGCGCTCGCCGACGAGATGCTGCTGCTCGCGTCGGCCGCCTCGTGAGCGGCGCGGCGTCGCCATCCGCGCCGCGCCCCCCGCGGATCGCGTACGTCACGAGCTCGCGCGGCGTCGGCGGGGCGGAGGAGCTCATCGCGGCGCTCGTCGCGGCGGGTGAGCAGCGCGGCTGGCAGCAGACGGTGCTCAACCCGTTCGCCGACGCCGCCTCGGCGGGGCTGGCCGAGCGCTGCCGGCCGGCGCAGTACGCCGGGCGCACCTGCAGCAGCGTCGTGCGGCTGCCCGCGCTGCGGTCGTGGCTCGCCGGGCGGCTGGACGATCTGCGGCCCGACATCGTCCACGTGATGCTCTTCCACGCGACGGTGCTGACGGCGACGATCCCGCGCCGCGGCGAGCGGCGGCTGCTGACCCATGCCTACGGCGAGGGTCTCGCTCAGCTGCCGCACCCCCGGACGCGCGCGCGCCTGGATCGCTGGGCGGGGCGCCGCTTCGACCACGTGTCGGCGATCTCCGACGCGGTCCACGCGTTCCTGACCGACGCGCACGGCTACCCGCCGTCGCGCCTGGGCCGCATCCGGCTGGGCTGGAGCGGCGAGCCGGCGCCCCGGACGCCGGCGGCGAGCCGGCCGCCGACGGTCGTCTGCGTGGCCGCCCTGCGGCGGGAGAAGGGCCACGACACGCTGCTGGCCGCCTTCGCGCAGGTGCGCGCGGCGATCCCCGATGCCCGCCTCGTGCTCGTCGGCGACGGCCCCCATCGCCCGCAGGTCGAGGCGATGGTGCGCGCCGCCGGCCTGAGCGACGCCGTCCGCCTGACGGGCCGCGCGACGCAGATCTGGCCGCACCTCGCCGACGCCGACGTCTTCGCCCTCGCGTCGCCCTCCGAGGCGCTCGGCATCGCGATCATGGAGGCGATGGCGGCGGGGCTGCCGGTCGTCGCCACCGACGTGGGCGGGATCCCCGAGCTCGTCACCCCGGGCGTGACCGGAGAGCTGTTCGCCGTGCGCGATCACGCGGCGCTCGCGGGCCGGCTCATCGACCTCCTGGGCTCCCCGCAGCGGTTGCGCGCGATGTCCGCCGCGGCGCTGCAGGCCGCCGCCGCGATGCGCATGCAAGACAGCGTCGAGGAGTACTTCCGCCTGTACGAGCGCCTCCTCGCCGGCGGCTCCGGGCAGGCGGCGGAGGGCGGGCGGGCCGCCGGTGTCCGCGGGACCGCTCGGTAGGGTGATTCGCATCGAACTCGGCACGGACAGGATCGTGATTCTCCGCGCGGAGGACTCGCTGCGCGACGCCATCGCGCGGCTGCGCGCCGATCCCTGGGGGGTCGCCGTGGTGCTCGGCGCCGACGGGCGCTTCGTCAGCACGGTCAGCGATGTCGCCCTGCGGCGCGCGCTGTTGCGGCAGGTCGCGCTCGACGCCCCGGTCAGCGAGGTGATGTCCGCGCGGCCGGTCGTCGCCGCGGCCAGCGCCGGCGACGAGCAGATCGCCGAGCTGCTGCGGACGCACCGCGTGCGCGCGCTGCCGGTCGTCGACGAGGCGGGCCGCGTCGTCGCCATGCGCGCGCTCGACGACTTCCCCGAACACGCCGTCACCCCGGTCGCGGTCATCATGGCCGGCGGCCGCGGGCTGCGGCTGCGCCCGGTGACCGACAAGCTGCCCAAGCCGCTGCTGCGGGTCGGCTCGTGCTCGATCATCGAGCGGATCATCGGCGGCCTCGTCGAGGCCGGCGTGCGCGACGTCTACCTGGCGGTCAACTACAAGGCCGACATCTTCCACGAGCGCCTCGGCGACGGCGCGAGCCTGGGCGTCAACCTGCACTACCTGCACGAGGAGACCGAGCTCGGCACCGCCGGCGCGCTGTCGCTGCTGCCGCCGATCGACGGTCCGCTGCTGCTGACCAACGGCGACATCGTCACGACGGTCGACTTCGCGCGCATGGTCGACTTCCACCGCCACCACGGGGGCGCGCTGACCGTCGGCGGCGTCGAGCACGTCTCGCACGTCCCGTACGGGATCCTGGCGACCGCCGACTACCACCTGCTGTCGATCGAGGAGAAGCCCGAGCGGCGCGAGTTCTGCAACGCCGGGATCTACGTGCTCGAGCCCGAGGTGCTCGAACTCATCGCGCCCGACACGCACGTCAACATGCCCACGCTGATCGATGCCGTGCTGTCCGACGGCCGCGCGGTGAACGTCTTCCCGATCCACGAGAAGTGGTTCGACATCGGCGGCCCCGCCGAGTTCGAGCGCATCCTGATCCAGTTCGCCACCGGCGAGGAGTCCTAGTCCGATGTCAGATTGGAGCGGCCGGCAGGTGCTGGTCACCGGCGCCGAGGGCTTCATCGGAAGCCACCTCGCCGAGGAGCTGCTGGCGGCGGGCGCCGACGTGCGCGCGCTCGTGCACTACAACCCGTTCGGGCGCTGGGGCTGGCTGCACGACCATGCCGGCGACGTCGAGATCCTCGCCGGCGACGTGCGCGACGCCGAGCGCGTGGCGCAGGTCGCGCAGGGCGTCGACGTGATCTTCCATCTCGCCGCGCTCGTCGGGATCCCCTACAGCTACGAGGCGCCCGAGAGCTACGTGCAGACGAACATCCTGGGCACGCACAACCTGCTTCAGGCCGCACGCCGCGCCGGCGTCTCGCGCTACGTCCAGACCTCGACGAGCGAGGTCTACGGCAGCGCGCTGCGCGTGCCGATCGACGAGGAGCATCCGCTGCAGCCGCAGTCGCCCTACTCGGCCTCGAAGATCGGCGCCGACATGCTCGCCCTGAGCTTCCGCCACGCGTTCGAGCTGCCGGTGGCGGTCGTGCGGCCGTTCAACACCTACGGCCCGCGCCAGTCGGCGCGCGCGGTGATCCCGGCGGTGCTCGGGCAGATCTACGCCGGCTCGAAGGAGATCCAGGTCGGCGCGACCACCCCCAAGCGCGACTTCAACTACGTCACGGACACCGCCAAGGGCTTCCTGGCGGTGGCCGAGTGCGACCGCGCGCTCGGCGAGGTCGTCAACATCGGCTCCGGGCGCGAGATCGCGATCGGCGACCTCATCGACCTCATGATCTCCGTCAGCGGCCGCGACGTGAAGGCGGTCCGCGCGCCCGAGCGCATCCGCCCGGCGGGCAGCGAGGTCGACCGGCTGCAGTGCGACAACCGCCGCGCGCTGGAGTGGGCCGGCTGGCGGCCCGAGGTCTCCCTCGAGGAGGGGCTGGGCCGGACGGCGCAGTGGATCGAGGAGAACCTCGCCTCGGTGCAGACGCGCCGCTACCAGGTCTGACCCTGCCCGGACGACCGCCAGCCGGAGGACTGCGATGACCTCCTGTGCGCGCGCCAGGGCCGGGCTGCGGGCGCTCGTGACGTGGCCGCCGCTCAACCGCGCGCTCACCGGCGGGCTGCGGCGCGTCCTGCCCGCGCGGGCGCAGCAGCACCCCGCGCTGGGCCGCTACGTCCCGCGCGCGGGGGTCGTGCAGGTGACGATGCCCGACGGCCGCCCGCTGCGCCTGGAGTCCCGGGGCGACGACGACATCGCCGGCCCGCTGTTCTGGCGCGGCTGGGACGGGCATGAGACCGAGACCGTCAAGCCCTTCTACGAGCTGGCCCGGTCGGCGCGGGTGACGCTCGACATCGGCGCCCACGTCGGCTACTTCGCGCTCGTCGCCGCCCACGCCAACCCGGCCGGCCGCGTCTACGCGTTCGAGCCGCTGGCGCGCGTCCGCGAGCGGCTGGAGCGCAACGTCGCGCTCAACGGCGCGACGAACGTGACGTGCGTGCCGCTGGCGCTCGGCAGCCCCGCGGGCACGGCGGAGTTCTTTCACGTGCGCGACGGGATCCCGAGCAGCTCGAGCCTGTCGCGCGGGTTCATGCAGTCGATCGTGGCGCGCGACGAGCTCATCAGCACGACGGTCGAGGTCGTCGAGGTCGACGACTTCGTGGACTCGCACGGCCTGGTCGGCGTCGACCTCGTCAAGGTCGACACGGAGACGACCGAGGCGGCCGTCATCCGCGGCATGCTGCGCACGCTCGGGCGCGACCGCCCCGCGATCGTCTGCGAAGTGCTCGACGCGGAGGTGGGGCAGGCGCTCGAGGCGCTCCTGCGGCCGCTGGGCTACGAGTTCTTCCTGCTCATGGGGCACGACGCGGTGCGCTGCGACGCCATCCGGCCCGACGAGGTCTGGCGCAACTACATCTTCCGCGCCGGATGAGCCCCCGGCGGCTCGCGGTCGCGGTCGCGGTCACCGCGCTGCTGGCGGTCGGGCTCATCGTCGTGCTGACCGGCGGCTCGCCCGAGACCGGGGGGCCCGATCCGGTGGGCGTGCGGACGGTCCCGGCGAGCATCGCCGCCGACTGCTCGGAGAACGTCCAGGACGAGCTCGGGCGGTTCTTCGCGGCTGTCCCGGACGGCACGACCGTGCGCTTTCGGCCGGGCGGCTGCTACGCCGCGAACCACCGCATCGAGGTGCGCGACAAGACCGGCCTGACGATCGACGGCAACGGGTCGACCTTCAAGACCACCTCGGCGAACACCGGCAAGAGCGAGGCCAACCCGAACTGGCTGCTGCTGCGCGGGCGCAACCTCGTCATCCGCGACATGAAGATCGTCGGCAACTTCCACCTGACCGGCACCCGATCGCAGCAGCGCGTCAACCAGGCCTCGACCGAGGGGGAGGCGGGCGCCACGAGCCAGCCCAACGCCGGGATCGGCATCTACGGCGGCGACGGGATCACCGTGCGCGACGTCGACATCCGCGACGTCTTCGGCGACGGGGTCTTGACGGGGGTCTCGGAGTACGTCGACGGCAGCGTCGCGTCGCAGACGCCGCGCGACGTCCGCGTCGAGCGCGTGACCGCGACCAAGACCGCGCGGCACTGCTTCTCGCCCAACCAGGTCATCGGCTTCTGGCTGGAGAAGTCGGTCGGCAAGGACTGCTGGTACGGGGCCCTGGACGCCGAGCTCGACGACCCGGAGCAGCAGCTGCAGGACGTGCACCTCATCGACAACACGTTCTCGGACTTCAACATGCTGGGGATCTTCGTCCCGGTGGCCGGCGATGGCGGCAACACCCGCGACATCGAGATCCGCGGCAACACCTTCCTCACGCCGCCCGATCAGCCCTGCAACACGGTCATCGAGATCGGCGCGTATCCGATGAACCCCAACACGATCCGCAACGTCGTCGTCGAGGACAACACGCTCAAGGCGCACGGCGTCGGGATCGCCTTCGACCACGTGCAGGGCGGGCGGATCCGCGGCAACCGCATCGACTACGAGGAGAAGGGCTGCAGCCTGCCGAAGGCGACGCCGCCGGTGCGCGTGACGAACTCGTCCGGTGTGACGGTGCAGGACAACCGCCGGCGCTGACGCGCGCCCCGGCCGCGCCTCGCTAGCCTGCGCGCACTGTGCCTCGCCCCGTCGCCAACCGCGCCTGACCGGCTTGTCCACGCCGATCGAGCGTGCCGCGGGGCTGACCGGCGACCCGCTGCGGGCGCTGCTGCCCGCCATCGCGGCCGGCCTCGGCGCCTACCCCTACGACCAATACCGCCACTACCCGGCACGGACACCGCGCGACGGGCGCGCCCCGTGGGAGGCGTACCTCCTGGCCCGCCTGGAGCGGATGGCGGCGGACCCGGACTGGTCGTTCTTCACGCGTTCCGACGGGCCCACCCCGCTGCTGCTCGGTGCGCGCTCCGCCGCGTGGGACCGCGAGAACGTCGGGGTCGGGGCGGCGTCGCTCAGCGCGCTGTACTGCCCCGACGGACCGGATCTGCGCCGCCGGACCGGCTCGCTCCTGCGGGAATGCCTCGCCGCCCTGGCGGCCGCGGGCGTGACGTTCGTGTCCGCCCGCGTCAACGGTGACCAGCTCGACGTGATTCACGCCCTCGAGGACGCCGGTTTTCGCTACTTCGAGACGGCCGTGTGGCCCGTTGCCCCCCTGACGGGCACCGCCCCCGCCCGTGATCCGCGCGTCCGCCTGCTCGTCGACGCCGACATCGAGCGGGCGATGCAGCTGGCCGCGGACCACGGGTACCGGGGCAGCCACTTCCTCCGCGACGGCGGGTTCTCGAGAGAGCAGGTCCGGCGCCTGAACGGGGCATGGATCCGCACGGCGTGGCAGGCCGGCGAGCCGATCGCGGTGATCGAGTCCGAGTCCGGCACCGACATCGCCGGCGTGTTGGCGTTTCGCCTGGACCCCGAGCTGTCGTCGCATCTCGGCTCGACGTACGGGCGCATGCGATTCCTGGCCGTCGACGCCGAGGCGCGCCGGCAGGGGCTCGGGCGGGCGCTCTTCACCGGCGCGATGAGCCTGCTGAGGGACATGGGCGCCGAGCACGCCGACTCCGGCTACACGACGAAGAACCATCTCTCGGCCCGGCTGCACAGCCAGGCCGGGTTTCTCACCGCCTACGAGGAGGCGACCCTCCACCTCTGGCTGTCGCCGCCGTAGCCGTCGGCCGCGCCTACCAGCCCTCGCGGCGCAGGAACGTCTCGAGCGTCAGCAGCGTCCACAGCGCGTGGCCGTGGTTGGCCGCCCCGCGGCGGTGCGCGGCGGCCAGCGCCCGGACCGCGTCGCCGGACAGGTGCGCGGCGACGCGCGCGTCGGGCGCGCACAGCAGCCCGTCGACGAGCGGCGCCAGGTCCGTGCGAAACCAGCGGTCCAGCGGGACGCCGAAGCCCTTCTTCGGCCGGTCGAGCAGGCCGGGCGGGAGCAGGTCGGCGACCGCCGTCTTGAGGATCCGCTTCAGCGTCATGTCGCGCACGCGCAGACGGGCGGACGGGGCGAGCGTGAACGCGTACTCGGCGAGCGCGCGGTCCAGAAACGGCGAGCGGACCTCGAGGCCGTGGGCCATCGCCATGCGGTCGACCTTGGGCAGCAGGTCGTCGAGCAGGTAGGTGCGCAGGTTGAGGTCGAGCAGCCGATCGAGCGGGTGCGCGCCGGCCGAGCCGTTCCAGATGCCCTGGTAAGCGGCGGCGGGGCGATCCGGCGAGGATCCCAGCAGCGCCCCGCGGTCCTCCGCGGAGATGTAGGAGACCCAGGCCAGCAACCCCATCGGAGCGGACAGGTCGCTGCGCAGCAGCGCCCGGCGGAGCTTGCCCCCGCGGCGGCGGCGGCGCAGGGCGCGCGCGGCCGCCGCGCGCCTGGCCACCGCGGCGCGCGCGCGGCGCGGCACCGC
>JAUXSD010000039.1 GCA_030681525.1 Solirubrobacteraceae bacterium
CTCTGCGTGCGCAGGATGTACGCACGGTCGATGACGTTCAGCGCGAAGACCGTCGCGTCGGCGGGCACGGTCGGCACGCCGAAGCGCAGAAGCGGTGCCAGGGCGGCGGCGCCGCCGGTGCGCAGCCCGACGCGCGCGCGCAGCGTCCACCACAGCCCGGCGAGGACCACCGTCGACGCGGCGTAGTTGCCGAGGAGGTAGCCGCGCGCGCCCTGGTCGAGCACGACGACGAGCACGATCGTCAGCGTGACGCTCAGGACGACGTTCGACAGCGACGCGATGACGTACGTCCGCCGGCGCTCGTCGACGCGCAGCAGCGCGTAGGCGATCTCGAGGTTCGTGAAGGCCCAGAGGCCGAGCACCGCGATGCGCAGGAGCCCGGCCTCCTCGAAGCCGAGCAGCAGCCGGCTCAGCGGCCCGGCGAGCGCGGCGGCGAGCAGCGCCGCGGCGGTCGTCGCGAGCAGCACGGTGCCGGTCGTCGTGCGCGCGAGCGCCTCGCGCTCGTCGCCTGCGGGCGTCGCGTACCAGTAGCGCACGAACGCCTCGCCGAGGCCGAAGCGCAGGAGGATCGACGCGAGGATGATGAACGTCAGCAGCGTCTCGGCGACCCCGAAGTCCGACGGGCTCAGCGCCGCGGTGTAGAGCGGCAGCGTCACGAGCGCCAGGACCGCCGACAGCACGCTCGCCGCCTGGTAGCTCGCGCCGCCCGTCAGCAGGCGGGTGAAGAGGCTGGCCATCCGCTCCACGCTACTGTCAGCGCGTGCCGGATCCGCGCGCCCTCCTGCTGCTCCCGCGACCACTGGAGGGGTTCATCCTCGCCGACCAGGCGCGCGACCTGTTGCGCGCGGAGGGCGTCGCCGCGGCCGATCCGCCGCGCGTGCCCTACGGCGCGATCGCCCGCCTGCCGCGCCCGCTGCGCGACCGCCTCGCCCGCGGCACCGCGCGGCGCCTGCTGCGAACGCTCGAGGGCGACCTGCGCGCCGTCGCGATCTTCCACCCCGTCCAGTGGCCGCTCGCGCAGGCGCTGCTCGCCGCCCGCCCGCAGGCCGAGCTCTGGTACGGGCGCTGGGACCGCTACGAGGTCGCCTACGACGCCTCGCCGCGGATGCGCAAGCGGCTCGCGGCCCTGCACGAGGCGGCGGCGCAGCGCTCGGCGCTGACGTTCGTCGTCTCCGGCAAGCTCGCCGAGCTCGAGCGCGAGGCCGGCCGCGAGGCGCAGCTCGTCGGCCTCGCCGCCGACTCGTTCCCCGCGCCCGACCCGGGCGCCGCCGTCATCGCCGTCTCGCTCGGCCACCTCGGCTGGCGTACGGACTGGGCCCTGCTGCGCGCCGTCGCGGAGCGGATGCCCGAGCTCGTCCTGCTGCTCGTCGGCGCCTGGCACGAGGACGAGTGCAAGGGCGACGCGGACTTCGCCTGGTGTCGCGCGGCGCCGAACCTCGTCTGGCTCGGCCGCCAGCCCGACGAGGCCGCGGCGCGGCTCATCCTCTGCGCCGACGTCGGCGTGCTGCCCTTCCGCGTCGAGCCGTTCAACGACGCCGCGCTGCCCTACCGGATCCTGAAGTACGCCCGCCTCGGGCGGCGGACGATCTCGTCCGAGCTCGCCGGCGTGCACACGTGGGACCAGGCCGTGACGACCGTGCCCGACGCGGAGGCGTTCGTCGCCGCGCTGCGCGCGCAGGCCGGCGCGCGGGCGCGGCCCGACGCCGAGCTGCGCGCGTGGGCGCTGGAGCAGACCGCCGAGCGCGTCAACGCGCCGCTGTGGGAGCGGCTGCGGGCACTGGGGCTGGCGTAGCGACGCCGACGGGCGCGGTGGCTTGGGTGCGCCTTGCGCTCCCGGCCGGTGCGACCTCGCGGTCCTACGGCATCGCTGAGAGCGTCGGTCCATCGGTTGCCGGCGGCTCGCCGGGCGGTGCGATATCCGCACCCGGCGCGCCCCGGGTGGGCTGACTGCCGGGTGCCAGCGGTTCTCCTCAGCCCCCGAGGGCTTGCGAGAGCAGCGCCCGCCGGCTGCGCGTGGCGGTCTTGGCGAAGATCGCCTTGAGGTGGTCCTGCACGGTGTTCTCGGACAGGAACATGCGGCGCGCCACCTCGCGGGTGTCCTGCCCGGCCACGAGGTGGTCGATCAGCTCGCGCTCGCGATCGGTCAGGCCGGACGCCCGGCAGAAAAGGTCGACGCGCTCGGCCGCCGAGCTCTGCTCGAGCGTCACGACGATGTCCCGCTCACGCGCGGATCCGGGGCCATCGAGGCGAGCCGCCCGCGCGGTCATCCACAGGCCGTCCGAGACATGCACGCGCGCCGTGGCCGGGTTGGCGTCGATGCCGTCCTCGACCGCGAGCAGCTGGGCGGCCACGTTGTACGCAACGGCCGGGATCGGCTGGCGGCCCTCCGCCGGCGGGACGAGCGCCCGGAGGTACTCCTGCGTCTGCGGGGTCTGGGTACGAACGCGCAGATCGGGCGACAGCACCAGCACGACGGGCCCCAGGCGCGGCCGGTCGCGCGCCGTCCGCACGGCGAAGGTGGTCGCCTGGCAGCGGCGCATCGCCCGCGTCAACGGTTGCGCGAGGTCGGCGAGAAATGCCGCCTCGGCTTCGCTGAAACGCGGCCCTGGGTCGGTTCGCCACAGCTCGAGAAATGCCCAGCAGCCGAACCCGTCGCGCAAGACGATCGACGCGACGTCGCTGACGCCGTAGCGGACGAGCAGATCGCGCCAGACCAGGCTCTGCGCGAGGTTGCCCGCGGTGGCCTCGGCCAGCAACGCGACGGGGGGCTCGCCCAGCGCGGTCCAGCGGTTGACGTCGGAGGCGTACTTCAGGCGGATCTGCGCCGGCAGCTCGCGCATCCACGGGACGTCCGCGACGGGTGCCGCGCCGACCGCGGTCACCGGATCGGTGAGCAGCCAGGCATGGGCGTCGAAAGCGACCACCCGTCGCAGCTCCTCGAGGACCTGGCGGCGCAGCGTTCGAGCGTCCGGCCCGAGTTCACACAGGCGCTCGATACGAGCCCGGCAGCGCGTGAGGGTGCCGGCTTCGGACACGGGCCCACAGTACGCGCGCCGGCCGGCGCGCGCACCGCACCGCACCGCGGCCGGCGCGCACGATCCCAGGAACCTGGGATGGACGACCGTGGCCGTCCCGGCCTAGCGTGAACGACAGCGGACAACCCACCGGGGAGCCACCCATGACCACACTGCACATCGAGCACGCGATCAGCGACTACGGCGTCTGGAGCGCGGCCTTCGAGCGCTTCGCCGAGGCCCGCGTGAAGTTCGGCGTGCGCGCGCAGCGCGTGCAGCGTCCGATCGACGATCCGAACTACGTGGTGATCGATCTCGAGTTCGACACGCCCGACGAGGCGAGCCGCTTCCTCGGCTTCCTCCAAGCCAAGGTCTGGTCCAGCGCGAGCAACGCTCCCGCGCTCGTGGGCCATCCTCGGACGAGGATCCTCCAACCGGCCGCGACGGGCTAGGCTCAGCCGTCGCCTGTGGCCCGCGGCGCGATCTGCAGCGGCCCGCGACGGCGGTGGACCGACAGGTAGCGCACGCCGCCGTCACCCGCCTCGATGGCGCGGGGCGCACCGCGCGGGACGAGGATCGCCGCGGGCGCGACCAGCCCGTGCGGCGCGCCGTCGATCATCACCGCCGCCGACCCCTCGAGCACCACGACGAGCACGTCGAGCTCGGCGTTGACGTGCTCGGCCACGCCCTCGCCGGCGGGCCACGCCAGCAGCGTGGCGTTGAGGTCGTCGCTGGCCATCCCCCACAGCGGGCCGCTGCCCTCGCCCGCGGCCAGGTCGACGGGCTCGCCGATGCCGTGGGTGTCGCCAACCGTCATCGGCGAAGCCCAGGCGCGAGCCGTGCGCTAGTCCCGCGAGCGCTGCGCGAGCCGCTTGTCGCGAGGCTTCTTGAACGTCGCGACGCAGGTGATGTCGCGGTCGCCGTCGGCCCAGCTCGCCGGCGTCGGGTAGACGAACTTGAAGCCGAGCTGCGGATCGCGGAACGCCTTGGCGGTGGCCTGGCGGCGCAGCCGGGCGCGGCAGCCGCGCTGGCCCTTGCCGTTGATGAACGCCTCGCTCGGGGGCTTGGCGTTCTCGCCGCCCTCGAGCCGGATGAGCGTGTACACCTCGCCGTCGTGCGGCTCGTCGCAGGCGACCGCCTCGAACGTCGTCACGTCGCCAGTGCGCGAGTTGGCGTCGCTGATGCAGTCGCCGACCTTCAGGTCCGCCGCGTCGATGTTGCCCTCGCTGGACTCGCGGTCCGGCTCGGGCTCCGGCTCAGACTCGGGCTGCTCGACGTTGTCGCCGCCGGCGGCGGCGCCGCCCTCGTCGTCGCCGCCGCTGAAGGCGCCGAAGATCAGCAGCAGGAGCAGGACGAGGAGCAGCAGCAGCCCGCCGAGGACCAGCAGCGGCTTGATGAGAATCGACTTCGACATCGCCGCGGACCCTAGCGCGGCGCCGCGCGGCATACGTCGTACACGACGAAGGGGCCGTGCACGAGCGCCGGCTCGGCGCGCGGCGGCGGGCGGTTCGTTGCGCGCGCCACGCCGTCGGCGCGGCCGAAGCGGCGCGCGAACTTCTCGTCGCCGGCGATGTAGACCGCGACGGCGCCCGGCGGGCGCACCGAGGCGGCGTCCGCGCCGGCGCGCGTGCGCACCTCGGAGGCGCCCGCGTGCAGCCGCCAGCGCGCGTCGGGCACGAGCCGGTAGGTCGGGAACGTCAGCGCCCCGCACCGCATCCCCGCCACGACGCGCGGCTCGGCGACGAGCCCGCTGACCTGCTGGTGCGTGCGCTCGATGAAGCGCAGCTCGGCACGCAGCGCCCCGAAGCTGCCCGCCTTCACGACGACGAACACGACGCCGACCGCCAGCGCCCCGGCCGCCGCGCCCCGCCAGCGCGTGCGCGCCGGGCCGGGCTCGGCCGTCGTGAACCCCATGACCGCGTAGCCGCCGAGCACGCACAGCGCGACGGCGGGCACGGTGAGGTAGCGCGGGATCAGCGACAGGCCCGCCACGCCGATCGCGACGAAGGTCAGCACGCCCGCGCCGAGCAGCGCGAGCGGGATCGCCAGCCGCCGCGGCCCGAAGCGGTGCAGCGCGAGGCCCAGCCCGATGACCCCCGCCAGCGCGACCGGCGGCCGCGCGAGGTCGGCCAGGAACGTCACGAAGGTCGTCGGCACGGCGGCCAGGCCGCGCTCGCGATCGAGGGATTCCGACAGCGCCGCGGTGTTCGTCAGGCTGAACAGCGGGTCGCCGGTGACGGCGAGGTCGACGAGGCACCACAGCAGCGGCGCCGCGGCGCCGAGCGCGAGCAGGCCGGCGCGCACCCGCGTCGAGCTGCCCGGCAGGCACCACAGCCAGTACAGCCCGGCCAGGACCCAGGCCTCCGGGCGCAGCAGCCCGGCTGCCGCCAGCAGCGCCATCGTGGCCAGGCCGCGGCGCGGACGGCGGACCTCCAGCACCGCCGCCCAGACGACGAGCGCGAGGAACGGCACGTCGACGAACGCCCGCACGGCGTAGAGCGCAAACGCGAAGCTCGACCCGACGAAGAACGCCCCGAGGTACGCCGAGGCGGTGCCGAACAGCGCACGCCCGAGCGCGAACGCCCCCGCGACGAGCGCGACGAGGCTCAGCACCGTGACGAGCACGAGCAGGCGATCGGCCGCCTCGCCGAACAGCGACAGCAGCGCCGCGAGCGCGAGGTAGAGCGGGTGCTGCGTCGGCGCGAACGGATCCTCGAACCCGGGGCTCGTCCCGCCCGTCAGGTCGCGGCCCCAGACCAGGTGGTGGTAGGCGTCGTAGTCGGGATACGTCGGGACGAGCGCCCACGCCACGACGGCCGCCAGCGCGAGCGCCGCGAGCGCCGCTCGCTCCCTCACGGCGCCGGCTCGCGCTCGGGCGCCAGCGCCACGCCGAGCGCCAGCAGCGACCACGCCAGCGGATCCTCCAGGAAGGCCGCGTACAGCAGCGTGTGCACGACGAGCGCCACGAACGCGGCCGCCACGGCGGCGCGGGCGATCGAGCGCCGCGCGCCCCGCAGGAGGGTCGCGATCGCGACGCCGACCAGCGCGAGGTAGAGCACGAGGCCGCCGAGGCCCTGCTCGGCGGCGACCGTGATCGGGATCGTGTGCGACGCCGCGGAGGCGCGCTCGCTCGAGGAGTCCTGGCGGGCGCGGTACTCCGGCTTGAACGCCGCCGAGCCCCAGCCGGTCACGGGCTTCTCGGCGGCGAGCTCGACGCCGCCGCGCACGAGCGACCAGCGGCCGCTGGAGACGTTGTCCGCCGAGCCCTCGACGCCGACCGCGGCCGGCGCCGCGAGCACCGCGACGACCCCGACGAGCGCGAAGCCGCCGACGAGCGCCGCCGCCCGGCCCACGCCCCAGCGCAGCGCGCCGAGCACGGTCAGGCCGACGAGCAGCGCGGTGAACGACGACTGCGAGAGCGTCAGCACGAGGCCCGCCCAGAGCAGCACGAGGCCCGCGGCGCAGGCGGCGACCAGCGCCTGGCGACGGCTCCACAGCGCCAGCGCGACGACGCAGAGCATGACCGTCACGAGAAAGCGCCCGTAGATGTTCGGGTCGAAGAACAGCGAGTTGACGCGGAAGTAGGACTCGAACTGGTTGGAGGCGATGACCTTCGGGTTGAGCAGCAGCTCGCGCCGGCCGTACTCGACGAAGCCGATCGCGACGAACGCCGCCGCCAGCACGAGCAGCACGACGAGGCAGCGCCCGGCCAGTTGCGCGGTCCAGCGGATCCGCACGAGCAGCGCGAACAGCAGCGCGAACGGCACGTAGAAGAAGATCGTCTGCACGAGCGCCCCGTCGAAGTCGCTGGAGTACGTGGCCTGCACGGCGTAGAGCACGACCGCGCCGGCCAGCAGCCACTCGAGCAGGCCGCGCTCGCGGTGGACCTCCTCGCCCTCGCCGCGTTCGACGTCCTGCAGCCCGCGCGGCGCGCGCAGCCGCGGCAGCGCGTAGGCGAGCACGCCGCAGGCGATCACGAGGTACAGCGGCACGAGCAGGTTCGACGTGTCGCCGCCGGACTCGATCGGCACGCGGAACGGCAGGGCCGCGGCGGCGGCCAGCGCGAGCAGCTCCGGGCGGCGATGGATGAGCCACGCGCCGATGCCGAGCGCCAGCAGGCCGCCGAGGCCCGCCGCCAGCGCCACACCGGCGCGCTCGCGCAGCGGCTCGAACTGCGGTGTCGACCAGATGTTCGCGACGAGCAGGACCGGCGTCAGGACGAGCGCGCCGAGCATCGCGGCGGCGCGCGCGCGCGGCGAGCCGACCAGCAGGACGGCCGCGGCGAGCAGCGCGGCGACGACGACGCCCGCGGTCTGCGCGGCATCGCCGAGGGTTGTCACCGCGACGATCATCGGCGGCGCAACAGCGTCCAGGCGCGGTCGAGCAGCTCGGCCAGCTCGGCGTTCTCGTGCACGGTCGCGGAGAACTCGGGCAGGCCCGTCCGGATCACGAGGCCCTCGCCGACGCGCGCCGCGACGATGACCTGGCGATCGCCCTCCTGGGTGGAGGCGGCCGCCGCGACCGCGTCGCGCCCGCCCTGCACGTCCAGGGTCTGCTCGAAGCGCTCGAAGCTGCCGAACTGGCCGTCGGTGCCGGCGAACAGGTCGATGCGATCGATGACGTTGACGATCGTCACCGGCTCGGGGGCCCGGGCGACCGCGCGCAGGCGCGCCCCGAACAGATCGCGCGCGGTGGGGAGCGTCGGCGCGATCGCGCGGCCGCCGGGGGTGAACGTGACGCTGCGCCGCAGCGAGCCCGTCCCGACCGACAGCAGCCGCCCGCCGCCGCGCACGAAGCCGCGCAGCGCGCGCGCCGCGGTGGCGTCGAGCCAGCGCGTGTCGCCCGCGAGGATCACCCCGCGGTAGCCGGCGATGCTGCCGCCCTCGCCGCGCGCCAGCGCGATGTCCGTCGTGAGGTCGTAGCGGCGGCCCTTGCGGTCCAGCTGGGCGAGCAGCAGCGCCTCGTGGCGGCGGATCTGCGGCGGGATGCCGTCGCCGGCGTACGGCCGCGCGAGCTTCACCGCCAGCCCCTGCGAGAGCGTGTCGGGCCGGCCATCGCCGTCGTCGTCGACAGGGTTGAGCCCCTGCCACGTCGTCGCCGGCAGGACGACGAGCACGTCGCGCGGCCGGCGTGCCTGCACCACGACCGGGGCCGCGGTGCGGCGTGTACGCGTGCGCACCTCGAAGAGGTACAGCCCCGACTTGCCGCCGGGCGCCCGGAAGCGCACGACGCGGGTGCGGCTGCCGCTGCCGCGGCTGCGGACGCCGGGGCTGCCGACGCGCCGCAGCTGCCAGGTGAAGCGCTCGTCGACCGACTCGACGGCCACGGACGCGGACTCGCGCGCCTTGACGGGGGCCGTCGGCGACTGCGCGCGCAGGTAGCGCACCGTGATGCCGCCCCGGCCGGGCAGCGGGCGGCCGTACTCGAAGCGCGGCGGCACGGGCGCCGACGAGCCGATGTTGCCCGCCTGGTCACGCCCGCGGACGATCACGGCGTACGTGCCGGCGGCGACGCGGCGCCCGCGCACCGTGCCGTCCCACCTCCAGCTCGACGCGTCGTCGGCGAGCTCGATCGGACGGTCGAACACGGCGCGGGCCGGGCGCACGTCGGTGCGGAAGACGAGCACCTCCTTGTGGCTTCCGGGCCCGGCGGGAGCCTGGATGTTGACGGCGGCGGGGTCGCCGTCGGGGCGCGGCAGGAGCTCCGGCCCCGGCGTGCGAGCGGGACCGATCGACGTGACCCTGACCCGCGGTGGCGTCGTGTCCTTGGCGATGTTGCGCGGGATGAGCACGGCGCGCCCCTGGCGGCGCAGGGTCAGGCGGATGCGGTAGATCCCGTCGGGCACGGGGCGCCCGCGGGCGTCGGTGCCGTCCCACACGAGGCGCATCCGCTGCCCGGCGCGCAGCCGCCGCTCGGCCAGCACCCGGATCTCGTCGCCGGAGCGGTTGAGCACCGTCGCGGTGACGTCGTCGGCCTGCTTGAGGAAGAAGCTCATCCGCATCCGGTCGAAGCGCCCGTCGCGGTTGGGCGAGAAGAACCCGCGCGCGCGCACGTCCTGCACGGCGGGCGGCGTGGTCTTGAGCTCCTGGGCGACGAAGAAGGCGCCGAACGTCGCCACCACGAGCAGGGCGAACGCGATCCGCGCCGTCGTCGTCACGGCCGCGGGCTCGGCGCCGCGAGCGGCACCGTCAGGCGAAACACCGCGCAGTTGCCGACCGACGCGCCGGGCGGCCGGTCGAGGCCTTCGATCGCGCGGATCGTGCCCCCGTGGGTGACGACCAGCGCGGGCAGCGGGCCGGCCGCGACGTCGGCCAGCGCGGCCGCGATCCGCTGCGCCTGCTCGGCCACCGACTCGCCGCCGGGAAAGCGGAACGTCGGGTCGGCGGCGCGCCAGCGGGCGTACTCGTCGCGCTCGCCCTCGATGATCTCCGCGATGAGGCGGCCGGCCCACGCGCCGGCCTCGGCCTCGACCAGGCGCTCGTCGAGGATCGGCTCAAGGCCGATCGCGGCGCCGACGATCTGCGCGGTCTCGTGGGCGCGCCGCAGCGGACTGCTGTAGACCGCGCGCAGCCCCTCGTCGCGCAGTGCCGCCGCGAGGACGTGCGACTGCTCGCGGCCACGGGGATTCAGCCGCGTGTCGAGGCGGCCCTGGAACCGCGCGGCCGCGTTTTCGTCGGTCTCCCCGTGGCGCACGAGCAGAACCTCATTCGAGCCCGCCATCGGATGGCGCCAGCCACTATCCGGTCAGATCCAGGCCGACGGTGACCACGACGTCGGCGGTCGCCGCGGCCGCGGTGTTCGCGTCGGCGACCTGCACGGAGTTCGCTGGGACGCCGACGATCTTGGCCACCGCGCGGGCCGCGGCCTCGTTGCCGGCGCTGTAGGCGACGATCGTCGTCGGGATCTGCTGGTCGCTGTTGGTGGCGACGCTGGCGAGCGTGAAGCGCGCCTTCTCGATCTTGTCGCCGACGTTGCGCCCGAGGCCGGTCTGCGTCGTCCCGTTGAGGACCGCGACCTGCGTCGCGCGGCGCTCGGCCGCCGTCAGGGTGTTCGTCGACGAGGCCGTGCCGGCGCCACCCTGCGAGCCCGCGCCGGCCGCCGCGCCCGTTGCGCCCTCGGCCGCCTGGGTCGGCGTGTTGCCGAAGTCGTTGGGCTGCTGGGTCTCCTCGCCGCCGGTCAGGACCAGCATGAGCACGACGCCGACGAGCACCACCGCGAGCCCGCCGCCCACGTACGCCGCGATGCGGCCCGGCGAGATGCCCCCGTCGCCGTCGGACCCCAGCGGCTCGGGTCGCGCCGCCGGCGACTCGCGCGTGTCCTGGCCGGTCGAGCCGTTGGCGTACGCCGACAGCGACGCGCTGCGCTGCGCTGCGGCCGCGCGCGCCGCGGCCGGGGTCGCGGGCGCCGCCTGACCGGGCCCGCCGACGCCGGGCGTCGGCGTCGGAGTGGGGATCGGGGTCGGCGTGGGGGTCGCGGTCGGCGCTGCGGC
>JAUXSD010000040.1 GCA_030681525.1 Solirubrobacteraceae bacterium
CGCGCTACCCCAACGCGGGCCGCTGTCCTTCGGACAGTTCGTCCACCACGCGCAGCCCATCTTCGGCGCGCAGAAGTCGATGGGCTCTGAGCAAGTCACGATCCCCGTACGACTCTCCGAGGCGCAGCATCAGCGGCTCAAGCAGTGGGCCGCGGAGCACAACTTTCCCATGGCTGTGGTGGTCAGGGGGTTGATCGAGCGCTTCCTCGATGATTGGGAACAGCGAACCGACAGAACGCGTGAAAAGTGACTGCCGCGTCGACGCAAGCGGGATAGCGCCGGCCGCGCCGCCACAGCGGCGTCCCGGGTGCCGTTCGCCTGCGGGACGAGCCGGGCCGTTCTGCTGAGACCGCTACTCGGGAACGAGTACGGCTGCAGCGATCTTCTGCGCGATGACGGCAACGGTGTCGCGCGACGTCTCGAATCCTGCGAGGTCGGGAAGGATGCCGCTGTACTCCTTGACCTGTTCGAAGGTCACACGGTGCAGCACGGGAATCAGCGTGTCCTTATGGAGAAGCGCCCCAAGTTCGCGCTCCGTCCAAAACCGGCCGGCGAGATAGGCCGGCGTCAGGACCGCAATGCCGGCCCGCGCTTTCTGGAGTCCCTGGTCCATCTGACGCGCTTGGCTCTTGCCGGCCACGATCGCCACCTCGTCAAACCACACGCTGACGCCCAGCGCCTCCAGTTCCTCGCGCAGCTCCGACCCCACCTCGGAGCCGTCGATCCGCGCGTAGGAAAGAAATGCATCGACGTCCCGGGTGGACTGCTGCCCGACAGCGCGCTGAACACGATCTGCGAGCGCTTCTTCAGCCATCGTGTACCGCGGCCCTGATGGAGCTGCTCGTAGCCGCCGATTGAGCTCGTCGACGACAGCCTTGTTGTGGCGATCGGCCTTGCGGTTGTGGTCATCAACTTTCCGCCGGTTCTCGAGATTGACCCGGTCGACTTCGCGGTTATACGCGTCCACGCTGCGCTTGTTTTCCGCGTCGACCCGCCGGTTATGCTGGTTGACGCGGCGTTGGTTTTCGCGATTGACGCGGTCGATCTCGCGATTGATCTCGCGCTCGGCCTGCTGCATCTGGCGCCGTGATTCTTGTTGCGCCTTGCGCTGAGCCGCCCGCATCTCGCGCTCGAACTGAGCCTTGTTGAATCCGCTTGGCGTCACGTGACGATGATGGCATGGCGCCCGGCTGGTTCGACCATCGGAGCGCCAGCGTCGACCCACCGCCAAGACTCCACCGCGGCTATCGCAACGGCCCGCAGATGCGTCCGGTAGCGGTTCGAATGTGGAACGCGCCGGCGGCATCTCGCCCGCTGCGTCGCACGGCCCACTTCGCACCAGACCGGATTCTCCGAGCCCTCCTGCCAAAGAGGAGGGCCGGAGGTTCGTCCAGATCAGTAGACCTCGTTCGCGGCGTAGCGCGCCTGCGCCGGTGTGAACTTGTGACCCGCTGAAGACGACAACTGCTGAATCAGCTGGTCCTTAGACATCGGCGAGATCTCGAGGTAGTCCTCGGCCGCCTCGACAGCCTCTTTCTTCCAGTCGACTTCTACGTTGTTCGCCGCGAACGTCGCGTCAGCCTTCGAGAAACCGTTGCCTGCCGAAGACGACAGTTGCTGGATGAGGCCCTCCTTGGAGAACGGCCCGATGTCGAGATAGTTCTCCGCTGACTCCAAGGCTCTCTCTTGCCCCGAGGTCATCTCAGGCTCCTCCTCCGCAGGGGGTTCCTCCTCCGCAGCGGGCTTCTCCTCCGCAGCGGGCTTCTCACTCTGCGAGTCTTGTGACGTGTCCTCCGACGCGGTGGTATTGGGGTCGTCCGAGCCCGCTCCGCCGCCCGCCGCCGCGATGATGATGATCAGCAGTAGTCCCGTGGCCCACCAACGCTTCTTCTTGTACCAGGGACGCGTGGCTTTGGCGTAGGCCTTCGCTGCTTTGTGATCGGCTTTCGTGCTCTGACGCATCTCCGGTCCTTCCGGACCTCCGTGTGGCGTAGACATATGTGCACTATGTCACGAGCCTTCCCGTCAAAGGCAAACGCGATAGCGCCGGCCGAAGTCGCAGCGTCCCGTTAAGCGTTCCGCTGCTGAGACCGCGTTGCTGTGCGTACGCGCGCGGCGCGCCAGACGCTGGTCTAGGTCCTCGAGGCTTGGTGTCTGGTGAGGGCATCGTTGATGTGGGTGATGTGGCCGGTCAGGACACGCCCGATGCCGGGTGACAGGCGCCCGCTGTGGCCGTCGACGGCAATCACGCGGTGCTGGCCCTTGCGTTCGGTGATCGCGACGTAGAAGGGCGTGACAATGTGCTCGGTGGCGTTGATCTCAGCGCTGCGAAAGAACGAGCCGATTTCGGACTCGGCGTTGGCTGCTCGCTCGTCGAGCACGCCGAGGCGCTGGAGCGCGGCGGCGTGATTGGCGCGTGCGCTCTTCTGCCTGACCTCGAGCAGGCAGTCAGCGGCCTTGCGGATCTTCTGTTCGATGACGCGCGGCGTCACCGCGGCGGGCAGCATCGCGCTGTCGATCGCAACCCGCTCAACGGGAGGCGCATCGAGCCTGCGCTCCGTCAGAGTGCCGGCGATCGCTTCGTAACGCGTCCATACCGTGTGGTGGCGCACGGATTTCTTGATGCGCCCCTCCAGGCGCGAAACGCCGATCGTCTGGATGAACCCAGGGACCCAGATCAGTGCTTCGCGAACGATCTGCTCGTTCCCAAGTCCAAGCGTCCCCCGCGCCTCCTTGGCAATCAACCCAAGAGCGGCAGTTGGGGAGACGCTCGCTGGTATCCGAGCGCCTCCGTCGCCCCGGTCGCATCGTCGCGAAGTTCGCGCAACGACATGCTCCCGAGGTGCTCGGCGATCTCTTCGGGCCCCCAGACCTCAACCCCGAGCTCCGCCGCGATCTGGCGCGCGCCCGGCTCGCATCCGCCGACGCAGGCCACGATCGCCTTGCTCAGGCCCAGGTCGCCCGCTACGTGCGCGGCTTTCGTGACGACGGCCTTGTCGGCTTGGCCGTTCCAGTTCTTGCACTCGATCATCACGCGAAACGTCATCAGGCCGTCGCACTTCTCCGCCAGGACGTCGACCTCGTGCGTCACTCCACTGCGCCCCGTGAGGACGTCGTTCTGTCGCGTGCTGTAGCCCTGCGACGAAAGAAACTCAGCGACCGCCGCCTCGAGCTTCCGCCCCTTCGTAGTCGCTCCCATCCTCGCCTATCGGTAGCGCAGAGCAGCGGCTTGAGCGAACCCGCTGGGGCGTCCCGGCTGAGGTTCGGATGTGGAACGAGCGCCTCGCGTCCGGCAGAGGGCTTCCCGAGATACGTCCCCGGACTAAGGGACGGGCTGGTGGTCCCACTCGACGGCGACGCCATCGCGCATTCCGCGCATGAACTCCGCGAACCCTCCGTCCGGAGCGTGGATGTTCAGGCAGGTCGCGTCAGCTCCGCTGTCATTCAGGAAGACATGAGCGACGCCGGGCTGTATCGCGATTGAGCCACCCGCCTCGACGACCACACGCTCGGCGTCCGGCCCGACCTCGAACGTGAGCGCTCCCTCGAGCACGTAGAACATGTCGATGTGCTCGAGATGCACGTGCCGGCCGCCCGGCCGCTGCCCGGTCGCGAAGCGGCCACGCGTGACGGTCAGCAGCGGCTCGGACATGAGGAGCACAAGCTCCCCGCCGTCGCTGGACCAGATCACCTCAGGCTCCATCGCCGCGAAACTACCAGGGCGCAGCCCGTCAGAACGAGCCTGGTGCTCTAGGGCATGAGTGGTGGTCCTGCCGCGCTCGCAGTATCCCGTTGAGCGTTCGGCTGTCGGAGCCTTGGCGCGGGCAAGGCATGCGTGCGTCGAGCAACGGGGCGGCCGGCTCCCCGACGTCAGTTCGGGACGAGCTGTTGGACTTTGGCGTCAGGGACGCCGCGCTGGCTGAGGCTGCCGAGTAGGACTCTCTGCGCTTGCGCCGCTAGTCCAATTGCAATCGGCTGCGGG
>JAUXSD010000056.1 GCA_030681525.1 Solirubrobacteraceae bacterium
GGCGCGCGTGCTGCACGCCGCCCGCGCCGCGACGCCTCTGCGCGCCGGCGGGCTCGTCGCAGCCGGGCTCGGCCGGCGCCGCCTCGCCGGCGGACTCGTGACCGCCGGGGCGCTGGCGAGCGCGCTCGCTACGGCTGCAGCAGTTCGCCCGCGCGGTTGAAGTCGTCGATCTCGCAGCCGTTCGTGCGCGAGAACCGGCGGTCGACCTTCGCCCCGTCGATCGTGCCGGTGATGTGGGCGGTCTCGGGGCCGCCGTAGATCTGCGTGCAGGCGCGCGCCCTGTCGGGCGGCGTGGTCAGCAGCGCCTTGATCGATCGCGCCTTGGCGCACAGCTCCTGCACCGACGCGCGGCGCGTGAGAAAGCCGCCCGCCCGCTGCTCGCGCACGTTGCAGGTCAGGATGGCGGTCTCCCGGTTCCCGGCGCCGTCGTCGTGGCGGATCGACAGCTCGATGCCGCCACCGGCCGGCGCGGCGGTCGTCGGCGCCGCGGCGGGCTCGTCGTCGTCCCCGCACCCGCCGAGCGCCGCGACGGTCAGACCGAGCACGAGCACCAGCCACAGCCCGGCACCGCGCGCCCGTCGCATGTCAGCCGGTCTCCTCGGAGGGCAGCAGGTGGCCGTCGTTGGCGACGTAGCCGTCCTTGCCACCGACGGCCACGTAGACGAGGTCGTCGTCGCCGACGTTGCGGATGCGGCGCACGGTGGCCGCGTCGATCCGCGCGATCCCGCCCGGCCCGAGGCGGTGCACCGAGCCGTCGCCGAACTCGAGCTCGGCGTGACCCCGGTGGATGAAGTACGTCTCCTCCTGCTCGTAGTGGTAGTGGCGGCGGCCCGCGAACGTCGCGGGCATGACGATCGCGTTGATGCCGAGCGCCTGCACGCTCAGCGCGGGGCGGATCTTGCGAAAGCCGCCGCCGTCGCCCAGCGCGGCGATGTTGCCCACCGCGTAGCCCTCGCCGGTCACGACCTCGTGCGCTTCGTCCTCGGCCATCGCGGTCTCCTCTCGATCGCAGGTCCCGGGGATCGTAGGACCTCACGCGAAAGGCCCGCCGGAGCGGGCCTTTCGTCAACGGCAGCAAGGATGGGCGAGCGCTACAGCAGAAGGATCAGCAGGATGATGATGAGGATCAGTCCGCCAAGGCCGATGTACATGGGTCTCCTTTGGTCAGTAAGGAGCCCTCTACCCCGCGCGCGCGGGGCGCAAGCTAGGCCGGACGGGTGTCAGTGGCCGGCGACGGTGCCGCCGTCGGGGGCGATCGGCCGCTGCTCGTCCTGCCAGCGATGCATCCCGCCCGCCATCGAGTACGCGTCGACGCCGACGCCGCGAAACGCCTGCGCGGCCATCGCCGAGCGCGAGCCAGACAGGCAGTAGAAGATCACCGGGCGGTCGGTGTCGATCTTGGCCGCGTTCGCCCCGAGCTCGTTGAGCTCGACGTGCAGCGCGCCGTCGATCCGGCCGGCCTCCCACTCGTGCGGCTCGCGCACGTCGACGACCTGCGCGGTGTCGTCCGAGAGCGCCGACTGGGTCTGCTCGGGCGTGACCTCGAGCTGGTTGGAATCGAAGATGGATGCCATGGCCGCGAGGGTACCGCGCGGCCTCGCCGCAACCGGCGCACGACGCCGCGCGGACGGGGTAGACATCGGAGCCGGAAACCCTTGCTCACAGCGGAGGAGACATGACCGAGCTGCAGCGGTACCTGGCCGAAGAGGTGGCGGAGGACCACGCCGACGGCATCATCACGCGGCGCGAAGCCGTGCGGAGGTTGGGTCTGCTGGGGGTGAGCAGCAGCGCGGCGATCGCGATGCTCGGCGCCGCGGCCGCGCAGGCCCCGGCGAAGCCGCGCGCCACCGCGCGGAAGGGCAGCCGTACCCGGGCCCGCGGGCGCAACGGCACGGTCGCCGAGTGGGCGCCGCACAGCACGACGCCGATCACGTTCGCCGGCCCCCGCGGCACGCTGATGGGCGCATGGGCGCCGGCCGCCGCCAAGCGCCGCGGGGCGGTGCTGGTGATCCACGAGAACCGCGGCCTGACCGACCACATCCGCAACGTCGCCGGGCGCTTCGCCGCCAGCGGCTACTCCGCGCTGGCGCTGGACCTGCTCTCCGAGGAGGGCGGCACGGCGTCGTTCCCCGACGAGGCCGCGGTCGGCGCCGCGCTGTCGGCCGCGCCGCCCGAGCGCTTCGACGCCGACATGAAGGCCGCCGTGACCGAGCTGCGCCGGCGCGCGCGGGGCAGCGGCCTCGCCGCGATCGGGTTCTGCTTCGGCGGCGGCATGGTCTGGCGCCTGCTCGCCGCGGGCGAACGGCGGCTGCAGGCGGCGGCGCCGTTCTACGGCCCGTTTCCGCAGGGTGGCGATCTGCGCGGTGCGCGGGCGGCGGTGCTCGGCGTCTACGCCGGCCAGGACGACCGCGTCAACGCGACGCGCGAGGCCGCGCGGGCGGCGCTCGAGGCGGCCGACCTGACCTACCGCATCCAGACGTTCACCGAGGCGGGCCACGCGTTCTTCAACGACACCGGTGCGCGCTTCAACGCCCCGGCCGCCGAGGAGGCCTGGCACCAGACGCTGGCCTGGTTCGGCCGGCACGTCGACTGACACCGCGCCTCAGCCCACGGCGGGGGGCACGTCGCGCAGGTCCGGCAGCGCCGGCGGTCGCATGCGCTGCCAGATCCCGGCGGCCACGAGCAGCAGCAGGCCGAGGCCGATGAACGACCCGACGCGGTACAGCGACGTCAGCGCGGAGAGGTCGTAGAGGAAGACCTTGCCGACGGCGACGAGCAGCAGCGCGAGCGAGCCGAGCCGCAGCGCGCGGTCGTCGCGCCGCAGGCCCGCGACGAGCGCCGCCACCCCGCTGAGCGCCCACAGCCCGCTCAGCAGCAGCTGCGCGTCGTCGCCGGGCTCGAACGCGGTGACGACCGCGACCGAGGCCAGGTACAGCAGCGTGATCGCCCCGGTCGCGCCGAGCGTCGCGTGGGCGCGCCGGTCGACGGCGGTGCCGAGCAGCCGCAGGCCGAAGAGCGCCGCGATCGCCGCGGCGCCGAGCGCCAGGGCGGCACCGGCGAGGTCGTCGACGCCGTCCAGCAGGGCCGCGGGCGTGGCCTCGAAGACCAGCGCGTGGCCGAGCGCGAGCGCGAGGTACGCCGCGGCGCCGCCGGCGGCGACCGCGTCGCGTCCGCGCCGGGCGAGCGTGCCGAGTGTGGCCGCCTCGGCTGCGAACGCGGCCGCGAGCAGCGGGCCGTCGAGCGCCGCCGCGGTGAGGTAGGCCGCGCCGGTCAGCGCGACGACGTCGAGCACGACGCGCCATTCGCGGCGCACGGTGTCGACGAAGCGCCCGGCGACGAACGCCGCGCCCGCGGTCGCCGCGATCGCCGCGTAGCCGCCGAACGCGAGCGCGCCGCCGCTGCCGAGCGCGTCGGGCGGCACCTGCGTGAGCGCCTGCATCGTCGTCAGCAGCAGGTGGCCGCCGAGCCCCAGACCGAGCAGCAGCTCGTCGTGCTCGCGACCGGCCGCGCGGTCCGCCAGGACGCGGCGCGCGAGCAGCGCGAAGCCGACGGTGGTGATCGCGAAGACGCCCGCGAGCACCGCTCCCTCGAGCATGAGCCCTGCCGTGACGTCCGCCAGCACCGCGCCGAGCACGAGCGCGAGCAGGCGGATGTCGCGGTTGATGCGCGTCGCGCGGGTCGCCAGGCCGACCGCGATGTGCGCCGCGGCGAGGCCGCCGATCCACAGCCGGCCGACCGTCGTGGCGTCGGCCTCGGCGAGCGCGTACCAGCCGGCGAGTGCGAGCGTCATCGCGTTGGCGGTCAGCAGCAGCGCCGAGGCGAAGCGCAGCCGGGACGTCGGCACACGCAGCTCGAAGCCGATCGCCGCCGCCACGTTGACCGCGCCGAACAGGCACAGCACGACCACGATCGGCCCGGCGGACGGCTGAGCGTCGCCGATCCACCAGCCCCACTGGGCGAGCGTGATCGCGTAGACGGCGACCGCGAGCCAGTTCCAGCGTTGCCAGACGAGGACGGCGGCGCCCGAGGCGGCGGCCAGCCACAGCAGCGCGAGCGTCGTGCTCGTCGAGGGGGCGCCGGCCAGCACGGGCGCCAGCAGCGCGCCGACGATCCCGAGCGCGCCGATGCCGCGCGACTGCCAGCGCACGGCGAACCACGTCGCCAGCGCGCCGCTGGCGAAGGCCAGCGCCAGCGCGACGGCGGCCGGCAGCACCTCGTAGACCGGCCCGCCGACGGCGACCGTGACGAACAGCCCGGCGATGCCGGCCGAGAGCGCCGCCAGGGCGGCGTCGCTGCGCCGGCGATGCTCGTAGAGCCAGGCGCCCGCGCCGATCAGCCCGAGCGAGAGCGCGCCGGCGACGACCGTGCGCCCGGCGGGGCCGATCCAGCCGCGCGAGACGGCGATCGCCAGCAGGAACGCGATGCCCGCGAGGACGGCGACGCCGCCGGTCCAGGCGAGGACGCGGCCGCCGAGCAGCTCCTCGAGGTCGAGCCGCTCGCGGCGGGGGGCCGGAATCGCGGGGGCGGCGGGCGCCGCGCCGGCCGGGATCCGAGCGGGCGACGGCGCGGCCGGCGGTGCCGGGACGGGTGGTGCGGCGGACACGGAGGCCGGGGGTGGGCTCGTCGCGACCGGCGGTCCGCTGGGAGCCGGCCACGCCCCCGCCGGCGCGGCGGCCGGCGCGATCTGGGTCTCGATCGCGGTCAGCCGCCGATGCAGCTCCGCCGTCCGCCGTTCGAGGATCTGCACCCGCTCCTCGCTGATGCGGCCCATCACGTCACCACCTTTGTCAACCATCGGTCAGCAACCAAGCTACAGGCTTGTCAACCGCCGGTCAAGAGCCGCGCTACACTCGGACGCATGTCCGAGCGCGCCTACCGCCGCCTGCAGCGCGACGAGCGCCGCGAGTTGCTCCTGGCGCGCGCGACCGAGCTCTTCGCCCAGCACGGCTACGAGGGGTTGTCGATGTCGCAGCTCGCGCGCGAGGCGCAGATCTCCCAGGCCCTGCTGTACCACTACTTCCCGAGCAAGCGCCGGCACTTCGAGGCCGCGCTGGAGGAGGGCGCCGAGGAGCTGCGGGCGCGGACCGAGCCCGACCCGTCGCGGCCGCCCGCCGAGCAGCTCGCGATGACGCTCGAAGCGTTCCTGGAGTGGGTGCAGGAGCGGCCGACCGCCTACGCGACCCTGCTCGAGAGCGGCTCGGGCGAGGAGCGCGAGATCATGGCCGAGGTCCGCGCGACGACCGC
>JAUXSD010000066.1 GCA_030681525.1 Solirubrobacteraceae bacterium
CGGGCGGCGGTGAAGGAGGACCAGCCGTAGTTCAGCGCGATGATGCCGCTGAAAGCGGCGACGGCATCGGCGGTGGACAGGCCGCCCCGCCGCAGGAGCGCGAGGGCGAACTCGCCGATGCGGACCGCGCTCATCCCCGGATTGGGCTGGGTGAACAGCGGCGAGACGGCCCACGGGTGGCTGACGAGCAGGCGCCGGTGGGCGCGGGCAAAGCGGGCGAGGTCCTCGGCCCAGTCGTCGGTGGCGGGCTCGGGCTCGAAGCGGCTGAGGACCCGGTCCAGCAGCGCGTCGACGAGCAGCTCCTTGGTGGAGAAGTGGTTGTAGAGCGCCATCGGCACCGCGCCGAGGTGGGCGGCGACCGCGCGCATGCTGAACGCGTCGAAGCCGTGTGCGGCGACGGCCTCGGCGGCGTCGAGGATGACCTCGGGGGTCAGCGATCCGCGGGGGCGACGGGTGCGCCGCGGCGGCGGTGACGTGCTGCTCATCGAGCCTCCTTGACAACCGTTGATGTACGCCGTACGTTAGTCATAACGTACAGCGTACACAACAAGGAGGACAGCATGCCCCTCAAGCTCACCGCATCCCTGCTGATCGTCGCCGCCGTGCTGGCCAACGTCGCGTTCACTGCTCTGGGCTCGATCTTCGACTACCCCGACGTGCTCAACGAGCCCGCGGGCCAGGTGCTCGCCGACTTCCGCGCCGACCAGACCGCCATCGGCGGCTGGTTCGCGGTCCTGGCGCTGTCCGCCGCGCTGTTCGCGCCGATCGCGATCGGCGTCCGGCGGCTGTCCTCCGGCCGCGCGATGCGGATCGCCGTGCCGGTGGGCATCGCGGCCGCCGTCGTCCAGGTCATCGGCCTGCTGCGCTGGCCGGTCCTCGTGCCCGGCTACGCGTCCGAAGCCGCGAGCACGGACGCCGGCGTCGCCGCGGCCGGCCGCGATGCGTTCACGACGGCGAGCGACATCCTCGGCACGGCGATCGGCGAGACGCTCGGCTACGCCCTCACCGCCACGTGGACCGTGCTCGTCATCGTCGCGCTCGGGCGCCACTACGCCGGCCGCTGGTTTGCGCTCCTCGGCGCGCTCTCCGCAGCGCTCGTCCTCACCGGCGTCCTCTCGCCGCTCGGGCTGCCGGTCATCGACACGGCGAACTTCATCGGCTACATCCTGTGGAGCCTGTGGCTGATCGCCTTCGCGATCGTGATCGTGGTCCACGAGCGTCGCGCCGGCGCGACGCCGCCGCGGACGACCGGGGCCGCCCTCGCGACGTGATCGACTCCACCGCGTCGTGCCGCGGACGCCAGGTTTGGCCTCGGGCTGACGTGGTACTTACCGGTCCGCTCCAAGGAGCGCTCTAAGGCATGGGAACCGGGGTTCGTCTGCACGGCGGGCGTCCGGGTCCTGTGTCCGGGGTCCGCGCGTGCCGCGCACTGAGTCTGTCAGCAGGTGGGACACGCAGCCCGCGACGGTCTCTCGCACCTGACTCGCCAGCCGGCGCCGTCCCGTTCGCGTCCCTCATGTTGGTCGGCGGACGGATGAAGCCCCGGCCGCGTCGCTGCGCGACTGGCCGCGTTCCGCGTGGCCCACTTGCACGGAGAGGAGCTTTCCGCGCTCCGCGCTGATCCAAACGTGGGCGCTGCCGCCCACCCCGAGGGTCTCCGGGCCTGGGGTCTCGTTCCACGGCGGTTGGCAAGGGGCAAAAGGCACCCAGGTTTCCCGGGTATGTAGCCTGTCGGTCATGACCTACGTGATCGTCGGCAGCTGCATCAAGGACGACGCCTGCATCGAGGTGTGTCCGGTGGACTGCATCCATCCGCGGATCGGAGCGCCCGACTTCGAGGCGGTGGAGCAGCTCTACATCGATCCCGCCGAGTGCATCGACTGCGACGCGTGCGTCGAGGCGTGCCCGGTCGACGCGATCTTCGCGGAGTTCGAGCTTCCCGAGAAGCACGAGTACGCGCGCGAGCTCAACGGGCGGTTCTTCGCCGAGCAGAGCACGGTCGAGCGCACCGCCCGCCCATGACCGGCCCGCGACCTCGAGTGGCGATCGTCGGCGCCGGACCGGCCGGCGCGTTTGCCGCCAGCTCCCTGCGCCGCTCGCACGGCGACGTGGAGATCGACCTGTTCGAGCGCCTGCCCACACCCTGGGGCCTGCTGCGCGGCGGCGTCGCCCCCGACCACCAGGACATCAAGCGCCTGGCCGACACCTTCGAGCGCCAGGCGCTGCGGCGCGGCTGTCGCTTCCTCGGCAACGTCGAGGTCGGCGTCGACATCTCGCACGCCGAGCTCATGCGCCACTACAGCGCCGTGATCTACGCGACCGGCGCCCAGACCGACAAGTCGCTCGGGATCGCCGGCGAGGATCTGCCCGGCAGCTGGGCCGCGACCGAGTTCGTGGCCTGGTACAACGGCCACCCGGACTACCGCGACCTGCAGTTCGACCTGTCGGCGAAGCGCGTCGTCGTGATCGGCAACGGCAACGTCGCCGCCGACGTGATCCGCATGCTGACGCTGAGCCCGCGCGAGCTGGAGCGCACCGACGTCGCCGACCACGCCCTCGCGGCGCTGCGCGAGAGCGCGGTGGAGGAAGTCATCGTGCTCGGCCGGCGCGGGCCGGCGCAGGCGGCGTTCACCAGCGCCGAGCTGCGCGAGCTGGGTCATCTCGACGGCGTCGACCTCCACGTCCGCGCCGACGAGCTCGAGCTCGATCCCGTCTCGCGGGACTGGCTGGCCGACCAGGGGACCTTCACGGCCCGCACGAACGTCGAGCTGCTGACCGAGTTCGCGGCCCGGCCGCCGCGCGAGGACGCCCCGCGGCGGATCGAGCTGCGCTTCCTGCGCTCACCGGTGCAGATCCGCGGAAACGGCAGGGTCGAGTCGGTCGACATCGGCCGCAACCAGATCGTGCGCGCCGACGACGGCTCGCTGCGGGCGCGAGCGGTCGACGAGCCGGTGGAGACGATCACGTGCGGGCTGGTCCTGCGCTCGGTCGGCTACCGCGCCGTGCCGTTGCCCGACGTGCCCTTCGACGAGCGCTCGTTCGTGCTGCCCAACGAGCGCGGCCGCGTGCACACCCCGGACGGCGCGCCGCTGAACGGCGTCTACGCCGTGGGCTGGATCAAGCGCGGCCCGACCGGGATCCTGGGGACGAACAAACGCGACGCCGAGGAGACGGTCTCCTGCCTCGCCGAGGACCTGGCGACCGGCGCGCTCGTGCCACCGCCGGAGCCCGACCGCGAGCAGATCGACGCGCTGCTCGCCGAGCGCGTCGCGGACATCGTCACGGTCGACGGCTGGCGCGCCATCGACCGCCTCGAGCGCGAGCGCGGCCGCGACGAGCGGCGCCCGCGCGTCAAGCTGGCGTCGCGCGACGAGCTGCTGAGCGCGGCGGCGGCGACCGCACCCAGCGCGCCGGCCGCCGTGGCCTGAGCCGCGGGCTCAGAGCAGCCGCTCAGCGCGCCCAGGGAACTTCGACGGAGTCCTCCTGCGGCGCGTCGCGCGCCACGACGTACTCCGCGGCCTCGGTCTCGGAGGGGTTCTCCAGCAGGTGGGTCTCGCGCGGCGGGACGTAGACCATGTCGCCGGGCTCGAGCGTGACGCCGTGCTCGAGCTCCTCGCCCCAGCGCACGTTCAGCCGGCCGCCGAGCATGTACACCGCCGACTCGCAGTCGGCGTGGAAGTGCGGCCGCGACTGCGCGCCGGCCGGCACGCGGAAGACGCCCATGTAGATGTTCGTCGCGCCGGTCGTGACCTGCGAGACCTCGGCGCCGCCGACCACTCCTCGGGGCACGCGACGGTCCGCTCCGGGCTTGACGACTTGCACTCCCAGGAGACTACTCCCAGACCCGATTGTCGGAAACCCGCAGAACGGAAGTTCGACGTTCTGACGTTCGCGTGTCCAGTCGCGCAGCCGGTAGGCTCGCGCCGATGGCCAGAGGGACGATCCTGATCGTCGGCTCCGGCGACGGAGCAGGCCAGGCCGCTGCCGCGCTGGACGGCATCTCGCACCGCGTGCTGCGCGAGGCCGACGGGGCCGCAGCGCTCGCCGCCCTGGCCCGCGAGCCGGTGGCGCTCGTCGTCGCCGAATGGGACCTGCCCGACGGCGACGGGATGGCGCTCTGCCGCGCGGTCCGCGAGCATCCCTCGCTCGCCGCGCCGCAGTTCATCCTCGTCGGACCGCCTCCCGACGGCGTCGCGCCCGTGGCCGAGGCGCTCGCAGCCGGCGCCGAGTGCCTGACCGTGCCGTTCGAGGGGGCCGAGCTGCTGGCGCGCGTCCGCGCCGGGCTGCGCGCGATGGCCCTGCGCGCCGACCAGACGCGGCTGCAGGCGCTCGTGGCGAACGTCCCCGGCGCGATCTACCGCTGCGCACACGACGCTGACTACACGATGGAGGTCATCAGCGACGCCATCGAGAGCATCACCGGCTATCCGCCGTCGGACTTCGTCCAGAACGCGTGCCGCACGTTCGCGAGCATCATCCATCCCGAGGATCGCGCGGAGGTCGAGCGCGCCGTCGACGCGGCGGTGGCGGAGGGTCGCCCGTTCGCGCTCGAGTACCGCGTCGTGCGCGCGGACGGCGCGCCGCGCTGGGTGCTCGAGCGCGGCCGGCTCGTGCGCGGGGAGGACGGGCGCAGCTGGCTGGACGGCGTCATCTTCGACATCACCGACCGCCGGCGCGCCGAGGAGGTCCTGCGCGGGCAGGAGGCCGAGCGGGCGCGGATGGCCGAGCTGCGCGCGTCGCGCGCCCGGATCGTCAACGCCGCCGACGCCGCCCGCCGGCGCATCCAGCGCGACCTGCACGACGGCGCGCAGCAGCGCCTCGTCACGCTCGCGCTGCGGCTGCGCGGCGCGCACGGCGCGATCGACGCCGACCCGGCCGCCGCCGGCCGCCAGCTCGAGGCCGCGCTCGACGAGCTGAGCCAGGCGATCGCCGACCTGCGAAGCCTGGCGCGGGGGATCCACCCGGCGGTCCTCTCCGACCGCGGCCTCGGTGCGGCACTGGCGTCACTGGCCGCGCGCGCACCGCTGCCCGTCGAGCTCGAGGTCCACGACGGGCGCCTGCCGGCCGCGGTCGAGTCGGCCGCCTACTTCGTCGTGTGCGAGGCGCTGACGAACGTCGCAAAGTACGCCGAGGCGACGTACGCGTCGGTCCGCGTCGTCCGCGCGGCCGCTCACCTCCTGCTCGAGGTTGCCGACGATGGGATCGGCGGGGCGCGGGGCGGCGTCGACTCCGGGCTCGGCGGGCTGGCCGACCGGGTCGCGGCGCTCGACGGGCGCCTGGAGATCATCAGCCCGCCGGGGGAGGGGACGCTCGTGCGCGCCGAGATCCCGCTGGACCCGCCGCCGCCGCGGGCCGAGCCCGAATCCGGCCCCACGCCGGAAGCGGAGGCGGCCCCCCAGCTCAGGCCCGCATGAACGTCAGCACGGCGAGCACGCGCCGGTGGTCCTCGGCCGTCGGCGGGAGGCCGAGCTTGGAGAAGATGCTCGTGACGTGCTTCTCGACGGCATGGACGCTGATGACGAGGTCGTCGGCGATCGCCCGGTTCGTCCGGCCCTCGGCCATGAGCGTCAGGACCTCGCGCTCGCGCGGCGACAGGCTCTCCAGCGGGTCCCGGCGGCGCGGGCGGCCGAGCATCTGCGCGACGACCTCCGGGTCGAGCGCCGAGCCGCCGCGGCTGACCCGCAGGATCGCGTCGGTGAAGGTCGCGACGTCGGCGACGCGGTCCTTGAGCAGGTATCCGACGCCGGCCGCGTCGTCGCCGATGAGGTCCAGCACGTAGGCCTCCTCGACGAACTGCGACAGGACGAGCACGCCGACCTCGGGCTGGGTGGCGCGGACGTGCATCGCCGCCCGCAGGCCGTCGTCGGTGTTCGTCGGCGGCATCTGGATGTCGACGATCGCCACGTCGGGACGGTGCGCGGCGACCTTGCGGACGAGATCCTCGGCGTCCGCGGCCTGGCCGACGACATCGAAGCCGGCCTCGCCGAGCAGGCGCACGATCCCCTCACGCAGGAGTGCCTGGTCCTCGGCGATGACCACGCGCAGAGGGACCGGTTGCATGCCGGCAACGGTACTCGCGCCGACGGTCAGCGCCAGAGGTCGTGCAGCGCCAGCGTCGCGAGGTCCGCCTTGGCGACGAAGCGGCGTGCGCCGGCGCGCACGGCCAGCGCCTCGTAGTCCGGCTCGGGATCGGCCGAGGTCAGCACGATCGCCGGCCCGTCGCCGCCGGACGTCATGCCCGTGGCGACGGCGAAGCCGTCCATGTCGGGCAGGCCGACGTCGAGCAGCACGGCCTGCGGGCGCAGGCGGGCGGCGGCCTCGAGTCCCTGGGTGCCGGTCGCCGCCTCGCCGACGATGCGGTGTCCGCTGTCGCGCAGCAGCTCGCCGACGACGCGGCGAAACGGCTCGTGGTCGTCGACGATGAGAACGCTCTGGGGCATGGGACCATCGTGAGCCATTGCGGGCGGGTTGTGGGGAGGGGTAGCCGTAGTCCTTGCCGCGGTGAACACCCCCGCGACCGCGGAGGGCCGCACCGCAGACACCGGGCCGCCCCATGTTCCGGACGGGTCCGCGCCGAGAAGCTGGTGCCACAAGCCAGACGACCCAAGGAGCCGGCGTCGCGTTCGGCGCGGCCTTGCTCGCCTCGGCCCCCGCATCGTCGCCTACTTCGCGCTGCCGACCGCGTGGGCGGGGCTCGTCTCGCTGCCCTTCCTCGACGGCGTGGCGCCATGGTCTGCGTCTGAAGCGCCGCCCAGCCCTCACTCAGCCCTCCGCGTTCCCGCGGCGGCCGTCCTCGAGGCGAGCGCGCAGTTCCTCGACGACGGCCGCCGCGTCGGGCGTGCGGGCCATGATCGTGAGCTGGCCGGAGACCTTCGGCACGTCACCGCGGTCGTAGTCGACGGCGATCGCGAGCCGGTCCTCGCGGTCGAGGTCGACGGCGAGCATGCTCGCGCGCGGATCGGCGAAGCGCGTGTCGACGAGCTTCGCGCGCCCGGAGTGCGAGAAGACCACGAGCCGCTCCCGGCTGATCCCGAGCCCGACCCGCACCCCGGTGATCTTGCCGTCGTGGTAGCGGCCGGGGGCGCGGAAGCGCGTGTACCGCACGCTGCCGGTCAGGCCCTCCTCGAGGCGGACGAGGCCCTCGGCCTCCAGCGCCGCGCGCAGCTCGGGCGTGAGCGTCCCGCTGCCGAGCAGCAGCTTCGCCAGAAATCCCACGTGCGGACGATATGCGCTGGCCGCGCTTGCGCGCGAGGGCGGCGGTCGCCTCGGTGAGGCGACCGCCGCTGGTGGGCCCCGGCCCTACCAGCCGTTGCCGATCTTCACGCGCGGGGTGCTCGCGTAGCCGCGGCGGCTTTCGCCGGGATACAGCCAGCCGTCGCCGGATGCGTCGTGGCGCACGACGATGTCCTCGTGGCCATCGCGGTCCCGGTCGGCCACGCCGATCCTCGTGCATCGCCTCCACGGGGTGCAGACATCGCGACGCGGACCACCCGCGCCTCAGGCGACGAGCGACCGGGGCTCGCTCGCGGCGTCCGTCGCGCGCTGATCGGCGCCCTGCGCCGCGCGCTTGGCGATGTGCGCCGCGACGCGCTGCGCGTCGCGGCCGGCGCCGCCCACGAGCATCGACGCGAACGCGTGCAGGAACGGCAGCCCGAGGAAGTACAGACCAGGCTGCGCCGCGACCACGCCGCGCTCCTGCTCGGGCCAGCCGTCCTCACCGTTGACGGGCAGCTCGATCCAGGAGACGTCCTTGCCGAAGCCGGTGCACCAGATGACGTTCGCGACGTCGAGGACGCGCCCGTCGTCGAGCAGCGGCCGGCCGTCGCGGACGCCGGCGACGCGGGCATCGGTGCGCTCCACGCCGGCCGCCGCGAGGTGCGCGCGCTTGACGCGCAGCAGCGGCCCGCCGCCGGCTCGGATCTTCGGGCGCACGCGGCGGCCGATCGGCGTGTTCATCGTCAGCACCCGGTTCCACATGAACCAGATGAGCGGCATCACGGCCCGCGCCACGCGGCCCTCGAGCGCGAACGGAAGCTCGGCATGCACCCGGCCGGACAGCACGGTCGGGTGGTGCGGCGCGAGCTCGAGGGCGATGTCGGCGCCCGAGTGGCTGCAGCCGACGACGAGCACCGGCCCGCTGCGCAGCTGCGCCGGATTGCGGTACTCGTCGGAGTGCAGCTGCAGGATCGCGGGGTCGAGCCGGCCGGCGAACTCGGGCACGATCGGGTCGTTGAACGTGCCCGACGCCACGACGACGTTGTCGGCCTCGAAGCGGTGCGGCCCGGCGCGCACGACGTAGCGTTCGCCGTCGTGGCTCAGGCTGTCGACGGCGACGCCGGTGACGACCGGCAGCTCGAAGCGCCGCGCGTAGGACTCGAGGTAGTCGGCGAGCTCGTCCTTCGTCGGAAACGTCCAGCCGTCGAGCGGCAGCGGGTAACCGGGCAGCGCGTCGTAGCGCGCGGGGGTGAACAGGCGCAGCGAGTCGAAGCGCCGGCGCCAGTTGTCGCCGACCCGCTCGGCGGCCTCGAGGATCACGAACGGCCGGTCGCGCTGCGCGAGGTGGTAGCCGACGGACAGGCCCGCCTGCCCGGCGCCGATGACGATGGTCTCGAAGTGCTCGCTCATGGCCTGCCTCCTGCGTCGATTGGACTCGGGCAAGCATCGGCCCGGCGAGCGTTGTGCGCATCGGGGGCACCACGCAACCTGCGGACCGGCCGGACTGGGTGATTTCACCCAGTCGCGCACGATCAGAGCAGCCGGTGCTCGTAGGCGTAGGCGGTCGCGGCCGCGCGCGAGGACACGCGCAGCTTCGCGAAGATGTTGCTCACGTGGCGCTCGACGGTCCGCTCGCTGAGCACGAGCGCTTCGGCGATCGCCCGGTTCGTGCGCCCCTCCGCGACGAGCCGCAGGACCTCGAGCTCACGCGCGGTGAGCCCGTCGGGCATGGGCGCGCCCGTGCCGGGCACGTCGTGCGCGTTGATCCGCGTGACGTCGTACGCCGCGCCGAGCTCCCCGAACACGCGCCGCGCCGCCGCGAGCTCGGACCGGGCGCTGTCCTCGTCGCCGACGGCTCGGCACGCGAGGCCCACGAGCTCGCGGGTGCGCGCCGCCTCGTAGGGCACGGCCGCCTCCGCCCACGCGCGCCACGCGTGCCGCAGCGCCACGAGCGCACCCTGCGCATCGCCGCCCGCCAGGTCGACCGCTCCCCGGCTCTGCGCGGCCACCGCTTCGAGCATGCCGGCGCCACGGCTCGCGGCGATCTGCGACAGCTCCTCGCAGGCGCTGCGGGCGCGCGCGACGTCTCCGGCGGCGAGCATGATCTCGGCGCAGGCCGGCAGCAACCGCCCGCGGGCGCCGGCGTTGCGCGTCTCCGCCAGCGCACGGTCGATGGCCGCCGCCGCCGCGCCGATGTCGCCGTCGGCGAGCCGCAGGAGCGCGACGCCGGGTTGCGGATCGCGCCCCAGCTCGGCTGCCGCGCGGTAGCACCGCTCGGCGGTGCCCGACTCTCCGCGCAGGCGATGCACCTCGCCCTGGACGTAGTGCGCCTCGGCGAGCGCCTTGGGCTGGTTGCCGCGCTCGGCGCGACGCTCGGCGTAGCGCGCCTCCTCGAGCGCATCCGACCAGGCGCCGCGCAGCTGCATGATCTCGGCCCGGTGCACGTGGCAGCGCCCGCTGAAGGCCACCATGTCCGGCTGGCGCTCGCACCAGCGCGCAAGCTCCTCCGTCCACTCCTGCGCGCGGCGCATCTCGTAGGCGGCCTGGCAGCCGAGGATGACGCCGCAGTAGACGATCCCGCGGGCGATCGGTGACAGCCGGCCGGTCGTGACCGACAGCATCGCCTCGTCGAACAACGCGAGCCCTTCGGTGACGCGGCCGTCGAGCACGAGCAGGTGGCCCTGCGTGTGCGCCGCGAGCGCGAAGAGATCCTGGTCGCCGTGGCGATCGGCGAGCGCCACCGCCTGCCCCGCCGTCTCGGCGGCCGCGGCGAGCTCGCCGGCCGCCTCGCGCCGGAAGGCGAGCGGAAGAAGCAGGTAGCCGCGCTCGACACAGTCCTCGCCGAGGTGCTCGACGAGCCGCTGTGCGCGCCCGATCCAGCCACTGCCGCGGCCCACGTCGCCGGTCGTCACGAAGTGCATCCCCAGCCAGAACGCGGTGCGCGCCGCTTGGTCGATCTCGTCGCCGTCGAGCTGTGCCTGGTGTGCGCGGCCGAGCGTCTCGACGTACTCCGCGTCGCGTCCGAGCATGTAGGCGGCGGTGGCGAGCAGGCGCAGGTCCTCGGCGTCCAGCGAGTTCGCCTGCTCCGCGGCGGTGAGCGCGGCATGGGCATCCGCCCAGGCACCCTGGGCGCACAGCGCACGCCCTCGCTCGAGCTGCTCGCCGCTCGGCATGCCCGCACCGTATCGCCCGCGCTGCGGTCGGTGAGTCAGCCCGGCCCGGCCGGGCGGGCTACGTCGTCATCCCGGTGAACTGCCCGCCGGTGACGTTCAGGACCTGGCCGTGCACGTAGTTCGACCACGGCGAGCAGAGGAAGAAGACGCCGCCGGCGGCCTCCTCGGGCGTGCCGGGGCGGCCGAGCGGGATGACGTAGTTGGCCATCGCGCGCATCTGCTCGGGGATGCCGAGCTGGACGGTCTCGCCGCCGATCTGCATCGTGTTGTCGTCGACCTTCGGCGCGGTGAGGCGGGTGTCGATGAAGCCGAACGCGACCGCGTTGCAGTTGATCTTGAACTGGCCCCACTCCTTGGCCAGGGTCTTCGTCATGCCGACGACGGCGGCCTTGCCGGCGGCGTAGTTGGCCTGGCCGGCGTTGCCCATCGTGCCGGAGATCGAGGAGACGTTGACGATCTTGCGAAACACCTCGACGCCGTCCTGGCGCTCCTTCTTGGCCGGCTCGCGCAGATGCGGCGCGGCCGCGCGGATGACGCGGAAGGGCACGACCGTGTGGATGTCGAGCATCCGCTGGAACTGGTCGTCGGTGAGCTTGTGGATCGCACCGTCGATCGTGTAGCCGGCGTTGTTGACGATGATGTCGATCTTGCCCCAGGCGTCGATCGCCGTCCCGACGAGCTCGTCGCAGGCGCCGGTCGCGGTCAGGTCGCCGCCGTAGACGACGGTCTCACCGGCGATCTCCGACGCGGTCTGCTCGGCGACGTCGCCGTCGAGGTCGTTGATCAGGACCTTCGCGCCGTGCTCGGAGAGCAGCTCCGCGGTCGCGCGGCCGATGCCCCGCGCCGAGCCGGTGACGATCGCGACCTTGTCGTCCAGAACTCCCATTGCCATGCGCTCCTTGTCCGGGTGTGCGGCGGGCACGATAGCGGCTGGCTGACTGACCAGTCGGTCATTCCCCTAGCCCTGGCAGACCGGGCACCAGTACGTCGTCCGGCCACCGATCGTCGCGCGCTCGAGTGGATGGCCGCAGCGCGGGCACGCGCCCTCGCGCTCGCGCGCCGGGATGAAGCTGCCGGTGTGCACGCCCCCCTGGCGGATCGCCGAGCGCACCGCGGCGCGCAGCTGGCGGCGCAGCAGGTCGAGCTCCTCGGTCGACAGCTCTGAGGTCGGGCGCCGCGGGGCGATCCGGGCCTGCCACAGGACCTGGTCGGCGAGCAGGTTGCCGACGCCCGCGATCGCGCCCTGATCGAGCAGGCGTGCCTTGATGGCGGTGTGGCCCGCGCCGACGAGCCGCCGGAACGCGTCGCGGCCGACGGTCGCCGCATCCGGCCCGACGTGGCCGAGGTCCGGGTTGAGCACCGCCCGGCCGAGCCGGCGGCGGTCGCGCAGCGCGAAGCGGCCGCCGTCCTCGAACCGCACGGTGAAGCGATCCCACAGCGGCTTCTCGGCCGGCGCCTCGAGCGCGATGTGGCCGGCCATCCCGAGGTGCAGCCCGAGCGTCGGCCCGTCCTCGGTGACGAGCCACAGGAACTTGCCGCGCCGGTGGGCGCCGGCGAACGTGTGGCCGACGAGGGCCGACGCGATCTCGCCCGGCGGATGCGGCCGGCAGACGTACGTGTCGGTGTCGTCGACGGCGGCGATCCGCCGGCCGAGCGCGGACTCCAGCGTCACACGCGCGCGTTCGGCCTCGGGCAGCTCCGGCATCCGCTCAGCCTAGATTGCGCCAGGCGTCGCCGGGTCCGGCGCCCCAGCCCGTAGCCTGCACCACGTGATCGCGGTCATCACCGGCGCCTCGAGCGGGATCGGCGAGGCCACCGCGCGCCGGCTCGCGCGCGAGCCGGGCGACGTCGGGCTCGTGCTCGTGGCGCGCCGCGAGGAGCGCCTGCGTGCGCTGGCGGACGAGTTGGGAGCGGCGGCGAACGTGCGCGCCAGCATCGTCGCGACAGACGTCACCGACGAGGCGGCGCCGGCCCGCATCGCCGCGCACGTCGAGCAGGAGCACGGCCGCGTGGACCTGCTCGTCAACAACGCCGGCGCCGCCTGGCGCGCCTCGTTCGCCACGGGCGGCTGGGAGAACGTGCGCCGCCACATGGCGCTGAACTTCGACGCCCAGGTGCGGGTCACCGAGGCGCTCCTGCCCCTGTTGCGCGCGTCCGCCCCGAGCGCGATCGTCAACGTCGCGAGCACCGCCGGCCGCGTCGGCCGCGGCGGCACGGGCGCCTACTCGGCGGCGAAGTTCGCGTTCGCCGGCTGGACGGACTCGCTGCACCTCGAAGAGGCGCGCCACGGCGTGCACGTCGGCCTCGTGCTGCCGGGCTTCGTCGCGACCGAGGGCTTCCCCCAGAAGGAGCTCGTCGGCAACCGGAAGACGCGCTGGCTCGTCTCCACGCCGGAGAAGGTCGCCGACGCGATCCTCGACGCCGGCCCGGGCGGCCGCGCCGAGCGCTACGTCCCGCGCGCGTACTGGCTCGGCGCGGTGGCGCGGATCGTCCTGCCGGGTCTCACCCGGCGGGTGCTCTCCGGCGGCAAGCTGACGCCCGCGACGAAGCCCGGCGATCAGAGCCCGTAGCTGCGCCCGATCACGTCGAGCATGACCTCGTCGGTGCCCGCGCCGATCCGGTTGAGGCGCAGGTCGCGCCAGACGCGCTCGATGCCGTACTCCTTCATGTAGCCCGCGCCGCCATGGATCTGGATGCACTCGTCGGCGACCTCGACGGCGATCCGCGACGCGTGCAGCTTGGCCATCGAGATCTCGCGCACGGGGTACTCGCCGTTGGCGTGGCGCCAGGCCGTCGTGTAGACCATCTGCCGAGCGGACTCGATCTTCGTCGCCATCTCGGCGAACTTGTGGCGGGTGACCTGGAAGTGGCCGATCGGGCGGCCGAAGGCCTTGCGCTCCAGCGCGTAGGAGAGCGTGCGCTCGAAGACGTCCTGCGCCGCCGCGACGGCCCCCGCCGCGCCGATCAGCCGCTCGCCCTGCAGCTCCCACATGATGTGGTAGAAGCCGCGGCCGACCTCGCCGAGGACCGCGCTCGCCGGCACGCGGACGTCGTCGAAGGCCAGCAGCGCCGTGTCCGAGGCGTGCATGCCGAGCTTCTCCAGGCGCTGCTCGCGGATGACGCCGGGCAGGTCCATCGGGACGAGGAACAGCGTGAAGCCGTCGTGTCCCGCTTCGGGATCGGTCTTCGTGACGAGCACGATCGCGTCCGCGCGATGGCCGTTGGTGATGTACGTCTTCGAGCCGTTGATGACGTACTCGCCCGAGCCGTCGTCGGCCGCCACCGCGCGGGTCTTGATCGCCGCGACGTCGGACCCCGCGTCGGGCTCGGTGATCCCCAGGCAGAGGATCTTCGTGCCGGCGATCGCGGGCACGAGCCACTCCTGCTTCTGCTCCTCGGTGCCGAACGCGAGGATCGGCGGCATCGTCATGTCGGTGTGGACCGCGACGCCCATCGCCATCCCGCCCGAGCGGGCGCGCGCGAGCTCCTCGGCCAGCACGATGCTCGTGAAGGGGTCGCCGCCCTGGCCGCCGTAGCGCTCGGGCTTGTCGAGGCCGAGGAAGCCGAGCTCGCCCATGCGCCGGAACACCCAGTCGGGGAAGGTCGTCTCCTCCCACTCCTCGGCGTGCGGCGCGAGCTCCTTGATCACGAACGCGCGGATCGACTCGCGCAGCGCCTCGTGCTCCTCGGTGAAGATGAAGTGCCCGCGGCGCGCGCCGTGGTCGGGCTTGCGGACGTCGCCGGTCGTCGCCATGGGCTGACCGTACCGCGCGCGCCGGGCCGGGGGAACCGCTCGGGCGGGGCGGGTAGATTGCGCCCGTGCCGTACGAGACGCTGCGCTACGAGGTCGCCGACGCGGTCGCCACGATCGCGCTCGACCAGCCCGAGACGCGCAACGCGCTGTCGGACCCGCTGCTCGACGAGCTGCTCGACGCGCTCGCGGCCGCCCGCGACGACGACGCCGTGCGCGTCGTGGTCATCGCCTCCACGCACGAGACGGTCTTCTCCAGCGGCGGCGATCTGGCCGGCTTCAAGGCCGAGATGACGATCGCCGAGCGCCACGCCGCCAACGGCCGCTTTCCGCGCCTGTTCGAGCTCATCGGCACGCTCGGCAAGCCGGTCATCTGCGCCGCGCGCGGGCACGTGCTGGCGGGCGCGCTCGGCCTGGCGCTCGCGTGCGACCTGGTCATCGCCGGCGAGCGGGCGACGTTCGGGACCCCCGAGATCAACGTCGGCCTGTTTGCGTTCATGATCGCCGTGCTGATCGGCCGCAACGTCGGGCGCAAGAAGATGACCGAGCTGCTGCTGCTCGGGCAGCGCATCGACGCGGCGGAGGCCCTGCGGCTGGGGATCGTCAACCGGGTCGTCGCGGCCGACGGGTTCGACGCGGCGGTCACCGACTGGGCCGCGCAGCTCGCGGCGAAGTCGCCGCTGCTGCTCAAGCTCGGCAAGGACGCGCTGTTTGCGCAGCAGGACATGGCGTTGCGCGAGGCGCTCGCGTACGGGCAGGCGCAGCTCGTGCTGGCGCAGACGGCGGAGGATGCGCAGGAGGGGATCACGGCGTTCCTCGAGCGCCGGGAACCGCGGTGGAAAGGCAGATAGTCGCGCTGCTGTGCCGGACGTCGGACCGCGGCCGGCAGGCCGCGGCGGGGACGCGCGAGCTGGCCGAGCTGCTCGGGGCGCGGATCATCGGCTCGCCGGGCGAGCCGCGCACGGGCGACCACAGCGACGACCTGCGCGACGGGCACGGCTGCCTGCTCGAGGCCGGCGGCCAGATCGACGACGCGCTCGAGGCCGGCCGCGTGCCGATCCTGCTCGCCGGCGACTGCTCGGTCTGCGTGGCGACGCTGCCGGTCGTCGTGGGGCGGTTTCCCGAGGCCCGCGTGCTGTGGCTCGACGCGCACGCGGACTTCAACACGCCGCAGACGAGCCCCAGCGGCTACCTCGGCGGCATGTGCCTGGCGGGCGCCTGCGGGCTGTGGGACACCGGCTTCGGCGCGGGCCTGGACCCGGCGCGCGTGATCATGTTCGGCGTGCGCGACGTCGACGGTCCCGAGCGCGTGGCGCTCGACCGCAACGGCGTGCACCGCCTCGGCGAGCCCGCCCAGCTGCGGGGCATGGAGCTCTTCGTGCACATCGACCTCGACGTGCTCGACCCGGAGTTTCATCCCGCGAGCTTCCCGGCGCCGCTGGGGCTGCCGCCGGCCGCGCTCGTCGAGCTCCTCGCCTACATCGCCGACGAGGCGACGCTGGTCGGCGTCGAGATCACGTCGGCGGCGCCGGGCTACGCGCAGGTCGCGGCCGACGCGATCGCGCCGCTGCTGGCGTAGCGTCCGAACCTGATGAGCACCGGCTCCGCACCCGACCCGATCCTGCGCCCGCTGGCCGACGACCTGCGCGAGCGGCGCGCCGCGGCCCGCCTGGGCGGCGGCGCCGAGCGCATCGGGCGCCAGCACGCGGCCGGCAAGCTCACCGCGCGCGAGCGCATCGAGCGGCTGGTGGACCCCGGCACGTTCACCGAGCTGGGCATCCACGCCGGCGTGCACCACTCCGTCCGCGGGCTGGAGGGCCGCGAGGCGCCGGCCGACGGCGTCATCACCGGCTACGGCCTCGTCGACGGTCGCCACGTCGCGGTCTGCGCGTACGACTTCACCGTCATGGCCGGCTCGATGGGGACGACCGGCGAGCACAAGGTGACACGGCTGCGCTCCCTGGCCCTGACGAAGCGGATGCCGTTCGTCTGGCTGCTCGACAGCGCCGGCGCGCGGATCCAGGAGGCCGTCGGCTCGCTGTTCGCCGGCACCGGCGACCTGTTTCGCGAGGAGGTGCTGGCCAGCGGCGTGATCCCGCAGGTCGCCGCGCTCATGGGGCCGTGCGCGGCGGGCACGGCATACATCCCCGGCCTGGCGGACTTCGTGCCGATGGTCAAGGGGCGCGGGTCGATGGCGCTGGCCGGGCCGCACCTCGTGCGCGCCGCGGTCGGCGAGGACGTCACGCAGGAAGAGCTGGGCGGCTCGCGCGTGCACTGCCGCGTGTCCGGCGTCGGCGATCTCGAGGTCGCCGACGACGAGGAGTGCATCGCGCAGATCAAGCGCTACCTGAGCTTCTTTCCGTCGCACTGCGAGCAGGAGCCGCCGGTGCGGGCGGTCGGCGACCCCGTCGACCGCCGCGACGAGGAGCTGCTCGACGTCCTGCCGGCCTCCAACCGCCAGCCCTACGACATGTACGACGTCGTCCGCCGCGTCGTCGACGACGGCGACTGGTTCGACCTCAAGCCGCAGTTCGCGCGCTCGATCATCACGTGCCTGGCGCGGATGGGCGGCCGCCCGGTGGGGATCGTGGCCAGCCAGCCGCGCCACCTCGGCGGGATCCTCGACAACGACGCGGCCGACAAGGCGGCCCGCTTCGTCTCGCTGTGCGACGCGTTCGCGATCCCGCTCGTCTTCCTCGTCGACGTGCCCGGCTTCATGGTCGGCACGAAGGTCGAGGCGGCGGGGATCATCCGCCACGGCGCGAAGATGCTGCACGCCGTCGCCGCCGCGACGGTGCCGAAGGTCACGGTCGTGATCCGCAAGGCCTACGGCGCGGGCTACTACGTCATGAACGGCCGCGCCTACGAGCCCGACCTGCTCGTCGCGTGGCCGACGGCCGAGATCAGCGTGATGGGCGCCGAGGGCGCGGTCGAGATCATCTTCCGCAAGGAGGTCGAGGCGGCGGACGACCCGGCGGCCAAGAAGGCCGAGCTCATCGCCGCCTACCGCGGGCTGATCGACGTCTACGTCGCGGCGCGCAACGCGATGATCGACGACGTCATCGACCCGCGCGAGACGCGCCCGGCGATCATCGGCGCGCTGGAGATGGCGGCCGGCAAGCGCGTGCAGCGGCCGTGGAAGCGCCACGGCGTCATGCCGGTGTGACGATCCATCCCGCCGCCGCCGACGGGTTCGGCCGCAGTGCGGCGGCCTACGAGCGCGGCCGCCCGGGCTACCCCGCCGCCGCGGCCGACCGGCTCGTCGCCGCGCTGCCGGGCCGCCGGGTCGTCGATCTCGCGGCGGGCACCGGCAAGCTCACCCGGCTGCTCGTCGCGCGCGGCTGCGAGGTCGTGGCGGTCGAGCCGGTGGCCGAGATGCGCGCGCTGATCGACCCGCCGGCGCGTGCCGTCGACGGCGTCGCGGAGGCGACCGGGCTGCCCGATGCGAGCGCCGATGCGGTGACCGTCGCGCAGGCCTTTCACTGGTTCGACGGCCCGCGGGCACTGGCCGAGATCCACCGCGTGCTGCGTCCCGGCGGCGTGCTCGCGCTGCTGTGGAACCGGCGCGACCTGCGCGACGACCTGCAGCGCCGGCTCACCGCGCTGCTCGAGCCGCACCGCGGCGGCGTGCCCGCTCACCGCGACAATGCCTGGCGCGCGGCGATCGAGGCCAGCCCGCTGTTCGGCCCGCTGCACGAGGCGACGTTCGCCAACGAGCAGGTCGTCGACGCCGACGGGCTCGCCGACCGGATCGGCTCGATCAGCTTCGTGGCCGGGATGGGCGAGGACGAGCGCGCGGCGCTGCTCGCCGACGTGCGCGCGCTGGCCGCCGGCGGCCCGGTCACGCTGCGCTACGTCGTCGAGTTGCAGCTCGCCCCGCGTGCAGGAACCCTGCATTCGGCGTAGGTTCACATGCGCGCCGTCGGCCCGATCGAGACCTGAGCCAGGAAGGTGAAATCAGGGGTGAACGCACCAGCGACCCCAGGTGAGGAGCAGCGCCCGCCCGGCGCCAGCGACACCCCTGTCGGCGACAGCACCCGCGGGCCGCGCTTTTCGAAGGGCGACATCCTGCAGGCGGTGGGCGCAGCGGCCGGCACCGCCACCGTCGTCTACGTCATCGGAGGCATCGTGATGTGGCTGCGGTTTCGCAAGGCGGGCCTGCCCGCCGATCAGGCCGTGGCGCTCATGGAGCGCCAGCAACTGCTCGTCATCGGGTTGCGCCTCATGGTGCTGCCGGCCGCGCTCACGGGGGCCCTCGCCTGGGTGGTCATGCATCGACGCAGTCGCCGGTCCGTCGGGTTGCCCAAGCGGGCGCGCACCGTGCTCAAGGTCACGCTCGCGATCCTGGCGCTCGCGTTCGCGCTGATGCTGCCGTTCTCGTTCGCATCCGCGACATGGGTCCTGGCCGCGGTGCTCGTCCTCGGCTACCTGCGCTACGAGCGCCGTCCGGCGGGCGTCGAGCCGGCGCGCCAGCCGCCACGTCGCGACGACACCGCGCGTCGCGCGCCCGATCGCGACGCGCCGGCCAAGCGGGCCGGCGAGGCACGCGAACGGCTGGCCGCGGCGTCGAGCCGGTTGCGCGAGCGGCTGGCGCGGGTGCGGCCGCTGCTGCCGCTGCAGCGTCGCGAGCTGCGGCCGGCGTCGCCGCTGGTCGCGACGATGCTCATCGTCGCCGTGGCGGCCGTCGTGTCGCTCGGCCGGCAGTTCGACCAGCCGGTTCAGCTGCTCGACTCGACGGTCAGATTGCAGGACCGCGCGCAGGCGATCAACGGTGTCTGGATCAGCTCCGACAGCGACGAGGTGTTCGTCGGGGTCGGCGACGAGATCAAGGCGATCCCGCGCAGCACCGTGCGCGACGTCACCCTCGGTCCGCCGCGCGAACGTGCGCCGAGCCCCTCGATCCTGAGTCGTGCGTTTGGCGGCAACCGCTACGCGATCACCCCCTTCGACTGGTGGTGCAACGGCGAGCGCTACTCGTGGCGCGAGGTCGGCGATCTCTGCCGGACGCAGATCGAGGTGGTGCACGCGCCCGGCGCGAGCGTGCAGCGCCCGGACCTCGCGGGCGATGCCGTGCCGGTGAAGCTGCACTGCCCGGACGCCGCCAAGCGACCGTGCCGCGGCTTCCTGCGGCTCTCGAGCCGCAACCGCTACCGGCTTGGCCCCGCGGCGCTGCCGAAGCCGATCACGTTTCGCTCGCGGGTACGACCGGTCGGGACGGCGGACACGGCCGAGGCGGGGATCGCCCCCGGACAGTCCAAGGTCGTCTGCGTCCCGGTCGACCAGGGGCAGCGCGGGCTGCTGCGCAACACGCCGCCGATCGAGGACCCGATGGCGCTCGAGGTGGGCTCCGGGAAGCGTCCGCTTCCGTTTCACCTCACGGTCAGCGCCGACGAGCTGGGGCGCAACGTCGTGCGATCGGAGCGCTACTTCATCAACGTCACCCGACCCGGCCGGCCGATCGAGTACTGGGGCGAGTGCTCGACCCTGCGCATCAGCTGCCGCGCGGAAGCCCGCAGCCGAGCCCGCGATGCGGTCGACTGCACGATCACCGGCGCGCGGCGGCTCGCCGGCCGGCTCACGGTCGTCATCGTTTCCGGCAGCGTGCGCCATGCCCGCTCGACCGCACAGGTCGACGGAACGCAGCTTCGGGTGAACCCGCGGGTCTCGCGGCCGCTGCACGTCGGCGTCAGATACCAGGCGGTCGCGCTGCTGGAGAGGGGTGGCAGCGCGCGCACGTTCTGGGACTACTTCCGCGCGCGCGCCGCGCCATGACGCTCACGCGCTGACGAACGTCTCGAATCCGCCGTAGCTCATCCGGGTCATGTCGGCCAGCGGCCGTGCCTCGGCGAGCTGCTCGACACGGGCGTCGCACATGACCTTGGCCATGACCTCGTCGCGGTGCGCGCGCGACCTGAAGTCGACCACGGCGGCGGTCAGCAGATCGCCGTCGCCGACCTTGAACGTGTCGAGGTCGTCGCCGCGAAACTCGCGGTAGCGCAGCGCGCCGTACTCGCGGGCGACCTGGCCGAAGAGCATGGCCTGCTCCCGGTAGGCGGCGACGTTGCGCTCGGGGATCGGCAGGAGGTAGATGTCGACGTAGCCGTCGGTGCTGCTGTCGTTGCTGCGAGCCATGGTGGTCGCTCCCCTCGTGGATGAAGCCGCTGTCTGCGGTGTGGTTGGTCTTGAAGACCGCCGCCGCCGCGCGGATTCATCGCGCTACATCCCGGCAACGCCGGCGAGCAAGAACACCCCGTCGTCATCAGAACCATCGGGAGTAGCATCGCGGCGTGGATCAGCGACCTGTGCTGACCGTGTCATTGATGGTCGCGAGGGCTATCCATGCCGTCGTCGTGGCCGCGATCACAGTCGCGGTCGCTGCGGGCATCGCACGCGATCCGGGCGCGTTGTGGCGCCCGATGATCATCGGAGTTGGCGTGTTTTTCCCGTTGGGCGTCGTCGGATCATTGCTGGGGCTACGCATCATGCGCAGGCTTGATCCCGAGCCGCTGCCGCGGGGATGGATACCTCGATACTCGATCACCGATGGCATGCTGGCCGAGATGCGCCACCCCGCAAACTGGGTCGTCATCTCCCTGATCGCACTATGCCTCGTGTTCGTCGACCCGATCGCAGCCGTGTACCTCGCGTCCATCGGCCTGGGCATCGCACCCGCGTGGGCGTTCATGGCCGTCGCCACTCGATCCTGGGAGCGCCGCCACGCCACCCAGCTCGTCGGTCCGACGCGGTCGAGCGGCACACCCCGCAAGACCATCTACTACGGCATCGCGATGCCCGAGGACGCTGCCGACAGCGCGTGATGACGTCAGCTGCGGAACCTCGAACCCGAACGGGGCGCTGCGGTTCTCAGCCACCGAGAACCTGCGCTCGCCAGGCACCCGGGTCAAGAGATCTACGCTGCGAAGATGACGAGGCTCTCGCTGGATTACCAGGCCGTCCTGGCGGCGCTGGACCGTCCGGTGGATGGCGCGGAGATCGGCGCCGTGTTGCTCAGCGCGTTAGGCGATCGCTACGCCGTCGAGCACCAAGAGTCGGCGCTGCACGAATTCGAGCAGTCGGGTGCGACGTACCTGTTTGACCTTGCGAGCGCCGCTAGGGTCGTGGACGAGGAGGCGCCGCCCCAGGGCCATGACCGTCCGTGTGACGAGCGACAGACGGTGTTCAGGGCGATATCGCTCGCGGCATGCCGCGCAGCAAGTCGGCGAGGTCAGCGGCGCTGAGCAGCGGACGGCGATCGGGGACGAGTTCCCACCATGCCTTGAGCTGCTGTTCATCGGCGGCTCGGATCCAGCGCGCATGGATCAGCATCGCGACCTCAGGCGGTTCAAGCCAGAGCGAGAACAGCTGCTGCCCATACCAGGACAACCGACGCCGATCGACCTGGCTGAAGTCCGCCGGCAGCTTCAGCAACGCCTCCACTACCGCGACGAGCACGAGCCACGGCTCCCCGCGATCCCGGTGTCGCGCACCTGCCGCAGCCAAGATCGGTAGCACGACGTTGAACTGCCGCTCCTCGCGGAGCTGAGTGTGCAGCATCACCGCGATCGTCCGGTCACTCGACGGCAGACCAGAGAACGTACCGGGGGCACCGGGCTTCAGTACGTCGGCAATGCGCTGGCCAAAGCCCACGAGGAAGCCGGCGACCTGCCGACGCTCCGCGCGGGTTTGCTGGCCGCTGTCCGGAGCGATCTCAAGCAGTTCGGCGAGGATGCGTATGACGGCAGCCTGATCGATAGGTGCTCACGCGAGTTACGCTCGATCGCGTGGCCGATCAGCCGATCCATAGTTCCGATCCGTGAGCGGCGTGTGCTGATCGAGTCCTGGTTGCACCCAGCTGGTTCGGACCACCGATCACGGTGTCGCGCAGTAGTCGCCCAGGCCAGCCGATCCGAAGGAGATCGTGCGGATCACGGGCTCTCCGGCGGCGTCCGAGGCGGCGAGGTCGACCGTCGCCACGATCGCGAAGTCGCGGTTGGCTTCGGGGTCCTCGATGATCTGTCGCACCGTCCAGAACCGCGCGCGCGGGGGGCGGGTGGGATCGGATACCGGGTTGCGGTCGATCATCAGCAGCTCCGGCGACCGCGCGCTCGGCCCGGCCTCGATCCACTCGTACTCGTCCCAATAGGCGCCCAGCGCGGCCTCCCAGGCAGCCTCACCCATCGCGACCCTGCCCGGCGCGTCGGTCAGCGCGGCGGCCGTGGTCTCGATCTGGGCGAGTCCTGCGGCGTCGTTGCGTGACGCCAGCTGGACCTTCTGGAACATGGCATTGCGGACCATCACGGTGAACGCGCGGGTGTTCGCGGTAATCGGCCGCGGTGGCGGAGACGCCTCCCCCGCGGCCATGGCGGCCGCCACGCGAGCAACCGACTCGGGATCCGTCAAGGCCTCCCACTCGTCCAGCAGGCTCGAGTCGGTCTGGCGGACCGTCTCCCCGAGCCACTCGATGATCTCGTCGAGCTCATCGGTCTTGACGTCGTTGGGCACGGTCTGGCGCAGCGCTCGGTACGCGCTGCTGAGGTATCGCAGCACCAAGCCCTCTGACCGGGCGAGCCCGTAGAACGCGACGAATTCGGTGAACGTGCGCCCGCATTCGTACATGTCGCGGACGACCGACTTCGCGGACAGGTCTGAGTCGCGCACCCACGGGTGGGTCTCGCGGTACGTCCGCAGCGCGTCGAGCAGCGGCTCCCCCAGCGGCCTGGGATAGGAGACCTCCTCGAGCAGCTCCATGCGCTCGTCGTAGTCGATGCCGTCGGCCTTCATCTCGGCGACCGCCTCGCCGCGCGCCTTGTGCGCCTGCGCCATCAGGACGGGGAACGGATCGTCGAGGATCGCCTCGACCACCGACAGCACGTCAAGCGTGTAGGTGTCGGACTCTGGGTCGAGCAGCCCGAACGCCTCGAGGGCGAAGGACGCCAGCGGCTGGTTGAGCGCGAAGTCGGCCTGCAGCTCCACCGCCAATTTCAGCGTGCGACCGTTTGGGTCAGGCGAGCCCAGCCACTCGAGCACGCCGGCGCCGACGAGCTCGTCTCCCAGCGCCTGCGCCTGCTCGGAGAGCCGCCGTCGGCCGCGTTCGTCCTCGTGGTTGTCCTGCATCAACGCCCGCATCGTTTCGACCGGGTTCGCCGGCTGGTTGACGACGTTGAGGATCATCGCGTGGTTCACCCGCATCCGCGACACAAGCGCTTCGGGCACGGCGACCTTCAACTTCTCGAACGTCTCCTCCGTCCAGCTCACGACGCCGTCGGCCGGTTTTTTGGTCTGGACCTTGCGGCGCTTCTTCGGATCGTCGCCCGCCTTGGCCAGCGCACGCGTGCGCTCGATCACATGATCGGGCGCCTGCACGACCACGTGCCCGGACGTGTCGAACCCTGCGCGGCCGGCACGCCCGGCGATCTGATGAAACTCGCGGGCCTTCAGGATCCGGTGGCGGTTGCCGTCGTATTTCGCCAAGCTCGTGAAGACGACCGTGCGGATCGGGACGTTGATGCCGACGCCGAGCGTATCGGTGCCGCAGATCACCTTCAGCAAGCCGGTCTGTGCGAGCTGCTCGATCAGGCGCCGGTAGCGCGGCAGCATCCCGGCGTGGTGCACCCCGACGCCGCCCCGTACGAGCTTGGAGAGCGTGCGCCCGAAGCCGGCGGTGAAGCGAAACGCGCCGATCGTGGCCGCGATGGCGTCGCGCTCCTCCCGCGTGCACAGCTTCGCCGACAGCAGTGATTGGGCGCGTTCCATCGCCGACGCCTGCGTGAAGTGCACGACGTAGATCGGCGCCTGATCGGCCGCGACGAGCTCCTCCAACAGCTCGTGCATCGGCTCAACCGACCAGGCGAAGGTGAGCGGCACCGGCCGCTCGGCGTCGTCGATGACCACCGTCTCGCGCCCCGTTCTCCGGGTCAGGTCGTCGGCGATCGCGCTGACGTCACCCAGCGTGCCCGACATGAGCAAGAATTGTGCGCCGGGCAGGGTCAGCAGCGGGACCTGCCACGCCCAGCCGCGCTGGCCGTCAGCGTAGTAGTGAAATTCGTCCATCACGACCTGGCCGATGTCCGCGCCGGCGCCTTCGCGCAGCGCGATGTTCGCCAGGACCTCCGCCGTGCAGCAGACGATCGGCGCCTCCGCGTTGACCGAGGCGTCCCCGGTCAACATCCCAACGTTGTCCGCCCCGAAGATCGTGCAGAGCGCGAAGAACTTCTCCGAGACGAGCGCCTTGATCGGCGCCGTGTAGAACGTCACGCGGCGCTCGGCCAGCGCGGCGAAATGGGCGGCCACCGCGACCAGCGACTTCCCCGAGCCGGTCGGCGTGGCGAGCACCACGTTGCTGCCCGCGAAGAGCTCGATCGCCGCCTCCTCCTGGTGCGCGTAGAGGCTTAGGCCCTGCCGCGCCGTCCAGTCCGTGAACGCGTCGTAGAGCGAATCAGTGCTGGGGTCGCTGGGAAGGTCATCGAGCAGGCTCATGCGTCCCGCGCACGCTAGTGGTCCGCGCGATCAGGACCCGGGGTTCCTTTAGGTGCCC
>JAUXSD010000069.1 GCA_030681525.1 Solirubrobacteraceae bacterium
ATCGCGAACTCCAAGATCACCTCGGTGCGCGACGTGCTGCCGGTCCTCGAGGCCGTCATCCAGTCGGGCAAGCCGCTGCTGATCATCGCCGAGGACGTCGAGGGCGAGTCCCTCGCGACGCTCGTCGTCAACAAGCTGCGCGGCACGTTCACGGGCGTCGCCGTCAAGGCCCCCGGGTTCGGCGACCGCCGCAAGCGGATGCTCGAGGACATCGCGATCCTCACGAACGCCGAGGTCATCACCGAGGACCTGGGCCTCAAGCTCGAGAACACCACGATCTCGCAGCTCGGTCGCGCACGTCGCGTCGTCGTCGGCAAGGACTCGACGACTATCGTCGACGGCGCCGGCGATCCGGCCGCCATCAAGGGCCGGATCAACCAGCTCAAGGCCGAGATCGAGACGACCGACTCCGACTTCGACCGCGAGAAGCTCCAGGAGCGCCTCGCCAAGCTGTCGGGCGGCGTCGCCGTCGTCAAGGTCGGCGCGGCCACCGAGACGGAGATGAAGGAGAAGAAGCACCGTGTCGAGGACGCCCTCCAGGCGACCCGCGCGGCGCTCGAAGAGGGCATCGTCCCCGGCGGCGGCGTCGCACTGCTGCAGGCCGAGGGCGCCATCGACCTCGACACGTACGACGACGACGAGAAGACCGGCGCGAAGATCGTGCTGCGCGCGCTCGAGGAGCCGCTGCGTCAGATCGCGCACAACGCGGGCCTCGAGGGCTCGGTCGTCATCAACGACGTCCGCAAGGCGAAGAAGGGCTGGGGCCTGAACGCCGCCACGAACGAGATCGAGGATCTCGTCGCGGCCGGCATCATCGACCCCGCCATGGTCACGCGCTCGGCGCTGCAGAACGCCGCCTCGATCGCGAAGAACATCCTCACCACCGAGGCGATCGTCTGCGAGATCGAGGGCAAGGAGATGTCCATCCCCGGCATGGGCGGCGACGGCGGAATGGGCGGCATGATGTAGAGAACGCCCTTGGGTCGTCATCCGACGCCCAGCGGTTTTCACCAGAGGGCCCGGCGCTTGCGCCGGGCCCTCTGTCGTTGCCGAACAGGTAGGTTGCGGCCGCTGGGGCGTTCGCGTTTCGCGAGGACCCAGAAGCATGCGTCACCCGCCCATCACCCTCCGGCTCACCGCCCGCTGGCTGGCCTGTGCCGTCGCGCTGCTCCCCCTCGCCGCCCTCGCCGCCCTCGCCGCCCCCGCCGGCGCTGCGACGTGGCGGCTGGAGCCGATCCCGGACTCGACCGGTGTCGCCGAGCTGCACGAGCTGACCTTCGACGCGCGCGGCCACGGGCTGCTGAGCTGGAACGGCGCGCACCGCGAGCGCACCCCGCCCGTCTTCGGCGGCCTGGCGGCCCGTGATCCGACCGGCGGCTGGCAGCGCCCCACCGACCTGCGTGGCATCCAGCCCGCCAACATGCGGATCCATCTCACCGCTTCGGTGAGCGCACTGCTCGTGGCGCGCGAGGCCCGCTCGGCGACGAGCCGGCGGCGCCTGATCATCGCCGAGGGCCAGTCCGACGGTGGCTTCGACGCGTTCGGGTCGCTCGACGACTTCGCCGTCGACCACTGGTCGGCGGCCAACGACCGCGGCGACGCGATCGTCGCCTGGACGGCCGAGCGCTCGCCGTTCGTGCGCGTCGCCGAGCGCGTCGCCGGCGGGCGCTTCGGGCCGCTGCGGGAGATGGCGGTCGGCAAGACGGCCGCGGTGGCGATCAACGCCCGCGGCGACAGCGCGCTCGTCTGGCGCGCCGGCGTGCGCCTGGCTGGCCGCGTGCGGCGGGCCGGCGGCGAGTGGAGCCGCACGGTGCGCTTCGGCCCGCGCCGCACGATCCAGGGCCTGCGGCTGTCGGTACTCGTCGCGCGCAACGGCCGCGTGGTCGCGACCTGGGGCAGCCCCGGCCGTCCCTGCGGCGTCTCGGTGCGCGACGGCGGCGGCGCCTGGCGCAGCCACACGCTCGAGCGCCGCTGCGGCCCGACCGGGGTCGCGACACGCCGCGCGCCGGTGCTGCCGATCGCCGACAGCCGCGGCGCCACGTACGTCGCCTGGACCGGGACCGCCCGCAGCGGCCGCCGTGCCGTGAAGCTCGCGCGCGTCGGCGCGGGCGGATCGGACGGAGTGGTCGCCTCGCGCCGCGCCCTCGTGCTCTCGCGCGAGCGCGGTGCGGTGCTCGACGACGCGGCGGCCGACGCCAACGGGGCACTGGCGATCACCTACAGCGCACCCCGCCCGACCGCCGCCCGACCGTTGCTGCATGCGACGTTCGCGGCGCTGCGCCGCCGCGGACGCAGTGGTGGCGCGTTCGGCCGGCCGGACCGGCTGACGCCGGGCAACGTCTTCGCCGCCCGGGGCAGCCGGGTCGCGTTCCAGCCGCTGACCGGCGAACCGGTGGTCGCGCTGCCGTTCCTGGCGGCCCGCACGGTCGCGGTGGCCGCCGCCGTCGGACCGCCCGCTTCCAATCCGTCCAATCGATCCAACCGGTCGGACCGGTGAGCACCACCTCCGCCGACCTCATGCTGCGATCGGCCACCGAGCTGGCCGAGCTCGTGCGCGCGGGCGAGCTCAGCGCGAGCGAGCTCGTCGATGCGTCGCTGGGACGGATCGAGGACCTGCAGCCGCAGGTCAACGCGTTCGTCGACGTCGACCACGACGGTGCGCGGGCCGCCGCGGCGGCGATCGCGCCGGGCGACGAGCGCCCGTTCGCCGGGGTCCCGGTGGCGATCAAGAACAACCGCGCGGTCACCGGCCTGCGGCTGACCACCGGCGCCGCGCTGCCGGGCGACTTCCGCCCGCCGCGCGACCACAACGTCACGCGGGGCCTGCGCGCCGCCGGGTTCGTCGTCGTGGGCACGACGACGCTGCCGGAGTGGGGCATCCTGCCGGTCACGGAGGGGCGGCGCTTCGGCCCGACCCGCAACCCGTGGGACCTCGACCGCACGCCGGGCGGCTCGTCGGGCGGCTCGGCGGCGGCGGTCGCCGCCGGGATGGTGCCGCTCGCGCACGGCAACGACGGCGGCGGATCGCTGCGCATCCCCGCGGCCTGCTGCGGCCTCGTCGGCCTCAAGCCCCAGCGCGGGCGCATCTCGCTCGCGCCGGACGTCGGCGAGCAGTTCCTCGTCGTCGACGGCGTGCTGACGCGGACGGTGCGCGAGACCGCGCTGCTGCTCGACGTCCTCGCCGGCTCCGTGCTCGGCGACGCCTCGTGGGCGCCGCCGCCGCCCGAGCCGTTCGCCGCCACCGCGGCCCGCGAGCCGCCCCGGCTGCGGATCGGCGTCACGACGCTCATGCCGCTGGTCGATGCCGAACTCCACCCGGCGTGCGCGCAGGCCGCGCACGACGCGGCGCGGCTGCTCGAGGGCCTCGGCCACGACGTCGAGGAGGTGGCGCCGCCGTGGCAGCAGCCGGGGCTGCTCGAGCTGTTCACGACCGCGTTCGGGCCGGCGATCTGCTCGTCGATCGCCTCCGCCGGGCTGCTGGCCGGCCGTCCCCCGCGGGAGGAGGACATGGAGCCGCTGAGCTGGGCGCTGTGGACGCTGTGCAACGAGATCAGCGCGATCCAGGCCACCGTCGCGGGCTACCGGCTGCAGGCCTACGCGCGGATGGTGACGACGTGGGCCGCGCCGTACGACGCGCTGCTGACCCCCGCGCTGGCCCAGCCGCCGCTGCCGACCGGTGAGCTGGACCCGTGCGGCCCGGACCCGCTCGGGACCTTCGAGCGCTCGGCGCACTTCACCCCCTACACCGCGATCAGCAACGTGACCGGCTCGCCGGCGATCTCGCTGCCGCTATATCAGCACGACGGCCTGCCGCTCGCCGTGCAGCTCATCGGCCGGCCGGCGCAGGAGGGCGCGCTGCTGGCGCTCGCCGCGCAGGTCGAGGCCGCCGCGCCGTGGGCCGGACGCGTGGCGTCGCTCGCGCTCGCCTAGTGGGCCGCGCGCTAGCGTCGTGTCTCACGCGCCCAGGACCTCCGCCATCGAACGCGGCGTGACGCCGAGCGACTCGGCGTGCGCGGTGCCGTGCGCGGAGGTCATCGACACCTCGAGCAGCTCGGCCTCGTCCCACGTCGCCGGCGCGCGGGACTTCATGAGCGTCTCGACGACGCGCAGCCCGCGGCTGACGATCGGCGTCGGCACGTTGACCAGCGGGCGGGTGCGGCCGGCCGCGCGCAGCGCGATCTCCGCGATCTCGCGATGCGACAGCGTCTGCGGCCCGGCCAGCTCGTAGCGCTCGCGGCCGTTGCCCGCTCCGTCCAGCGCCGCGGCGATGGCCTCGGCGACGTCCTCGGACCAGATCGGCTGGTACAGCGCGTGGCCGCGCCCGCTGAGCGGCACGAGGGGCAGCACCATCGCCATCCGCTCCAGCAGCGTGAGGAACGCGTCGCCGGGCGCGTAGTACAGCGACGGCGCGAACACGGTGTGGCGCACGTCGGAGGCGAGCACGGCGCGTTCGGCGAGCGCCTTGGCGCGCAGGTAGCGCGTGCGGTCGTGGCTGACCGCGCCCAGCGCGCTCGTGAAGACGAAGTGCTCCACGCCCGCGCGCTCGGCGGCCTGCACCATCCGCCAGGTCGCGATCCCGTTGAGCTCCTCGATCGATCCGAGCGGCTGATCGCGGATCGCGCCCGCGAGATGCACGACGGTCCGCACGCCGCGCATCGCGTTGCGAAACGACGGCGGGTCGGCCAGATCGCCGAGTGCGATCTGCACGCGCACGCGGTCGGCGCCCAGCCGGCGGGGGTCGCGGACCAGGCAGCGCACCGGCTCCCCCGCGGTCGTCAGGCGACGCAGCAGCGCGCGGCCGATCAGGCCCGTGGCTCCGGTCAGCAGAAGCACGCCTGGATACTATGTCCGGCCGGTCCGAACTCAGACGACAGCGAAGGAAACGACTGCTTCATGGCCTACGTGATCGCGGAGCCCTGCATCGGCACGAAGGACAACTCGTGTGTCGAGGTGTGCCCCGTCGACTGCATCCACCCCACCACCGACGAGCCTGACTACGACAAGGTGGAGATGCTCTACATCGATCCCGATGAGTGCATCGATTGCGACGCCTGCGTCGAGGCGTGCCCGGTGGATGCCTGCTTCGCCGAGGACCAGCTTCCGGAGGAGTGGCAGAACTTCACGCAGATCAACGCCGACTACTTCAAGTCGAGCGGTTAGTACCGGCCGGATCGCGAGCGATCGCCGCTGCGTTCGGCTCCCAGAGCTGGATGCGGTTTCCCTCGGGATCGTGCAGTTCGGCGAAGCGGCCGTTGGGATAGGCCTCGGCGTGCGGCTCGACCGCGATGCCGGCCGCGCGCAGGCGCTGCACCATGCCGTCGAGGTCGTCGACGCGGAAGTTGATCATCCAGGACTTCGACAGCGGCCCGAACATCTCCGAGTCGACCGAGCAGGCCGCGAAGACGGTCTCGCCGCGATCCTGAAACCAGCCCGGGTCGTCGTAGGTCCGCGAATCGAGCATCACGACGCCCAGGTGCTCGCCGTACCAGCAATTCAGCGCCTCGGGATCCAGCGCGCGGAAGAACAGCCCGCCGATCCCCGTCACCCGGGCCATGACATCCTCGCCTCCTCGTACACCGGATTGGCCCCGATTCTACGGGCTCGAACGTGGCGCCGGTAAATGCCCATAAGCTGATCGAGAATCGATATTATCGGCCTTCGTCCCCTACGAACGGAGATCCAGATGTCCGTCCTAGACGAAGTGCTCGCCGCGAACGAGGCCTATGCGTCCGACTTCGACAAGGGTGACCTCGCGATGCCGCCGGCGCGCGGCTTCGCGATCCTCACGTGCATGGACGCTCGCCTCGACCCGGCGAAGTACGCCGGCCTCAGCGAGGGCGATGCCCACGTCATCCGCAACGCCGGCGGCCGCGCCAGCGATGACGCGATCCGCTCGCTCGTCATCTCCCACAAGCTGCTCGGCACGGCCGAGTGGTTCGTGATCCATCACACGAACTGCGGCATGGAGTTCTTCACGAGCGAGCTCATGGGCGAGCTGCTCGAGAGCAGCCTCGAGACCGCCGCGCTCGGCGACGAGGGCTTCTACGACGTCGGCGAGGGCCCGGGCTCATCCGAGGGCAGGAACATCGACTGGCTGACGATCTCCGATCAGCAGCAGGCGGTCGTCGACGACGTCGAGACGATCCGCAACCACCCGCTCGTGGAGGGCACCATCCCGATCTACGGCTACGTCTACCACGTCGAGAGCGGCAAGCTCGTCGAGGTTCCCGCGGCGACCGAGGCCGGCCGCGCGACGCAGACAGCCGGCAACTCCGCCTGACCGACGCCGGTCCTGGCCCCGTCCGGGGGTCAGCCTGCCATCGGCAAGCTGATCCCCGTGGGGGCGGGGCCTTGCAGGACCGGCAGCTCGACCGGTGACATCGCGACGATCCCGCGGGCCGCGTGGTGGATCGCCTGCGCGGCCGGGTCGTCGGGATCGGTGAAGACCAGCGGCGTGCCGTCGTCGGCCTGCGCGCGCAAGGGCATCGTCAGCGGGACCTTGCCCAGCAGCGGGACGTCGAGCTCGTCGGCCAGCGCCTGTCCGCCGCCCTCTCCGAAGATCTGGAAGCGCTCGCCGGAGGGCGTCGTGAACCCGGCCATGTTCTCGATGATGCCGGCGATCTCGAGCGAGACCTTGCCCGCCATCTGCGCCGCGCGGCGGGCGACCTTCTGGGCCGTCGGCTGCGGCGTCGTGACGATGATGAACTGCGCCTGCGGGAGCAGCTGCGCGAGCGTCATCGAGACGTCGCCGGTGCCCGGCGGCAGGTCGACGAGCAGGTAGTCCAGCTCGCCCCAGGCGACGTCCTCGAGAAACTGCGTGAGCGCCTTGTGCAGCATGGGCCCGCGCCACACGACCGCCGCGTCCTCCTCGACGAAGAAGCCGATCGACATGACCTTCACGCCGTGGGCCTGCATCGGCAGGATCTTGCGCTCCGGCGAGACCGGCGGGCGCTCGCCGCCGAGGCCGAACATGCGCGGGATCGAGTAGCCCCAGACGTCGGCGTCGAGGATGCCGACGGACTTGCCGTCGAGCGTCAGCGCGGCAGCGAGGTTCGAGGTCAGCGTCGACTTGCCGACGCCGCCCTTGCCGGAGCCGACGCACAGGACGTTCTTGACCTGGGCCAGCGCGCCGGCCGGCATCGAGCCGCGGCCGAGCGTCTTCTGCAGCGCCGCCTTCTCCTTGTCGGAGAGCACGTCGAAGGCGACGGACACGTTGCCGACGCCGGCGACCGTGCCCACCTCGCGGGTCACGGCCTCCGTGAAGCTGTTGCGGATCGGGCAGCCCGCGGTGGTCAGCGAGACCGTGACGTGGACGTCGCCGCCGTCGGCGATGTCGATCGAGCGGACCATGCCGAGCTCGACGATCGAGCGGCGCAGCTCCGGGTCGATGACGCGTGTCAGCGCGGTGCGGATCTCGTCTTGGGTCGGCATGCCCTCCAGTCTAGGAAAACGCCTGCCGCGCCCCCTTCTCAGCTGATCCGCCGGGTGATCCGCCCGCGTTCGTCGGCGGAGAAGATCTGGCCGCCCTTGAAGTAGACGTTCCACTGGCGCGTCCCGGCGAAGTCCGACAGGACGAGGTAGTTCACGCGGCTGGCCGGCACGCCGAGCCGGCCGGCGGCCGAGCGGGTGAGGCGACTGGGCGCGGAGGCGACGATGTCGTGCATCGTCATCGTCTTCGCCCCGGCGAAGCCGGCGCCGGTCGTGCCGATCACGCGCACCGCCCCGGCGGGCACGATCTGCACCTGGCGCAGCCGGCCGTCCTTCGTCACGAGCGTGGCGTCGATGCGCTCCGGCGCGACGCGCAGGTTGCCCAGCCGGCCGTAGCCGCCCGTGCGCAGGCGCGTTATCGCCCGGCCGAACGCCGCGGGGCGCAGCAGCGAGCCGGTCGACAGCCCGCGCGGCGGCCGCTCCGGCTGGGCGCGCTCGGTCGGATCGCCCTCGTCGCCGTCGCCGCCCGGCACGCTCGGCGCGCGGGCGTCCGGCGGCGAGAGCTCGTCGACGAAGCGGTCGGCGCGCTCGACGCCCTCGTCGACGACCGCGCCCAGCGCCCCGCCGAGGACGGCGATCAGCGCGCCGAGCACGATCGCCGCCTTGACGAGCCGCGCGACGGGGACGGGCCGGCGCTGCGCGCGCGGCGCGGACCGTGCGTGGTCGTGTCCCCGCGGCGAGCCCCGGTGGGCCTCGTGGTCGTCGGGCTCGGCGAGCGACGGCGGCGTCCGCGCCGCGTCCGCGGTCGGCTGCTCGGCGGTGCCGAACATCGTGACCGGCTCCGGCTCGTGCTCGCCCGCGGGCTCGGCGGTGCCGGCCCTGTCGCCGTCCTGCCAGCCCAGCGACGCGAGCGGGTTCTCGCCCTTCTTGCGACCGAACGGATCGAGGTCGTCGCCCACCGGACAATCACACAGCGAATCGGGGGCGGGGTCAACGGTTCGGTTAATCACCGACGCCGCGCCCCGGAAGGTGGGCACGGCGTCGGCTGGGGGAGGTGCGGGGGGAGGGGAGGAGAGACAACCCCCGCGGTACTGCGATCTGTGGGGGAAGTGCTAGATGCGGGCGGCGATGCGCTCCTGGACCGAGGTCGTCGCCTTCGTCGCGGCGGTGCGCCCGGTCGTGTAGGCATTCTCGATCCGCGCGCCGGCCAGCTCGACGTTCTTCTTGACGGGCTCGGTGACGCCCTTGAGCTCGCGGTCGACGCGACGCAGCTCCTTCTCGAGGCGGCTGCGACGCTGGCGCAGCTCGCGCTCGACGCGCGTGCGGGTCTTCTTGGCGTCGCGCTCGATGCCCTTGACCGCGCTGGACCCGCGGCGCTCGAAGCGGCGCAGCTCCTGCTTGGCCTTCGTCGTGCTGCCGTAGGAGGAGCGCAGGTCCTCGAACGTCGCGACGACCTCGTCGCGGGCGATGAGCGCGGCGCCGACCGGCACGAGGACGACCTTCTCGGCGATGTCGGTGGCGCGGTGCAGCGGCGTCCCGATCTCGTTCTTGGCGTCGGCGGCGGTCTTCGCCGCGTTCGTGCGGCCGCGGGCGGCCGTGGCCTTGGCCTTGCGAGTGGTCGTGCTGCGCGCCGCAGCACCCCGGTCGGCGGCGCGCGTCGCGGCGGCCTTCTTGGCGGCGGTCGAGCGCTTCGTGGCGTTCTTCTTGCGCGTCGCCGCGGCCTTCACGCCGGCGGTCTCGCGGGTGGTCTGACGCTGGGTCTGGGTGGTGCTCTCGGCCATCTCTGCCTCCTGACGAAGACTAAGGATATTAGATCTAAGCTTGTGCCCAGGAAGCATAGCACAGGGTACGAACAGGTGTTTGGATCTGGCGTCCGGAGGCGAACAGGGGTTCCGGCGGCGGCTCGAGACGTCCAGCGCGACGATGGGTAACGCTGGTGCGCTGTCGCGATGGGTTGGCCCGGGGCGTCGGCGAACTGCGGCTCTGAGGATGTGCGTGAGTCGTGCGGGGGCGGGCGCGAGGTCCGGGTTCGGCGTGGTCATGACGCGCCGAGTCCGCATATCGAACCGGGCGCGTCACGATGCCCGCCCGAGGGAGCGTGTGTGGCGAATAACCCTCGGATAGCGAGGTGCGTTCGCCACACCCCTGCCGCGGACGCCGGCCCCGGCCGGACGGCCGCGACGACACAGACTCACACCCTCGGTGATGGCGTTCGACGACGCGAGTGGCGGCGGGTGGCGGCGGTCAGGCCGCGGCGAGCGTCCCGGTGCGGCGCATCCACGCCTCGGGGTCGTGCAGCTCGGCGACGGTCGGCAGCTGCTCGGGCCCGTCGAAGACGTGGTGCAGCGCGGCCGCGCCGGCGGTGGTCGCGACGGCGTCGCAGAAGCGCTTGCCGTCCTCGTACTGGCGCAGCTTGGCCTCGAGGCCGATCAGGCGCTCGAGGATGGCCAGCAGCGGCGAGCGCTCCTGGCGGCGGCGATCGAGCGCGCTGCGCAGCGCGTCGAGCGACGGCAGCGCCTCCGCGCCGACGACATCCATGACGTGCTCGGCGTGCCCCTCGATGACCCCCATCACGCCCTGGATCCGATCGAGCAGCCCGCGGCGGTGGCCCGAGGCGAGCACGCCGACGAGCCCGTCCTTGCGGACCGCCTCCAGCAGGCCCTTCGCGTCGTCGAGCGACGGGAGCTTCAGCAGCGCACGCGGATCGACCTTGACATCCAGCGAGTCGAGCAGCTCGCGCAGCAGGCCCGCGAGGTACGGCCGCAGCCAGGGCACGCCTGCGAACTGGACGGCGTGCGTCACCTCGTGGAAGGCGATCCAGGTCAGAAGCTCCTCGGCGTCGGCGTCGAGGCGGCGCGCCGCCAGGCCGATGTTCGGCGCCACGAACAGCAGCCGCGCGCTGGCGTCCGGGTCGACGAGCGCGAACTCGTACTGGCCGAGCACGCGCTGGGAGAGGTAGCCGGTCAGGGCGCCGGCCTCGACCGACAGCAGCACGCCGGCCGCCGACCGCGTCGCGCCGCCGAGCAGCCCGCCGCCGCCGAGCTTGTCGCCGACCGGGTCGAGCATCGCGCCCATCGAGCTGACGTTCGCGGCGATCCAGTCGGGGCGCTGCACCGCCTCGGGCGCCGGCAGCGGCGCGGCCGGGCGC
>JAUXSD010000079.1 GCA_030681525.1 Solirubrobacteraceae bacterium
GGTGCATAGCCTGACCGGATCGGGCAAGACCTTCGGGTTTGCCCTGCTTAGCGACGTGGCGCGCAACCTGGAGGAATATCTCAAACAGCTCGCCCAGGCGAAGACGGCATCAGACGAAGAACAGCGTAAGCATATACAGAATTTGCTGGGCGAGCTTCATCAAGTGGTTACACACAGGGATGCTGCATCCGGCGATCAGCCCGGGCTGATCGCGGTTGCGCGGCCTGACCGGAAGGCTTCTGGCTGCAACCGCATTTTTGTGGTGGAGGATGACAGCGAACAGGCGGAGGAGCTGAAAGCCCAGTTGAGCTACTTTGGCTACGATGTGAGTGTATTCAATACCCTGGCGGATTTCCGCCTTGCCATGCAGGCTAACCCGAATGTCGTGGTGCTGATGGACGTGAACTTTCCTGAAGCCAGCCAGGGCGGGATCGAAATGATGAAGGAAATCCAGCAGGGGCGCGATATTCCTGTCCCGGTGGTTTTTCTTACTGCGTACGATGTATTTTCGGCAAGACTGGAAGCGGTGCGCGCCGGTGGCATCGCTTACCTGAGCAAGCCGATCAACATCGGCAGCCTGATCGATAAACTTGATGTGCTGACCTCGACCCAACCCGCCGCGCCCTACCGGGTTTTGGTCGTTGACGATTCGGAATTGCTCACCACCTATTGCACTACGGTACTGGAACAGGCCGGAATGATGGTGAAGGCGGTCAACAACCCATTGAACGCGATGGAATCGCTGCTTGAGTTTGCTCCGGATCTGATCATGATCGATATGTATATGCCGGGATGCAACGGCATGGAACTGGCCAAGGTCATTCGCCAGCTGGATGCCTTCGTCAGCATTCCGATCGTGTTCCTTTCTGCCGAAAGTGATCTCGACAAGCAGCATCTCGCGATGGGGCTGGGGGCGGATGATTTCCTGACCAAACCGATCCGGCCGCAACATTTGGTTTCTTCCATATCCAGCCGGGTGCGGCGTTCCCTCAAACTGCGCTCCTTCATGGTGCGCGACAGCCTGACCGG
>JAUXSD010000090.1 GCA_030681525.1 Solirubrobacteraceae bacterium
AGGAAATTCCGCTGCGCTTGCTGAATTCCTGTGCCTCGATTTCGATCGCGGCGATGATGCCGAAGCAATCGAGAAAGCCGGGGCGCAGCCGGTGGGCAAGGTTGCTCGCGGATGTGATCGCCCGGTTCACTAGTTCCTCTATGGTTCTGGCCTTTTCGGTGAGTTTGGGGGTGTCCTTGGGCAGGCGCTGCGTCATCCAGGATAAATCCATTTTGATCGCGGTGAGCAGGCTGCCGATTTCATCGTGAACTTCGCGTGCGATGCGCAGACGCTCCTGTTCCTTGGCGTCCTGGATGTGCGAGGAAAGCTCCAGCAGTTGCTGTTGCACCCGTTTGACTTCGAGTTCGCCCAATTTGCTCTGCGTGGTGTTGAGGATGATGCCTTCCCAGCGCGGCAGGCCGCCTAGCGTAATTTGTGGCGTGGCGCCCAGGCTGATCCACTTGGTTTCGCCGCCCGGCAAGGTGATGCGCCCTTCCCAGTTCCAGAAACACAGAGTTTGCGCCGATTTTTTCAGGGTATCCAGCAGCGCGGGAATGTCTTCGGGATGGATAAGCCTCAAGAAGCGGGAAGCATCGTTTTGCAGATCATCCGGGGGAATGCCAAACAGTGCCAGGCAACCTTCGCTGACATAGGGGAAGGTGAAGGAGCCGTCTTCTTGTAATTCAATCTGGCAGGCCACCCCCGGCAAATTGGCGATGAATCCCTGCAGTTTGTCCGGGGAGGGGCTGACCGGCGGATTGGGAAGGCTATTAGGCATCTGTTTTTTTAGATAGGCAGGTTCTATATGCAGGTAATGGCAGCTTACTACATCAGGATTGGCGGCGGCAATATTTGGGGGGAATTCAGCAGGGGTGGGCTGCGCCGTGCCCCTGCGCTATTTGATTTGCGACTCTCCAAAGCCATGCTGGATGCTGCCCCACATTTCATTTTGCGGCGCGTATGCGTGCTAGAGTTTGTGATAAGCTGCGCGCCATTGTGATCCCACTCGTTTATTGAGCGATTCATCTCATGTCTTCTGCTTCCTCCCTTGCAAGCACAGTGCTGCGCCGTGACATTCTTGATTTGCATGCCTACCAT
>JAUXSD010000099.1 GCA_030681525.1 Solirubrobacteraceae bacterium
CGGCAAGCTCGCCGCCACGCAGGCGGCCAAGCAGATGGGCACGCGCGCGACGAACGTCGCGCGCGGCGAGGCCGGCAAGGAGCAGGCGCTCGCCAAGCGCCAGCTCGAGACCGCCGAGCAGATCGTCGCCGCGCTGGGGGCGATGAAGGGCGCGGCGATGAAGCTCGGCCAGGTCATGTCGTTTCTCGACGTCGGCCTCGTCCCGGAGGAGTACCGCGAGGAGTTCCAGGCCAAGCTCGCCGAGCTGCGCGACGCCGCGCCGAAGGTCGGCTTCAAGGACATGAAGAAGGTCATCGAGAGCGAGTACGGCGACACGATCGAGAACGTCTTTCAGACCTTCGACCCCGTGCCGATCGCCGCCGCCTCGATCGGCCAGGTCTACAAGGCGCGCCTGCATGACGGGCGGCAGGTCGCCGTGAAGGTCCAGTACCCGGGCGTGGCGCAGGCGGTGCGCGCCGACATGCAGAACCTCGGGATCATCCTGCGCCTCATGAAGATGGTCGCGCCGGGACTGGACCCGAAGGCCATGGGCGACGAGATCCGCTCGCGCATCGACGAGGAGCTCGACTACGAGCTCGAGGCGCAGAACCAGCGCACGGTCGCACGGCTGTACCGCAACCACCCGTTCATCGTCGTGCCCGAGGTCGTGACGCAGCTGTCGCACGAGAAGGTCATCGTCAGCGAGTTCGTGCAGGGCATGGGCTTCGAGGAGCTCAAGCAGCTGCCGCAGGCCGAGCGCGACCGCCTCGGCGAGATCGTCTACCGCTTCTACTTCGGCTGCATGTACCGCCACCACCAGTTCTCCGGCGACCCGCACCCCGGCAACTCGCTGCTGCTCGACGACGGGCGGATGGCGTTCTTCGACTTCGGCCTGTTCAAGCGCATCCCGCGCGAGATCGCCGAATTCGAGCTGAGGATCCAGCGCATCACGGCGGCCGGTGACGGCGAATCGCTCATCCAGCACCTGCACGAGGGCGGCTTCATCGCCAGGCCCGAGCTCTACACGGCCGAGGGCATCCTGGCCCAGGTGCGCGACATGACGTGGTGGTACCTCGAGGACGCCGAGGTCGCGCTGACGCCGGAGATCGCCACCGAGGTGATGATCGAGATGTCCGACCCGCGCTCGTCGCATTTCGCCAAGATGCGCCACGAGACGCTGCCGGCCGACCACCTCTTCGGCCGGCGCCTGGAGATGCTCACGCTGGCGGTCATGAGCCAGCTGCGCGCGACCGGCAACTGGCACCGGATCGCACGCGAGTGGATCTACGCCGATGATCCGGTCACCGAGCTCGGCCGTCAGGAGGCCGAGTTCTACGCCGCGCACCCGCCGGCGGCGGTCCTGCGCGGCGCCGCGTGACGCGCGGCGCCGCCCGCTGGCGCGTCGCCGCCTTCGTCGTACTGCTGGTCGGGGTCTGGTTGGCCGTGGCCGGCGGCGGGCTGTCGTCGGACCGCGTGCGCGACGCGATCGACCCGCTCGGCGCCGCGGCCGTGCCGGCGTTCGTCCTGCTCAGCGCGCTGCTGACGTGCGCGCTGTTTCCCGGGCCGCTGCTGGCCGGGGCCAGCGGCCTGCTGTTCGGCACCGCGCTCGGCACGCCGGTCGCGATCGCGTCCGCCACGCTGGGCGCGACGCTGGCCTTCTGCATCGCGCGCTACTTCGCCCACGACGCCGTCCAGACCCTGACGCCCGAACGCGCGCGGCCGCTGCAGGACTGGATCGAGCGGCGCGGCTTCTGGGCGGTGCTCTACGCGCGGATCGCACCCGGCGTGCCGTACTCGCTCGTCAACTACGCGGCGGGCCTCACGCGGGTGGGCCTGCCCGCGTTCGCCGCGGCGACGGCGATCGGCGTCGCGCCGCGCGCCTTCGCCTACACGGCACTCGGCGGCTCGCTGGACAACCTCGCCTCGTCGGAGGCGATCATCGCCTACGTGGCGCTCGCGATCATGGCGCTGACCGGCGTCGTGCTGCTGCGCGCCGAGCGTGCGCGGGGCCGCGTCGAGGGCGCGCCGACCGCCGGATAGACGGCCCGAGCTAGAGCTCCTGGACCTGAAACAGCGACGTCGAGCCGGGCACGCCGCTGGGCAGCCCCGCAGTCACCGCGACGCGCATGCCGCGCCGGCACCAGCCCAGGTCGACGACGCGGCGGCAGGCGTCGAGCAGCAGCTCCTCGGTCACCCGGTGCTTGCGCAGGAACTCACCGCGCACCCCCCACATGAGACCGCAGCGGCGCACCGTCTCGCGGCCGGGCGACAGCGCGTAGATCGGCACCGTCGGGCGGTGCGCCGAGACCAGCCGTGCCGAGCGGCCGGAGAGCGTCGGCACGACGATCGCGTCGAGCTCGAGCTCGCGGGCGGCCATGCAGACCGAGTAGGCGACGGTGTAGGAGGGATCGCGCGCGTCGCGGTGCACGCGGTGCTCGTTCCAGCGGCGATAGGGCGCGGCGCGCTCGGTCTCCCGCGCGATCGCATCCATCATCGCGATCGCCTCGACCGGGTAGGCGCCGATCGCCGTCTCCTGGGAGAGCATGATGGCGTCGGTGCCGTCGAGGATCGCGTTGGCGACGTCGGCGACCTCGGCGCGCGTCGGGCGCGTGGAGGCGACCATCGAGTCGAGCATCTGCGTGGCGGTTATCGACGGGCGCGCGAGCCGGCCCGCCGTGGCCAGCAGCTCCTTCTGGACGATCGGCACGCGCTCGATCGGCAGCTCGATGCCGAGGTCGCCGCGCGCGACCATCACGCAGTCCGCCGCGCGGATGATCTCCTCCGCGCGGTCGACCGCCTGCGGCTTCTCGATCTTCGCGATGAGCGGCAGGCGCGTGTGCGCGCGCACGAAGGCGATGTCGTCGGGCGAGCGCACGAACGACAGGGCGACCATGTCGACGCCGATCTTCTCGCCGACCGCGAGGTGCACGAGATCCTCCTCGGGTACGGCCGCCAGCTCGGTGAGCGGGCCCGGGATGTTCAGCCCCTGGCGCGAGGCGACCGAGCCGCCGGCCTCGACCTCGGCCTCGATCTCGAGCGTCTCGGTGCGCACGGACCGCACGCGCAGCCGGACGCTGCCGTCGGCGAGGTACATGACGTCGCCGGGCTTCAGCGCGCTCATGAGCTCGGGCCGCGCGACCGACATCCGCGCGGCGTCGCCGAGGCCGTCGTCGCCGCAGGCGAAGACCACGTGATCGCCCGGCTTGAGGTCGACGTGGTCGCCGACGAGCGCGCCGATGCGCAGCTTCGGACCCGGCAGATCCTGCAGGATCGCGACCGCCCGGCCGACGCGGCCGGAGGCCGTGCGCACGCGCTGCGCGGTCTCGGCGTGCTGCTCGGCGGTGCCGTGGGAGAAGTTCAGCCGCGCGACGTCCATCCCCGCCGCGACCATGCGCTCGAGCGTCTGGGGATCCCGCGAGGCGGGGCCGATCGTGGCGACGATCTTCGTGTGGCGATCCACCGCCCGAGCGTACTCACCGCCCGATTTCCGGCCGGTTGCCGCCGGTGGCTAGGCTCGCGCGTCATGGCGCCGACCGAAGCGGAGATCCTCGCCGCCGTGCGCGCGATCCCGCGCGGCCGCGTGACGACCTACGGCGACCTCAGCCCGGGCGCGCCACGCCGCGCAGGCGCGGTGCTCGCCGCCAACGCCGACCCCGCGCTGCCGTGGCAGCGCGTCGTGCGCGCGGACGGCTCGCTGGCCAAGGGCGAGCGCCAGCGCGCGCTGCTCGAGGGCGAGGGCGTGGCGTTTCGCGGCACGCGGGTGGACATGGACGCGGCGTGGGTGCCGGCGGCGCCGGCCTGATCCCGAGCCGGCGGGGCAGACTCGACGTTTTCAGGGCAACCGCGCGGGTAGCCGGGCGGTGCGATGGGCGCCCCCACGGCTCCCGCGCACCCGAGCTTCGAGGAGGTCTGCGATGGGCACGTGCGAGGTCTGCGGCAACGACTACGACAAGACCATGACGATCACCAAGGAGGGGACCGAACACGTCTTCGACTCCTTCGAGTGCGCGATCCACGCGATCGCGCCGCGCTGCGATCACTGCGGCTGCACGATCATCGGCCACGGCCTCGAGGGCGACGGGAAGTTCTTCTGCTGCGCGAACTGCGCCCGCCACGCCGGCGTGGAGCAACTCACGGATCGCTCCTCGTGATCCGCGACGCACCGGTCCGGGCGGCGATCCCGGGCCCGCCGACGCCGGGCCCCGATCCGAGCCCGCTGCCGGGGCCGGGCCCCGATCCGTCGCCGCCGACGCCGCGGCCCGATCCGGGTCCGCTGCCGCCGGATCCCGCGCCGCGCCCGATCTGAGCGGCTCGCCGCGGGCGACCGAACGCTAGGTGCCGGTGGCCGGTCCCAGCCCGGCCGCGCCGTCGGACGGGCTCGGCGCCGGCTCCTTGAGCTCGATGAACAGCACGTGCGTGTCGGTCGTGCCAATGTTCTCGCCGCTGTGCTCCTGCGCCTGCAGCCAGTTGACCCGACCGGCCGGCAGCTGCACGTCGCGGTGTTGCTCGCCGCCGATCAGCCGGCGCTCGAAGGAGCTCAACGTGTACATGACGCTGTCGGGGTGGCTGTGGGGCGACGTGCGCTCGCCCGGCTGGTCGCGGTACTCGAGGACGCGGACGCGGTCGTTCTCGAAGACGACCTTGTACTTGTCGGGGTCGGTCTCGGTCGGATCGCCGGCCACGGCGGCGACTCTACACGCGCCCCACCCGGCCGTTCAACGGAACTTCGTGCGCTGAAACTGCAGGCTGTACGACGCGTTGAGCCCGCCACCCGTCTCGCCGATGCCGATCGCGACGTAGAACCGGCGCGCCGTGCGGCCGGGATTGCGGATCGTCACCGCATCGGTCCTCAGCGTCCCCTTGCGCGAGCGGGCGATGATGTGCCGGCTGTCGTCGATCGACCGGGCACTCGAGCGAAAGACGTACAGGTCGGGGTTGCCGAACGCCGGGCGCAGGCGGATCCGCGCCCGCGAGCGCCGCGGCAGACGGATGCGGTAGACGTCGAAGGGGTCCTCGACCCGGTCGGCGCTGCCGCCCAGCGTGCGCCGGCCGCTGCCGCGCCAGACGTACGGGTCGGGCTCGGTGAACACCGAGCCGTTGACGAACGAGATCCCGTCGTTGGGCTCGAGCACGTCGCGCGCGGGCGCCGGCAGCGCGAGCGCGGCACGCATGTGGACGAGGCCGAAGCCGGTGTCGCGGTCGTAGCCGGCGGGCGGGATGTCGCGCGCCGAGCGGCGCAGCACGTCGGCGAGCTGCCCGTTGGACAGGTCGCCGCGAACGGTCGCCAGCCACGCGGCGGCGCCGGACACCAGCGGCGCCGCGAAGCTCGTGCCGCTGGCGAGCGTCACGCCGTCGGGGACGCCGTCGGGGTCGTACGCGGCGGGCGTGGCGACCGGGATCGCCACGCCGGGCGCCGCGACGTCGACCGCCGCGTTGGCGCTGCTGAAGCCCGACGACCGTAGGTTCGGGTCCAGCGAGGCGACCGACAGGACGTGCGGGTAGGCCGCCGGGAAGATCACCGGGTTGCCCTGGGCGAACTCGTTGCCCGACGCCGCCACGACGAGGCTGCCCTTCGCGAACGCGATCTGCACGGCACCGAACATCGTGGCGCAGTCCGACGTCGAGCCGAAGCTCAGGTTGATGACCTTGGCGCCCGCGTTCGCGGCGGCCAGGATGCCGTTCGTGGCGTCCGAGCAGCGGATCTTCAGCGGCAGTCCGACCGACAGGACGGGAGCCCCCGGAAACACACCGACGACGCCGAAGCCGTTGAACGACGCCGCCGCGGCCGACGCCACCTCGGTGCCGTGACCGGCCAGGACCGGCCCCGGGTTGAGCTGGCTCGTATGGCCGGCGAGGTCGGGGTGCGCGACGTCGACGAGGTCGTCGACGACGGCGATCGCCACGTTGCCCGGCGCCGGCGGCGACAGATCCGGCTCGACGAGGTAGCCGCGGGCGTAGCCGCCGGGGTCGGCGTCGAACGCGCTCTGGCGCGTGAGCGCGGCATCGGGCTCGGCGTAGCGCAGCGCGCCCGCGTCGCGCAGCGCCGCCGCGAACGCCCGCGCCCGCCGGGTCGGCACGCGATACACCGTGCCGATGCGCAGCCGGCGCGCTCCGAAGCGGCCGGCGATGGCCGCGGCCCGCGCGGCGCGTGCGCCCGGCTCGGCCGCCACGAGCCATGTCGCCGGCTGCGCGGACGCCGCCGCCGCACCCGGGCCGCCGGTCGCGGGCAGGCGCATCGGGCGCTCGTCGTAGGCCTGCGCCGGCGTGGCCGGCGCGGCGACGGCGAGGAGCGCCAGCGCGGCGCGGAGTGCCGACAGCCGCATGAGCCCTGCCGCTCTACCCGCATGTCGCCGGTTCGGATCGAAGTTCGCCAGAGCGCGCCAGCGTACCGGCGCGGGCGCCGCGCCCACGCCGCCTGCCGGCGCGCGATGATCCGGGAGTGGGCGATCCCACCTGGCCGGTGAGCGACGACGCGGTCAAGCAGATCATCGACCGCGCC
>JAUXSD010000102.1 GCA_030681525.1 Solirubrobacteraceae bacterium
GCCGAGGTCGGCGAAGGACTGCTGGGAAGGCATATGGCTCCTACTGTGAAAGGCGATTCGGGAGATTCGACTGGCCCGAAATCGCGCTTAGGAGCGCACCCTCAGAACAAGAACCTCACAGGCAGCGGCGCTGCCCGTGGCCCAGACGGTAGCAACGTTGAAAAGCTCGCCGGACGCAGGGACTCCTTGGCGCGGTATTGGCAGCCGCCATGATGATCGTGATGCCGACGCCCCCGCCGCCGCTCTCCTCGCGCCTGGGCGACGTGCGCTCCTCCCCCGTGCGCGACATCCTCGAGCTCACCCAGCGTGCCGAGGTCATCTCCTTCGCCGGCGGGCTGCCGGCGCCCGAGCTGTTTCCCGCCGAGCTCATCGCCGACGCGTTCGCGCGCACGCTCGCGCCGACCGCCGCGGCACGCGCGCTGCAGTACTCCTCGACGGAGGGCGACCCGGCGCTGCGAGAGCTGCTGGCCGAGCGCCTCTGCTCGCGCGGGCTGGTGTGCTCGGCCGGCGAACTGCTCGTCACGACCGGCTCGCAGCAGGCGCTCGGGCTGGTCGCGGCCGTCCTGCTGGACCCGGGCGACGTCGTGCTGGTGGAGAACCCCTCCTACCTCGCGGCGCTGCAGTCCTTCGGCTTTGCGGGTGCGCGCCTGGAGCCGGTGGCCTGCGACGAGGCGGGGCTCGACCCCGAGGCGCTGCCGGCCCGGATCGCCGAGCACGCGCCGAAGTTCCTCTACCTCGTCCCGACGTTTCAGAACCCGACCGGACGCACGATGCCGGCGGCGCGCCGCGCGCGGCTGGCGCAGATCGCGGCCGACCACGGCCTGTGGATCATCGAGGACGACCCGTACGGGGAGCTGCGCTACGACGGCGAGCCGCTGGCGCCGATCGGCTCGCACGCCGGCGCCGCGGACCGCACGGTGACGATCTCGTCGCTGTCGAAGGTGCTCGCGCCGGGGCTGCGGATCGGCTGGCTGCGCGCGCCCGCGGCGATCCTCGGACCGCTGACGATCGCCAAGCAGGCGGCCGACCTGCACACCTCGACGGTCGACCAGCTCGCGGCGCGGACGTCGCTGCAGGCGGCCGACCTGGACCTGCACGTCGCGAACCTGTGCCGCGAGTACCGCCGCCGGCGCGACGCGTTGCTGGCCGGCCTGGCCGATGCGCTGCCGCCGGGCTCGACGCACAACCATCCCGACGGCGGGATGTTCGTATGGGCGCGATTGCCGATCGGCTGGGATGCCGAGGAGCTGCTGCGCGCGGCCCTGAAACACGATGTCGCGTTCGTGCCCGGGTATCCGTTCTACGCCCGCGAGCCCGACCCGCGCACGCTGCGCCTGTCGTTCACGACGCACGCGCCCCACGAGATCGTCGCCGGGCTGGAGCGGCTGCGGCGCAGCTGGACGGCTCGGACGGATTGGACGGATCCGACGGGCGCGGCGCCATGAGCGGCGGCCATGCCCCGCGCGACGTCGCGATCGACGGCGACATGATCCGCCTCGGCCAGCTGCTCAAGCTCTCCGGCCTGGCCGAGTCCGGCGGCGAGGCGCGCGAGCTCGTGACGGAGGGCGTCGTGCGCGTCAACGGCGAGGTCGAGACGCGGCGGGGCCGCCAGCTGCACCGCGGCGACCTCGTCGCGGTCGACGGGGAGAGCGTCCGCGTGGCCTGAGCCGCGCGGCCCCCCGCCCGCGCGCCAACTTCCTCCCGGGTTGAACCGGGTCCACGCTGCGCGCGTAGACGCGGCATGCAGCGATTCGGGGAGGTGACCGTGCGCCTGTTCAAGACGCTCGCCGGCATGGAGCAGGAGGAGCCCGCGGCTTCGTGGGTCTTCGCGGTCTACGGCTTTCTGTTCTGCGTGGCGTTCATGCTCGTCCTCGCCTGGCTGATCGGCCCGGCCGGGTAGCTCAGCCCGCGGGCTCGACCGGGCAGGGCCGGCCCTCGAAGTCGGCAGCGGGACGGCGCAACCGCTCGGAGCCCAGCCGCTCGGCCAGCCGCAGCCGGAAGCGGATGGCGCGCTGCGAGACGCGCAGCTCGTCGCGCGCGGCGCGGACGCTGCCGGTGCGGACGACGGCGTCGCGCGTGCGGCGCAGCTCCTCGATGTACTCCAGCGGATAGCGCGGCGGCGGCAGCTCGCCGCCCGTCGCCCCCTCGACCGGCCGCAGCGCCGCCAGCGTGCGCTCGAGGCGCCGCGGGGTGTCGGCACGGACGGTGATGTTCGACGTCCCCGTGGCGAGGTCCACCGTGCCGCCCCCGCGGACGCGAGCGGTGATGCCGCGCACCTGCCGGCTGCGCGTCGGGCGCACGTCGAGGACGAGCGCCTTGACGTTGCAGATCGTCGCCGTCTGGACCGAGATCGGCACCGCACAGCCGCCCTCGCGTTCCTCGTTCTTGCAGTCGCCGTAGAGGAAGGTCACGACGTCGCCGTTGCGCGTGAGCCCGCTCAGCTCCTGGCCGGCCACCTCGTCGCCGGCCCAGTACAGCGGCTGCGACGCGGACTTCTGGGCGTCGCGGACCTCGTCGTCGCCGGGACGATCGCCGCCGCAGCCCGCGAGCAGCGCGAGCATCGGGACGAGGATCGTCAGCAGCGGTTGGACTCTTCGTCGCGCAGGGGCCATCGTGTACTCAGCATGTCACGCAACCTCGTCGAGATCATCCGGCGCCACCACGCGGTCGGCGCGCCGACGGCGCTCGAGGTCCTCAAGGACGCGATGCAGCAGCGCGGCGAGATCACCGACGACGACCGCCGGCTCGCCGCGGAGCGCTCGGGGCTGCCGGAGGCCGCGGTGCACGGCGTCTCGACGTTCTACGACGACCTGCTCGCGCCGCGCGGCGCGCGCCACGTCCGCGTCTGCACCGGGACCGCCTGCTTCGCGGCCACCGGCGACGCCCACGTCGATGCGCTACGCGAGGGGCTCGGCGGGCTGCAGCTCGGCGAGCGGCGCCAGGACGGCGCGGTGTCGCTGGCGGAGACCGTCTGCCTGGGCTTCTGCCACGCCTCCCCCGCGATCCGCGACGGGGACATCGTCGACGCGGGGCCGGGCGTCGTGGAGCGCGTGCTGGCCGGCGCGACCCGGCCCGCCGCCGAGCCCCCGCCGCGCAGCGTCCTGCCCGGCGGGCCGCAGCTGCTGGCCACCGGCCGCGACTGGCAGGGCCTGCGCCGCGCGCTCGCCGAGATGACCCCGGAGCAACTGCTCGCGCAGGTCACCGAGGCCGAGGTGCGCGGCCGCGGCGGCGCCGGCTTCCCGGCCGGGGCGAAGTGGGCGTTCGCCCGCGACGCGCCCGGTGAGCGCAAGTTCATCGTGGCCAACGGCGACGAGGGCGATCCGGGCTCCTACATCGACAAGGTGCTCATGGAGGCCTGGCCGAACCTGCTCATCGAGGGGATGGCGCTCGCGGGCTACGCGGTCGGCGCCGACCACGGCTTCGTGCTGACGCGCTCGGAGTACCCGCGCTCCAAGCCCGCGCTGGAGGCCGCCGTGGCGCAGGCGCACCGCGACGGGCACCTCGGCGCCGACATCCACGCCAGCGGCTTCGGGTTCGACGTCACGATCGTCGAGGGCGCGGGGTCCTACGTCGTCGGCGAGGAGACCGCGCTGCTGGCCTGCCTGCAGGGACTGCGCGGCACGGTCTCCGCGCGGCCGCCGTTTCCGGCCCAGCGCGGGCTGCACGGCCTGCCCACGGTCGTCAACAACGTCGAGACGCTGTGCAACGTCCCGCTCGTCGCGCGGGCCGGCGCGGCGGCCTACGCGGCGCTGAGCCCCGGCAGCCCGACCGCGGGCTCGAAGCTCGTCTGCTTCAACGAGCGCTTCGCGCGGCCCGGCGTCTACGAGGTGGCGTTCGGCACGCCGGTGCGCGAGCTGTGCGAGGACGTCGCCGGCGGCCTGATCGACGGCCGGGAGATCAAGGCGCTGCAGATCGGCGGGCCACTTGGCGGGATCCTGCCCGCGTCGCAGCTCGACACGCCGTTTGACTTCGATGACCTGGCGGCGGTCGGCTGCATGCTCGGCCACGGTGGAATCGTCGCGTTCGACGAGACCACCGACATGCGCGCGCTCGCCACGCACCTGCTGCACTTCGGCGCCGCCGAGAGCTGCGGCAAGTGCTTTCCCTGCCGGATCGGGCTGCGCCGCGCGCACGAGATGTTCGCGAGCGACGTTCTCGTCGACCGGGAGAGGCTCGAGGCGCTGCTGGAGACGCTCGAGCTCGGCTCCCTGTGCGCCCACGGCGGCGCGATGCCCGCACCCATCCGCAGCCTGTTGGCACACTTTCCACAACAACTCGGACTCGCATGACCTCCATCACGATCGAGATCGACGGGATGCGCGCGCAGGTCGCGCCCGGCACGACCGTGCTCGAGGCCGTCCGCGCGGCCGGCGGCACGGTCCCGACGCTGTGCTTCGACGAGCGCCAGGCGCCCTTCGGTGCGTGCCGCGTCTGCATGGTCGGAATCGCCGGGTTGCCGGGGCCCGCCGCGTCCTGCACGACGCTCTGCCGCGAGGGCATGGTGATCGACACGCACGACCCGACGGCGCGGCGGGTCGCCGCGGCGACCGTCGAGCTCGTGCTCTCCGAGCTGCCGCACGCCCCGGCGCCGCACACCGAGCTGGCGGCCACCGCCGCCTGGTTCGGCCTCGACCACGACAACCTGCGCTGGCCGGGCGAGCAGCACGCGGAGCGCCACGATGCGCGCCACCCCTACCTCGCGCTCCAGCACGAGCTGTGCATCTCCTGCGGGCGCTGCGTGCGCGCCTGCGACGAGGTCCAGGGCGCGTTCGCCCTGACCGCCACCGGCCGCGGCTTCGCGGCGAATATCGCCGCCGGGATGGACCAGGGCTTTCGCGAGTCGACCTGCGTGTCGTGCGGCGCCTGCGCGGACACGTGCCCGACCGACGCGATCACCGAGATCTCCCTGCTCGCCCTGGCGGAGAGGTAGCGAGACGATGCGCTTCGATCAGACCGTCACGACCACCTGCGGCTACTGCGGCGTCGGCTGCCGCCTGGAGGCCCACGCCGTCGACGGGCGCGTCGTGTCGATCAGCCCCGCCCTCGACGGCCCCGCGAACCACGGCCACACGTGCCTGAAGGGCCGCTTCGCGCACGGCTTCTCGCGCAAGCGCGACCGGCTGCGCACCCCGCTCATCCGCGACGCGCGCGGCGGCGAGCTGCGGCCCGCCACCTGGGAGGAGGCGATCGAGCGCATCGTGAGCGAGCTGACGCGCATCCGCGACCGCGACGGCGGGCCCGACGCGATCGCCGGCCTGGCCTCCTCGCGCGCGACGAACGAGGACTGCTACGTCCTGCAGCGCCTCATGCGCGCGGCGATCGGCACGCACAACATCGACAACTGCTCGCGCGTCTGCCACTCCCCCACCTCGTGGGCGCTGCGCCAGTCCCTCGGCCTGTCGGGCGCGACCGGTTCCTTCGACGACATCGATGCCGCCGGCGCGGCGATCATCATCGGCGCCAACCCGACCGAGGGACACCCCGTGGCCGGCGCGCGGATCAAGCAGGCCACGCTGCGCGGGCTGAAGCTCGTCACGATCGACCCGCGCCGCATCGAGCTGTCGGACTACGCGGTGGCGCACCTCAGCCCGCGCCCCGGGTCCAACGCCGCGGTCATGCTCGGCCTGGCGCATGTCGTCGCGCGCGACGGGCTGATCGACCGCGAATATCTCGACGCGCGCACCGAGGGCTGGGACGCCGTCGAGGATCTGCTGGGCGACTACACACCCGGCGACGTGCAGCGGATCAGCGCCGTCCCGGCCGCCGACCTCGAGCGCGCCGCGCACATCTACGCCGAGGCCGGCGAGGCGTCGATCCTCTGGGGCCTGGGTGTGACCGAGCACAAGTACGGCTCGGAGGTGGTGCGGCTCATCTGCAACCTCGCGCTGATGTGCGGCAAGGTCGGCCGGCCGGGCTCGGCGCTGCTGCCGCTGCGCGGGCAGAACAACGTCCAGGGCTCGTCGGACATGGGCGCGCTGCCGGACACCTTCACCGGCTATCAGTCCGTCGCCGACGAGGACGTGGCGCGGCGCTTCGAGGCGCGCTGGGGCGTGTCGATGAAGCGCGAGCGCGGCATGAAGATCCCGGAGATGTTCGACGCCGCCGTGGCCGGCGACCTGAAGGCGATGTACATCTTCGGCGAGGACGTCGCGCAGACCGACCCGAATACGACGCACGTCATCGCCGCGCTGGAGGCGCTCGAGTTCCTCGTCGTGCAGGACATCTTCGAGAACGAGACGACGCGCTACGCCGACGTCGTCCTGCCGGCCTCCTCCTTCCTTGAGAAGAGCGGCTCGTTCACCAACGCCGAGCGGCGCATCCAGCTCGTCGCGGCGGCGGCCGACCCGCCGGGCGAGGCGCGCACGGACTTCGACATCCTCGTGGCGGTCTCCGCCGCCCTCGGTCACGCGATGCCGTTCGCCTCGCCCGCCGACGTCATGGACGAGGTCGCCGCGCTCACGCCCGACTGGGCCGGCGTGTCCCACGAGCGCCTCGGCCGCGCCGGGCTGCAGTGGCCGGTGGCCGCCGACGGCACCGACTCGCCGATCCTCTACCGCGACCGCTTCGAGCTGCCGACCGGCCGCGCCCGCCTGGCCGCGCTGCCCTACAAGCCGCCGGGCAGCGAGGCGAGCGACGAGTTCCCGCTCGTGCTCGTCACCGGGCGGCGCCTGGAGCACTACAACGCGGGCACGATGACGCGGCGCACCGGCAACCTCGACCTGCTGCCGAGCGACTGGCTCGAGATCCATCCCGACGACGCCGCGCGGCTGTGGGTGGCCGATGGCGACCTCGTCAGCGTGCGCAGCCCCCACGGTCGCATCGAGCTGCCCGCGCGGGTCACCGAGCGCATCGAGCCCGGCCACGTCTTCACCGCGTTTCACTTCCCGGAGATCCGCACGAACCTCCTCATCGGCTCGTCGGCCGACGTCAACACGTCGTGCCCGGAGTACAAGGTCGTGGCGGTCGACGTGCGGCCGGTCGCCGAGCACGCGAGCCGGACGCCGGCGATCGCGTCGGCGACGTGATCGCGTGAACGGCCCGGACGACGGCGCCCCCGTCACCGGCCGCATGACCGCCGTCGTGCAGCGCGACGGCGAGCGCGACGAGGTCGCCGTCGAGGAGCCGCTGGAGATCCGCGTCGACGGCGTGGCGCTGACCGTCACGATGCGCACGCCGGGCCACGACGAGGAGCTGGCGCTCGGCTTCCTGTTCGGCGAGGGGCTGATCGACGGCCCGCGCGCGGCCGGCCTGAGCGAGGATCTCGCGGCGAACGTCGTCGACGTGCGCGGGCCGCTGCTGCGCGATCCGGGGGCGCGGCGCTTCTACACGACGTCGTCGTGCGGGGTCTGCGGCAAGGGGTCGCTGGAGGAGGTGGCGGTCCACGCGCCGGTCCTGCCGGCGGGCCCGCACCTGGCACGGGCGCTGCTCGCCGCGTTGCCCGATCGCCTGCGCCAGCCGGCCTTCGGGCGCACCGGCGGGATGCACGCGACCGGCCTGTTCAGCGCGAGCGGCGAGGCGCTGCTCGTGCGCGAGGACGTCGGGCGCCACAACGCGATGGACAAGGTGATCGGGCGCGCGCTGCTCGAGGGGCTGCTGCCCCTGCACGAGCGCATCCTCTGCGTGAGCGGCCGGCTGTCGTTCGAGCTCGTACAGAAGGCGGCGGTGGCGGGCGCGCCGATCCTCGTGGGCGTCGGCGCGCCGACGTCGCTCGCGGTCGACCTCGCGGCCGACCGCGGCATGACGCTCGCCGGCTTCGCGCGCGGCCAGCGCGTCAACGTCTACAGCGGGGCCGAGCGCGTGATCTAGCGGCGCCCCGGCCCACCGGGCACGTCGATGGATCCGCGATCGCCGCGCTCCGCTTGGTGCAAGCGGGTGTCCTCGTCGGTGACCGGACGTCCCGCGGCCTCGTGGGAGTCGTCCCACCCCGCGTCGTCGCGCGAGGTGTCGTGGCCGGTCGCGCCCTGCGACCCGTCGTCCCAGCCCGCGTCGTCGTGCGCGTCGGGCGCGTCCGGGTCGATCGCGCGCGCACGCTCGTGGTGCTCGCGGGCCAACCCGTCCTCGCGCTCGGCGGCCTGTGCGCGCTCCTGCGCCGCGGCGGCTTCGGTGCGGGCGATCGCGGCCTTCTCCTCGGCCTCGGCCTGCGCCTTCTTGGCGCGTGCCGCCTGGCGCGCGGCCTCGGCCTGCTCTGTCTCGGCCCGCTGGTCGTGGGTCTGCGCGGTCTCGCGCAACTCCTGGGCCTCCGTCCGGCGGCCTTCGAGCTTGCGCTCGCGGCCGGCCCGGACCGCCAGCAGCACGGCGACGATGATCACGATGATCGCGATCACGATGATGAGTTCCGTCATGGGCACGTCTCCTTGACTCTGGTGGTCAAGGCCTACCCGGAGGCCACCGGTGCGCAGTCCCCCGGCGGGGGGTCAGGGCAGGCGCACGAGCGGGCTGTCGAGCTCGGCCGCGAGCCCGCGCTCGCGCGCGATGAGCTCGAGCATGATCGCCGTGTCGGCGATCGCCACGCCCGTCAAGTGCTCGTCGCGCCCGGCGAAGTCGGCCTCGATCGCCCCCACCGCCTCGGCATAGGCGGGGCCGTCGCCGGCGGCCAGCGCCCGCAGCGCCGTCGCCGTGCGCTCGAAGGCTCCGCCGCGCGGGTCCATGACGGCGGCGAGCGGGCCGACCGCGTCGTCGTCGCCGAGGATCAGCGCCGCGACCGCCAGGACGTAGGACGCGACGGGCGAGCCGGCGGCGTCGGGGTCGCCGTCGAGCGCCTCGCGCACCTCCTCGGCCGCGGCGACGGAGTCGCCGCCGAGGACCGACGCCTTGAGCAGCCCGACGAGGCGGCCGTAGCTCTTGGGCGGGGCGAGCGCCCACGAGGCGCGGTACTTCTCGACGGCGTCGGTGTAGGCCGCACGCGCCGCCTCACGGTCGCCGTCGACGAGCGCGGCGTGCGCCACCCCTTCGGCGGCGATGGCCGCGATCATCAGCTCGCGATGCTCCCCTTCCTGCATGAGGCGCGAGCTTACGCCTCCGCGCGGCCCGCGGGGAGGGTGCGAGCCGACTTTCACCTGCGCCGCGACGCGCCGTCGGTCGGTTTGTCGTTTGCCCGGGCAGGCGCCCGGGCACGCAATGCCTCACCATCACACGTCAAGGACATGCGCGATGACCACTTCCGTAGGCGAAACCCCCGCCCCCCCGCCGTTCCCCGAGCCGGAGCCGCCGGTGCCCGGTCCGGATCCGGATCCGATCCCGGACCCGGTGCCGCCGGGCCAGTAGCCACGCCGCACCCGCGCGACCCGATCATGCGGTGGCTGCTCGTCGCGATCGGGGTCTGCGTCGCGGGCTGCGCCCTGCTGATCGCGCTGCAGGGCTCGCAGCTCATGATGGGCGCCGGCATCGCGCTCGGCGGCACGGCCTTCGTGCTCGTGCTGGCCGCGGTGTTCTACGCGGTCGGGCGCTCCGAGGATCGCGAACGGGCCGCTCGTGAGAGCGGCCCGGACGATCCTGCGCCGTAGCGCCGCGCCGGAGCGCGCCGCGTTGTCCTACTGCGTTTCGGTCTTGGCGTGCGCGAGGCGCGCGTCGGCGCCCGCGGAGATCCGCCGAAGCTCCTCCAGCCGCGTAGGGCTGGCCGGCCTTCCGGTGAGGATCCGCGCGTTGTAGAGCGCCAGACGGTTGCGATGGTGCCGTGCCTCCGCCTCGAGATGCTCGAGCTGGAGCGCAGCCTGCCGTTCACGTTCGCGGAACCCTGGTTCCTGACGCTCGCGTTTCTCGGCAGTCATCCGCTTGCGCGTGGTGGCGCGGCCGGCCGCAATGGTGCGGCCGGCGGCCGCCCGCCTAGAGCGTTGTGACGTTGACAGCCTTGGGTCCCTTGTCGCCGGCCTCGGCGTCGTAGGAGACCTTGGCACCCTCAGCCAGCGACTTGAAGCCGTTGGAGTTGATGCCGCTGTGATGGACGAACAGGTCCTTGCTGTTGTCGTCCGGGGTGATGAAGCCGAAGCCCTTGTCGTCGTTGAACCACTTCACGGTTCCTGTAGGCATGGTGCTGTCCTCCACTACGTATGTGCACTACGAACGCGGAGGGTGCTCCATTGCAACGACTGCGGCGCGTAACACGGTTGGCCGAGCGAGGTTCGCTCGACATATCGTCACGAAGCCTACTGCACGGACAGGCCGGGGGCGGGAGCTACCCCTCGGCGGATGCCTGCTCGGCCTTGGCATGCGTGGCCAGCCGCTGCTCGGCGCCGCGCACGGCTTCCTCGAGCTGCGTCAGGCGCTGGCAGGGCTTGTCGGTGTGCAGCCGCACGTACAGCTCGAGGCGCTGACGGTGGTAGTTGACCTGCGACTCGACCTGCGCCAGGCGGCTGGACCTGCCGGATGCGCTCATGTGCTCGACTCGGGTTGCATCATGTCCGCCTTCCGTGTCCCCTCCGGAACGTGTGGTTCGCGCGAGGCAGAAGGGACGAGACCCAGGGCGAAGACCAACCTGCCGTCTGAGTGTAGCCCGGCGTGCGGCTGGCGCCGGGGCGCGACACGGCGATCGGGGCGCTGCTTGTGCTCGGTCGCGGGGACGGCGCTCGCGGCCTGATCGCGCGTCCGCCGCTACGGCAGCGCGACGTGCACGCGAACCGAGCCGCCGGCACGAGGCTCGAAGACGAGCCCCAGGCGGCCGGGCCCCCGCGGCACCTCGAAGCCGAGCTGGGTCAGCGACGCGGTGCCGCGGCGGAGTCGACCGGTGCGAACCAGCGACTCGGGGCCGGTGCCGCCGCTGAAGCGCGGCGCAATCAGCCGGCCGCCGGCGCGCAGGCGGTAGGCGAGCGTGTTGCCGTTGAAGCGCGACCGGCTCAGGTTCGTCGCCTTGACGCCGAGCACGACCCAGCGCAGCCCGCGAGGCAGCGGCCGGCGCCGCATCGCCTGCGCCCATTCGTCGCCGCCGGGCACGAAGACCCTGAAGCGAACGCCATCGACGACGAACGCGCCACCGGCGCGGTGCTCGACATCGCGCGGAGCGGCGACCGTTGCGGCGGCGCCGGGCGTGCTGACCGTCTGCTCGGCGCGGGACTCGCCGTCGTCTCCGCCGGTGAGCCCGGGGAGCAGCAGGACGGCGCCGGCTGCGGCGACGGCGGCGCCCGCCGCGACCGCGCGCCGGGGACCGACCGCATCGGCCACCCGCGGCAGGCTCTGCGGCAGGACCCGGCCGAGTGTGATGCCGATGACGAAGACCAGGCAGACCGCCGCCACGTCGACGATCGCGGGGCCGATCGCCGCGACCACCGCGAGCAGCGCCGCCGCGACCAGGAGGACGGCGATCCTGACCCGGGGCTCAAGCATCGGGTTCGGCCATGCCGTCGCGCCGGCCGCGATGGCGGCGACCGCCCAGCAGCAGGGCGATCCCGAGCGACAGCAGCGCCAGCGCAGCGGCCTGTCTCCAGGGCACCATCCAGGTGTCCGCGGTGCGCGCGACGACGCCCTGCGCCGTCCTGACCTGCCCGCGCACGCGGATCTTGCCCGCCAGCGGCGGGTCCTGCCAGGGCAGGATCACGGTCCGCGTCTGGCGTGGCAGCAGCACCCCACGCAGCGCGACGCGCGCCTTGACGGCATCGCCGTGGCGAAACGCGAGCGAGCCGCGGTTGCGCCCGTCGAAGCGCAGGTTCGTGGTGCCGGTGTTACGCACGCGCAGCGTCGCCTTGACCGGGCCACGGCCCGCCACGCCCGGCGCGTCGAGGGCGACGTCCACGCCCTCGCGTGCCTGCCCGCGCACGCGAATCGTGACGCGGACCGAGAGTGCCTGCTCGATCGTCGCCTGATCGCCGGGGTTGGCGGGCACGCGGCGCTTGACGGTCAGCGAGGCGGTGTGCTCGCCCGGCTCGGCATCGCGCGGCACCGCGAGCCGGAACTCGACGGGCTGGGCACGGTCGGGCGCTCCGGCGAAGCGGCGTGGCTCGACCGACAGCCAGCTCGACGGGGCTTCGCGCGCGCCGGTCGGTGCCTTGAACGCAAAGCCCCCGTTCGGCAGTTGCACGACGTCCTCGGGTCCGACCGTCAGACGGGAGCGGGGCTCACCGTCGAGGACGACCTCGAACGCGCCGGCCGCCGTCCCGCCGCGCGCGACCTCGAGCTCGATGAGCGACGGCGCAACCCGGAAGCCGGCGTGGGCGGGCGCGGGCAGCGAGCCGGCCGCGAGGGCGGCGAGCAGCGTGACCGCGCCGGCGATCGCGGCGGCAGCCCGGCGGAGGGGTTCGCCGGGCTGCGCCTGATCGGGCGTCCTCAGTTCGATGCGGTGAACGTCACGACGCCGCCGGTGTAGGTGCCCGCGGGCTGCGTCGGCGGCGGCTTCACGCCGTACGTGAAGCTGAGCGCCTTGCCGGTCTGGGCCGGCGCGTTGGTCGCGAGGCTGACCGGGGTGCTGAGCGGGCAGCTCTCGATGTTCACGCATGCGCCGGCCGTCGCCACCCAGGTTGACATCTGCTGATAGATGAAGACGCCGCTCCAGGGAATCGTGTTCGCTCCCGAGGTCATCGCCGCCGACCCGGCGGCGGTCGCGCTGAAGGGCATGCTGCTCGTGACGCAGCCGGTGTACTGGCCCGACGCCGGCGCGCTCTTGTGGACCCCCGGCGTCACGTTGCCGAAGTCGACCGCGGGCATGCTCTGAACGCATGTTCCCGCACTGCCCCAGGCGAGCGTGGTCAGAACGGTGGCTCCCATGCTCTGTGTCTGCGTCTCCGTCGCCGCGTAGCCGGGCCCGCTGGCCGACAGCCACAGCGCCAGCGCGCCGGCCACCAGCGTTCCGACCAGCGCCAGCCTGAGCGTCAGACGCCCCATCCCTGCCTGCATCGTGCCTCCGATCCGTGGATCGATCCGGCGGCCCCGTCCCCGTAGCCCGCTATGTGCCGCGAACCTACAGCGAGCAAAAGAGGCGCGTCAAGTTGCGGACCAAAATTCTGTAGATCTGGCGGGCGGTCTCGGCTCTCCGTCGTCGGAGGTCGGAGTTGACCCTGCGACCACCCGCCTCCCCGAACCGCGTACGCGCGCATGCGATGCGCGGGTCCGT
>JAUXSD010000115.1 GCA_030681525.1 Solirubrobacteraceae bacterium
CAGCGCACGAGCTTCGCGCTCGCGACCCTCGCCGAAGCCGTCGCACGCTACGTCGACGTACCCCGGATCGAGCGCCTGGCGCAGGCGGCGCCCGCGCTCGCGACCGGCCCGCGCTGGAGCGCCGCGCCCGCCACCGAGCCCCCCTGCGGCACGCGGATCGCGATCGCGCGCGGACGTGCGTTCTCGTTTCACTACGAGGAGAACCTCGAACTGCTGGAGGCCGCCGGTGCCGAGCTCGCCGGGTTCGACCCGCTGCGCGACGAAGCGCTGCCGGCCGACAGCGGCGCGCTGATCTTGGCCGGCGGATTTCCCGAGGTCTTCGGCGCGGAGCTCGCCGCGAACGCGCCGCTGCGCGCCGAGGTCGCGGCGTTCGTCGCCGCCGGCAAGCCGGTGCTTGCCGAATGCGGGGGTCTGCTGTACCTCTGCAGCGACCTCGACGGCCACGAGATGTGCGGTGCGATCGCGGCGCGCGCGAGCATGACCCGCCGCCTCACGCTCGGCTACCGCGAGGCCGTCGCCGCCAGCGCGACGCCGTGGATGGAGGCGGGCGAGCAGCTGCGCGGCCACGAGTTCCACTATTCACAGGTACAGCCGCTGGCCGGCGCCGCGCGTGCGGCGTGGACGCTCTCGGCGCGCGGCACGCAACGGCCCGAGGGTGTCGTCGCCGGTGCGCTGCAGGCGAGCTACCTGCACGTCCACTGGGCGGCGCACCCGCAGCTCGCGCTGCGCTTCGCCCACGCCGCGCACGCGGCGCAGTTCGCGGCGGCGTGAGCGTCACCGTCGTCATCGGCGGCACGCGCTCGGGCAAGAGCGCGCACGCCGAGCGGCTGGCGCTGGCGAGCGGCCTGCCCGTGCGCTACATCGCGACCGCCGACCGCTGTGACCCCGCAATGGGCGCGAGAATCGATGCCCACGTCGCTCGCCGGCCAGCGGCGTGGACGACGGTGCAAGCCGGGCCGGCGCTCGCCGAGGCATTCGCCGGCGGCGAGGCAACGTGCGTGCTGCTCGACGGTCTGGGCCCGTGGATCGCCTCGGCGCTGCACCTCGCCGGCGCGTTCGAGCCGGGGGACGAGTGCGTGCTCTCGCGCGTCCGCGACGACGTGCTGGGTCATGTCGACCGCGCGGTGGACGCGGCGACACGGGCCGGCTCGGCGATCGTGGTCGCGGAGCAGGCCGGAGCGGGGTTGCTGCCGCCCGACCCGGCCTCGCGTGCATGGCTCGACCTCCTCGGCGAGGCGACCCAGCGCTTCGCAGCAGCCGCCGTGCACGTACAGCTCGTCGTGGCCGGGCGCGCGCTGGCGATCGGCGGCGGCAGCGACGCACGGCCAGTCGACCCGTGGGGCATGTGTCATAACCGCGGCACGCCCGAACCGGGACGCGCCGACTTGCGCCACCACGGCGACCGCGACGTGCAGCCGGGCGACGCCGACCACGCCGTCAACGTCGTCGCGGGCGGCCCGCCCGCTTGGCTGCGCGAGGCGCTGCGGCACGCGCTCGACAGCGACGTGTCGTGCTACCCGGACGATCGCGACGCAACAGCGGCACTCGCGGCGCTGCACGGCCGCGACCCCGCCGAGATCGTCGTCTGCAACGGCGCCGCCGAGGCCCTGTGGCTGCTGCCGGCCGCGCTGCGCCCGCGCCTGGCGGCCTGCGTGCACCCGGGCTTCACGGAGTCCGAGGCGGCGCTGCGCGCCCACGGAGTGCCGGTCGTACGCGTCCAGCGCGACCCCGAGCGCGGATTCGCGCTGGATCCCGGCGCGATGCCGACCGGTGCGGACCTCGTCGTCGTCGGCAACCCGGCGTCGCCGAGCGGCACCCTCGATCCCGCGCACGCGCTGCTCTCGCTGCGCCGTCCCGGGCGCATCGTCGTCATCGACGAGGCGTTCATGGACCTCGTCCCGGGCGAGCCCAGCTCGCTCGTCCGCGAGCGGCTCGACGACGTCGTTGTCGTGCGCAGCCTCACGAAGGCGCTTGCCATCCCCGGCATACGAGCGGGATACGCCGTCGCGGCCGCGCCGCTGGCAGCGCACCTGCGTGCCGTCCGTCCGCCGTGGTCGACAAACGCGCTGGCGCTCGCCGCGCTCGCCGCGACCGCCCGCCGGCCGGATGCGCTCGCGGTGGTGGCCGAGCGCGTCGCCGCCGAGCGCGACGACCTCGCCCTCCGCCTGGGCGCCGTCGCGGGGCTGCGCAGCTGGCCGAGCGCGGCGAACTTCTGCCTCGTCGAGGTCACCGACGGCCCAGCCCTCGTGGCCGCGTTGCGCGCACGCTCGATCGCGGTTCGCCCCGCCGCATCATTCCCCGGTCTGGGCCCGCACCACCTACGGCTGACCGCGCGCGAACCGCAGCGCAACGCGCTGCTCGTCGCGGCGATCGAGGAGGCGCTCGCGGCGTGCGCCTGAGCCTCCCCGAGATCACGGCCCCACGCCCCGGACCGGTGCGATGACCGATCCCCGCATCGCGGTCGTCGGCATCGGCGCTGACGGCTGGGCCGGCCTCGGGGAAACCGCTCGCGCGGCAGTCCTCGCCGCGGAAAGGATCTTCGGCTCGGCACGCCAGCTCGCGCTGGTGTCCGACGAGGTGACCGCCACCACCCACGCCTGGCCCTCGCCGATGGACCCGATGCTCGACGAGCTCGCCGCCGCCACGAGCGGCTCGGCCTGCGTGCTCGCGAGCGGCGATCCGATGCTGCATGGCATCGGGGCGACGCTCGCCCGCCGCCTCGGCCCGCAGCGTCTCGAGGTCCACCCGCACCCGTCGGCGTTCGCGTTCGCCTGCGCCCGGCTGGGCTGGCCGGCCGCAGAGGTCGAGCTCATCAGCACCGTCGCGCGTGCGCCGGAGTCCGTCGCGCGCGTGCTGACACCCGGCCGGCGCGCGATCGTGTACGTCACGGTCGAGGGCGGTGCGGCCGCGATCGCAGGAGTGCTGCGCGACCGCGGGTTCGGGCCCAGCCGGCTGGTGGTGCTCGAGCAGCTCGGCGGGCCGGCCGAGGCGATCACCGACGGCATCGCCGAGACCTGGGGCGAGCGGGCCGCCGACCCACTTCACACGGTCGCGATCGAGTGCCGTCCCGCCGCCGGAACGCGGTCGCTGCCGAGGTCCCCGGGCCTGCCCGACGATGCCTACGCCGGCGACGGCCAGCTCACGAAGCGTCACATCCGCGCGATCACGCTCGCGACGCTGGCTCCAATGCCCGGTCAGTTGCTGTGGGACGTCGGAGCCGCAAGCGGCTCGATCGCGATCGAATGGCTGCGAGCGGAGCCCTCGGCGCGGGCGATCGCGATCGAGTCGCGTCCCGATCGCGCCGAGCAGGCGATCGCCAACGCGCTGCGCCTCGGCGTTCCCGAGCTCGAAGTACGCGCAGGGCGCGCTCCCGGCGCGCTGGACGGGCTGCCGGCGCCCGACGCCGTCTTCATCGGCGGCGGCCTCACGACCCCCGGACTCGTCGACGCATGCTGGAAGGCGCTGGCGGAGGGTGGGCGGATCGTCGCCAATTCCGTCACGCTCGAAGGCGAGCACGCGCTCGCCGCCGCACGTGCCGCGCACGGCGGCGACCTCGTCCGCATCGACATCGCGCACGCCGAGCCGCTCGGAGCCTTCACCGGCTGGTGCCCGCAGCGGCCGGTGGTCCAGTGGACGGGCGCGAAGTTATGACGGTGCATTTCATCGGCGCCGGCCCCGGGGCACCGGACCTGCTGACGCTGCGAGCGCAGCGGCTGATCGCGGCGTGCCCGGTGTGCCTGTACGCCGGCGCGCTCGTGCCGCCGGAGATCGTCGCCCACGCTCCGCCGGGCGCGCGCGTCGTCGACACCCAGGGGCTCCAGCTCGACGAGATCGTGGCGGAACTGCAGTCCGCCGATGCCGCCGGCAGCGACGTTGCACGCCTGCAATCCGGCGACCTCTCGATCTTCAGCGCCTGCGCCGAGCAGATGCGCCGCCTCGACGAGCTTGCGATCCCCTGGGACGTCACCCCGGGGGTGCCGGCGTTCGCGGCCGCGGCGGCCGCGCTGCGACACGAGCTGACGGTCCCGGGCGTCGCGCAGACGGTCATCCTCACGCGCTACGGGCGCCGCGCCTCGGCGATGCCCACCGGCGAGGATCTCGCCGGCCTCGCCGCCCATCGAGCGACGCTCGTCGTCCACCTCGGCGCCCAGGCGATCGACGAGATCGTCGAGGCGGTCCTCCCGCACTACGGCGTGGACTGCTCGGTGGCCGTCGTCGCGCGCGCCAGCTGGCCCGACGAGCTCGTCCTCGTCGGAACGCTCGCGACCATCGCCGCGCAGGTGCGGCAGGCCGGCGTGCGGCGCACCGCGACGATCCTCGTCGGCCCCGCCCTCGCAGCCCAGAACTTCCGCGATAGCCACCTGTATTCGAGCGAGCGGGAACGCCCGAGCGACGGGACGTGATCGGTTCACCGACCCCGATTCGCTGCCGGCTGGGCGCCGTCTGGCAGGCTCGCTGCCGATGATCCTCGTCCTGGGAGGCACCGCGGAAGCCCGCGAGCTCGCCGCCGCGCTACACGGCGGCGGCGTCCGCGTGATCTCATCGCTGGCAGGCCGCGTCAGCAGCCCGCGCCTGCCTGAGGGCGAGACGCGCATCGGCGGATTCGGTGGTCACGACGCCCTCGCGCGCTGGCTTGTCGACTGCGACACGACCGCCGTCGTCGACGCGACGCACCCGTTCGCGCAGCGCATCTCGGCCTCCGCCCTGCACGCCTGCCCACAGGCCGGCGTGCCGCTGCTGCGCCTCGAGCGCCCCGGCTGGAGTGAGCGCCCGGGCGATCGCTGGCACTGGGTCGACGGCCTCGACCAGGCGGCCGCCGCGATTCCGAGCGGCGGTCGGGTGCTGCTCACGACCGGTCGCCAGGGCCTCGGCGCGTTCGCGCATCGCGATGACGCCTGGCTTCTCATCCGCTGCGTCGATCCCCCGCAGGCTCCGCTACCGCGACATCACGAGCTGCTGCTCGACCGCGGCCCCTATGTCCTCGACGGCGAGCTCGCGCTGATCGACGAGCACCGCATCGACTTCCTCGTGACAAAGGACAGCGGTGGCCCGCACACCGTGGCCAAGCTCGACGCGGCGCGCGCACGCGGCCTGCCCGTGATCGTCGTGCGTCGCCCACCACGCCTCGACGTCCCGACGGTCACGACCGTAGGCGCCGCGCTCGCGTGGGCCCGCGAGCGCGCTCACCCCGGATAGCGGGGTGTCATGGGGAACGCTTATGCCGGGGCTCGCGCTGCCCTGCGCGTCGCTACGACCTCGCGGATCTCGTCCCAGTCGACGTCCTTGAAGTTGTGCATCGGGCAGAACTTCGGGCCACACATCGAGCAGAACTCGGCCGACTTGAAGTAGTCGTCGCCGAGTGTCTCGTCGTGCATCGCCTGCGCGGTCTCGGGGTCCAGCGACAACGCGAACTGCTCGCGCCAGTCAAATGAGAAGCGCGCCTCAGAGAGCTTGCGATCCCACCGCGCTGCGCGCTTGTCGCCGCGCGCGAGGTCCGCGGCGTGCGCGGCGATCCGGTAGGCGATCAGCCCCTGCTTGACGTCCTCGGCGTTCGGCAGCCCAAGATGCTCCTTGGGCGTGACGTAGCAGAGCATCGACGTTCCGTGCCAGCCGACGATCGCGGCGCCTATCGCTGACGTGATGTGGTCATAGCCCGGCGCGATGTCCGTCACGAGCGGACCGAGCGTGTAGAACGGCGCCTCGTGGCAGACCTCCTGCTGACGGCGCACGTTCATCTCCAGCTGATCCATCGGCACATGCCCCGGACCCTCGATCATGACCTGCACGTCGCGTTCCCACGCGCGCAGCGTCAGCTCGCCGAGCGTGTCGAGCTCGGCAAACTGCGCAGCATCGGAAGCATCGGCGATCGAGCCGGGCCGCAGCCCGTCACCCAGCGACAGCGACACATCGTGCGCGCGGCAGATCTCGAGGATCTCGTCGAACGCGTCGTACAGCGGGTTCTCGCGCTTGTGGTGCACCATCCAGCGCGCCAGCAATCCGCCGCCGCGCGAGACGATGCCGGTCACGCGGTGTTGACACAGCGGCAGGTGCTCAAGCCGCACGCCGGCGTGGATCGTCATGTAGTCAACACCCTGGTACGCCTGGCGCTCGATGACCTCCAGCAACCGCTCGATCGTCAGATCCTCGGCATGGCTGAGACCTTCCATCGCCTCGTAGATCGGGACGGTGCCGATCGGGACCTCGGCGACGGCGAGGATCGCCGCGCGCGTCTCGTCGATGCGCTTGCCCGTCGACAGGTCCATGACCGTGTCGGCGCCCCAGCGCTCGGCAAGGCGCAGCTTCGCGACCTCCTCATCCAGCGACGAGGTCGTCGGCGAGTTGCCAATATTCGCGTTGATCTTCACCCGCGACTTGAGCCCGATTGCCATTGGGTCGAGAGCGGCGTGATGGACGTTGGCGGGGATGATCATCCGCCCCCGAGCGACCTCGTCGCAGATCAGCTCGGGCGCAAGATGCTCGCGCTCGGCGACACGCTCCATCTCGGACGTGATGGTGCCCTGGCGGGCGAGGTGCATCTGCGTGCGGCACTCGGCGTCGGACTCAAAGGCGGTGCGCGTGCGCATGTGATCTCCCTTCGCTGGCATGACCCAGATCAGGTTCGTCGGGTCGGCGCTAGACAGCGCCCTCTCAGCCCCTCCTGCAGAGACCCCCCGGATGTGCGGATAAGCGGCACGCTACACGCTCGATTCGAGATGGTGTCCCCTCGCAGTCAGGCGGTGCGTCGCTGGACGTGGCGGTGTGCTCCACCCGCCCCACTTGTCACCTGGTGCCTCGTTTCTTATCGGCACCCCGGAAGCGGGACCGATCCGGCTTGCGCAGCAGGTAGGTGTCCATGATCCAGCCCTTGCGTTCGCGCGCCTCGCCGCGGACGCGCACGATCTCGTCGGCGACGTCGGCGAGCCGGCCCGAGACGAGGATCTCGTCGTCGGTGCCGATGTACGCGCCCCAGTAGATGTCGAGGTCGCGATCGCCGACCGCGCGAAACGTGCAGTCCGCGTCGAGCATCACGACGACGTCGTCGGCATCCGTGGGAAATCCTTCGGCCAGCCGCCGGCCGGTTGTGATCTGCACCGGCTTGCCGACGCGATTGAGCGCGATCCGGTGGCGCGCCGTCAGCGCGGCGATGCAGCTGATCCCGGGGATCACGTCGAGCTCGAACGCCACGTTCCCGCGCGCGAGGACGTCGTCGATCACCGCGATCGTGCTGTCGTAGAGCGCTGGATCGCCCCAGACGAGAAACGCGCCGCGCTCTCCGTCGGCGAGTTCGTTGCCGATCAGTCCCTCCCACACGTCCGCGCGCCGCCGGCGCCAGTCCTCGACCGCCTCGGCGTATGCCGTGGCGCTGCGATCACGGACGGGGTCCTCGACGACCACGGTTCGATGCGAGGATCCGGTGACGTAGCGCGCGATGATCTCCCGGCGCTGACTCGCCAAGTCGTCGCGCCGGGCGGGCTTTTGGATCACGAAGAAGACATCGGTCGCGTTGAGCGCCTTGATCGCCGCGACCGTGAGGTCGTCGGGGTCGCCGGCACCGATCCCGATGACCGACACGCGCCTCATGTCACGCCGGATAGCGGCGCGGGGTGTAGACGGCGCCGGCGGCCGTGACCCGCGTCGTCGATGAGCCGACGATCAGCAGCGTGCGCATGTCGACCGCGCCGAGCTCGACGTCGCCGAGCGTCGTCACGGTGACCGTCTCGTCGGCCGCTCCGACGGCGCGCGCCACGACCACCGGCGTGCCGGGAGCGCGATGGCGGCGCAGCACGGCGAACGCGCGATCGAGCTGCTCGCGCCGCGTCCGCGACGCCGGGTTGTAGAGCGCGAGCACCAGGTCTGCCGCGCCCGCGGCCTCCAGCCGGCGCTCCACGACGTCCCACGGCTTGAGCTGATCCGAGAGCGAGATCACGCAGAAGTCGTGGCCCAGCGGCGCACCGACACGCGCCGCCGCGGCCTGCATCGCCGACAGACCCGGCACGACCCGCACCTCGACGCCGGCCTGTCCGTCGGCGCCGTCCGCCTCGACCTGCTCGAAGACCGCGGCCGCCATCGCGAAGATGCCCGGATCGCCGGAGGACACGACCGCCACGCGCGCACCGGCGGCGGCGAGCTCGAGCGCGTGGCGCGCGCGCAGCGCCTCGACGCGGTTGTCGCTCGCGTGCCGTCGCTGCCCGCGGCGCACCGGCACGCGCGCGAGGTACGTCTCATAGCCGACAAGATCGTCGGCGGCGGCAAGCTCCGCCTGCGCCTCGGGCGTCAGCCACTCCGCGCCCGCCGGCCCGAGGCCGACGACGACCACGCTCCCGCGACAGCCGTTGCAAGCGGGCACGACATCGGCGGTCGGCACGAGCACGAGCGACATGTACGGCACAGGCCCGTCGACGTCGCGCAGCGCGGCGCAGCGCTCCTCCGGCGAGCTGGCCCGCTCGACGTAGACGCTGCGCGCCGCGACCCCGGCCTGTTGCGCCGCATCGCGGACGCGCTCGAACGTGCGGCCGAGCTTGATGACGACGGCGGCGTCGGCCGTGCGCAGGCGCGCCGCGAGCACATCGGGCGCGAGCGTCCCCGGCAGGACGGTCAACACGTCGTCGCGCTTGGCCAGCGGGGTCCCGGTCGACGCGGCGGCGGCGCTGAACGACGTCACGCCGGGGACGACCTCGGTCTCATAGCGCGCTGCCAGCCGCTCGTGGAGGTACATGTAGGAGCCGTAGAAGAACGGGTCGCCCTCGCACAGGACGGCGACGTCGCGTCCCGCGTCGAGGTGCGTTGCAAGAGTCGCGGCGGCCTCGTTGTAGAACTCGAGCAGTGCGGCCTCGTAGCCGCCGGGATGGTCCGTCGTCTCTGTCGTGACGGGGTAGGTCAGCGCGACCTCGACCTGATCTGCGCGCAGGTACGGCGCCGCGATCCGTCGCGAGATGCTGCGTCCGTGCTGGGCAACCGGATACGCGACGATGTCGGCGGCTTCGATCACCCGCCGCGCCTTGATCGTCAGCAGCTCGGGATCGCCTGGGCCGACCCCGACGCCGAACAGCCTTCCGCTCATTCGGCCGCGCTCGCCAGCGCATTGACGGCCGCCGCGGCGATCGCGCTGCCACCGCGGCGCCCGCGGACGACGAGGTGCTCGGCGACCGCCGGGTGGGCGGCGAGCGCGAGCTTGGACTCCAGCGCGCCGACGAACCCGACGGGGACGCCGATCACGACCGCCGGCCCGTCGACGCCGTCCTCCTCGAGGATCTCGAGCAGCCGGAAGAGCGCGGTCGGCGCGTTGCCGACGACGACGACGGCGCCTGCCAGCCGGTCGCGCCACAGCTCGATCGCCGCGGCGGTGCGGGTCGTGTCGAGCCCGGTCGCGAGCTCGGCGACGCGCGGGTCGCCGAGCGTGCAGACGACGTCGTTGCCGGCGGGCAGGCGCGAGCGCGTCACCCCGGCGGCGACCATCGACGTGTCGCAGAAGATCGGTGCGCCGGCCTGCAGCGCAGCCGTGGCGGCACGGCCGAAGCCGGTCGAGGCGGCGACGTCGGCGGCAAGGTCGACCATCCCGCTGGCGTGAATCATCCGCACGACGGTCCGCTCGAGCACCGGGTCGAGACCGTCGAGGTCGGCTTCCGCGCGGATCATCTGAAACGAGCGGCGGTAGATCTCCGCGCCGTCGCGGATGTAGGAGCTCATCATGCGACCCGGCATCCGGCGAGCAGCGCGAGCGCGTCCGGGACGTCGCCGGCCACGTTCGCGCTTCGGGGCGTCACGACGGTCAGCCCGTCCGAGCTCGCGACGACCGAGACCGCCACGCCAACCGGTCGCCCGCAGCTGCGCTCACAGGCCGACCAGTGCTCGGCGGGCGCACCCGCCGTGCGCACGCCCGCTCGCGCCGAGGCCGCTGAGCGCACGTCCGCTCTCGCACGGGTGCACGCGCCCAGCCCCGCGCACGCCGACAGGCCCTGCCATCCCGATCCATGCGAGATGACGAGGCCGAGCGAGCGCAGCTCCCCCGTGAGCGCGGCGACGTCGCCCGCCGGCACGTCGACGATCGTGAGCGTCCGCGCCGTGGACAGCCGGACCTCGCTCGCGAGCGTGGCGAGCCGCTGCACGGTGCTGCGATCCACGCGACCCAGCGGCGGGAGCGCGGTGACCGCGGCGCGACCGTCGTTCTGAGCGAGAACGCCGATCTCGAGCGGGCACGGTGCGAGCGGTGCGCTGGGCGCCAGCTCCCCGCCGAGGCAGCGAGCGAGCCTCCCGGGCCCGCCGGACAGGTCGTCCACCTGCCATGCGCCGTCGCTTCCGTCGCGCAGCACCTCGAGAAACACACGGGCGGCGCCGAGTGCCAGCCCGGGCGCGCCGGCCGGGGCGGCATAGAGCGTTGTGCACGCGCCCGCGAGGCACAGCCTGAATCCCACATGCCGCTCGGCCACGAGCGCGACGTCAGCCCGCTGCACGCCGACGGTCTGGCTGCCGTCGTCCACCGCGAACAGGAACCGCGCGGGGAGGTCGGCCAACGCCGGATCGGCGCGCAGCCCCCGGTCCAGCCCAGCCACGACATCGTCGCTCGCGGCAACGGAGCGCGGATGGCGCCCGGCCACGGGGCTCGCGAGCAGGTTGCGCACACGGTCGTGCGCGATCGACGGCAGCAGCCCCCCGGCCCGCAGCCGGTCGGCTACATGCTCGGATGCTCCGCCATCGAGCCCGCGGATCTGCAGGCTCGCGCGCGAGGTCAGCTCGATCAGGCCATTGCCCCACGACGCCACGTCATCGACCGCCTCCAAGCCGGCCGCGTCGACCCGCCCGCCCGGCAGCCGCACGCGCGCCATCCAGCCGTCGGCCGCCTCGTGCTGCGCCAGCACGCCGGGGCAGCGATCAGTCCGGTCCCGGAGAGGTGCACTGCATGGGTCCATCGGGATACCTCCTGGGAAGAGCGCGTTCCCGTAAGCGGCATTCGCGATGGCCCGAGTTCCTGACTTCCGGGAACTGCTCCCGGTCACAGTGGCGCGACCGTCCCGGCTTCTCACCGGGTTCCTCGCACCATCGCGCTGACGCCAGGCAGCATAACCGCGGTCGGCCGGATTGCGGGCCGCGCCGGGCATGGCTATCGTCCACGCTTCGTGTGATGGTGCGGGAAGCCGGTGAGAGACCGGCGCGGTCGCGCCACTGTGAGCGGGAAGGATCCTGCGAGCCAGATACCACGCCGTCACGCGTACCGACCCCACGACGGGACGCGTGATCCCGAGGAGGAGATGCAGATGTCCGAAGTCGTCGCCGAGCGGGGGATCAGCACCGCACCCGCCCCCATCGCCTCGCCGAGCGAGCTGCTGCCCTACGCGATCTTCGCGGGATTCGTGCTCTTCGTCCTGATCTACTTCGTCGGCGCTGAAGAGGGCGTCGCGTCGCTGGTCTCCGGCACCAGCGTCCACGAGTTCCTGCACGACGGACGCCACCTGCTCGGCTTCCCCTGCCACTGACCGGCGCGACGACGTTGATCCGCTCCCTGCTCGTGCGGGGCATGCTCGTCGGCCTCGCGGCCGGGCTGCTCGCGTTCCCCGTCGCCTACGCGCTCGGCGAGCCCCCGCTTCAGGCGGCGATCGACTTCGAACAGCGCCACGCCGCCGAATCCGGCCTGCCCGCTGCGGCCGAGCCTGACGTCGTCGCGCGCGGCACGCAGAGCACGTTCGGCCTGCTGACCGCGCTGACCGTCATGGGGGTCGCGCTCGGGGGGCTGTTCGCACTCGTCTTCGCCTGGGCCTACGGACGTATCGGCGCGATCAGCGCGCGCCTGACCGCGGTCGTGCTCGCGCTCGGTGCCTACCTCACGATCACCGTCGTCCCGTTCCTCAAGTACCCCGCCACGCCGCCCGCGACCGGTACGCCCGAGACGCTCGGCACGCGCACCGGCCTGTTCGTCGCGATGATCACGATCTCGCTCGTCGCCGTCATCGCGGCCGGCCGGATCCGCCGCGAACTGCTGCCGCGCCTGGATCCCTGGAACGCCGCAATCGCCGCAGGCGCCAGCTTCGTCTTCCTGATCGTGATCGCGCAACTCGTTCTGCCCGCGGTGAACGAGACGCCCGCGGGCTTCCCGGCTGACGTCATGTGGGAGTTCCGCCTCGCGGCACTGGCGATCAGCGCGACGTTCTGGGCGACGATCGGCATAGCCTTCGGCGCAGCCGCCGAGCGGCTGCTTACGGCGCGCCCAGCGCCGCGACGGGAGAGCATCGTTCGTAGAGGCGCAGCGCTCCTTCCGCGTGCTCGCCAAGAGCGAGTGGATCCCGAACGCTTCTCGCCACGAGAGGTCCCGCTGAGCTTGGTGTCGATACCCGCTGCGAAGGGTCTTGCGCTCACCGATGCAGGTGACATCGACGTGGCCTCGTAGCGCAGGCGCCACGAAGCACGAGCATCGACAGTCGACGGCGTGCCGTCGACTGTCGATCCTGCACCGTTAACCTGGGGCGGCGCGGCCGCTGACAGGTTGGGGCGCCGCGGCGGCCGCCGTCCCGGTTGAGGAGGTCGTCGACGGCCGTGCCGTGTTGGCTTCGTTCGCGGTCGCGCAGGGACGCGGTATAGATGCGCGCAGGGCGTGTGCGGTAACGCCGTCGCGCAGCGCCGGCTGATCGCGCTCGGCGAACACGGTGTTGGTCTGGCGCGGATCCTGTGCGCCCGCGGCGGGCACGGCACGCCTCGTCGACCCGCAGCCCGATGGCGCACAGCGTTCGCACCCAGATGCGGAAGTAGGCGATCGGCTCCCCGGCCTGCTCGTAGCGGGTCCAACGAGTCGATCAACGGTCGCAGGTTCGAAACCCGCCGCGCCCATGCACGAGAAGTAGCTGCAAAACGGCCGGTTCTGTATCGCACGCCTGGCGCGCATCGACATCGGCCGAGCGAAGGTGTGTGGCGGCGCCATCGAGATCGCAGGTCCCTACAGCGCGCGCAGGCTGCCGGCGCTACGCGACCTTCCCGAGCGCCGCTTCGATGCCGAGCGCAAGATCTGGACAGTTCCGCTGACCCGAGCCGGCGCGCTCGCGCTCCTCGCGCTGGCCGACGAAACCGACGAGATCGTCACGACGCAGCGCGCCCGCGATGCACTCGCTCGTGCAGCCATGCCGGCCAGCTCGTCAGCACGGCCCGAACTCTCCGCCACCGGGCCTGGTCCAGCGAGGCGATCGCCGATCGCGCACTGGCGTCACTACAGCTCGGGCCCGGTCTTCGACAATCCGGCGCGGGAGCGGATACACGTGCCCGGCCTCGGCATCTGCGTACGCGTGAGAGTCAACCCGAGTGGCGGCCGCGGGGATTGACGCTCAGCCGGACCTCGGGGCGTCGTCCAGACCCGGCTGCTACGCGCCCGTCTGGTTGCCGACCAGCGGCTCGAGGTCCTTGACGAGGATCTCCAGCCACAGCGGATTGTCCTCGTTGGGAGTCATCCCCACCCGTGCGTAGAACTGGGCGGTCACGTCGTCGAGGGCGTCGACGACGAGCGCGCGGACCGCCACGAGCCGGGCCACCTTCACGGTCGCCAGCGCGGCATACTCGACCAGCAAGCGTCCCAGTCCGCGGCCCTACGCGCGCTCGCCGACGGCAAGCCGCGCCAGCAGCACGACGGGGATGGGGCGCCTCGGCATCCCGCTCGGCGTCCGAGTCCCGGCTCGCGCAGGGTCAATTGACCCTGCCGACAGAGCGAAGTAGCCCACCACACCGGTCTGATCCTCGGCGAGATAGACCCGCGCCGAGCCAGAGCGAGTGGCCGTTAGGCCATGTCGGACCAACCAATCGTCAAGCTCGACGCGCCCGCTGCCAAACGCCGGGGGCGGCGCACGGAGCACCGCCACCCGGATATCTGCGTTCACGGCTCGAGCGTCGCTTGACCAGACATCGTGCGCCGCAACTGCTCGTTGGGCGCGGGGGGCTCGTCGAGGCGGGCTGCCAGCGCGTCGTAGGCCTCGTCGGTGTAGACGATCGAGGCGCTCGGATGCGCTGCGTCAAGCGGTCGAGACGGCGAGAGCGACGCGCGCTGCGCGAACGTGGCGGACAGCTCGTTGACCGCCTCGATCACCTCCGGCAACCCGGCGTCGGCCTGCAGCTTCTGCTCTGTCTGTGGGCGCGTGGTGGCCATCGACATCATGCTAGAGCGTCCCCTCTCGAAACTCGACGCGTTTCTGCGGCGCACGCCGTCTCATCAGGCGCTGTCATGCGTCGTCTCCGGGATTCAACGCGCCGGTCTCGGGAGGTGGCTCTCCGTCGACCAGCGCGTCGAACGCCGCGCCGTACCCCCCGCGCTCACCGCGCAGCGCTTCGGTGTAGATCCCCAGCGTGGTCGAGGGGTCGCGGTGGCCGCCTTGGTCGGC
>JAUXSD010000120.1 GCA_030681525.1 Solirubrobacteraceae bacterium
GGGCAAACTGACCCAGGCCATGGGAATCACCCAAAGCGAGAACCTTGTCAATTTGACGGAAGCAGGCTCCAGCTTAAGAATCGAAGCGGGGCAACTCATCCCAGATAAAAGCGTGACGATTGGCGTCCGTGTGGGTTTAAATAAGACACCAGAGCCGTGGTTATCCAAGCCCTGGAGATTTTTACTAAATAATCGAGGAGAATAAAATGGGTTTATTGGAAGGTAAGAACGCACTTATTTTTGGTCTTGCAAACGACAAGTCAATTGCGTGGGGGATCACGCAGGCATTCAAACGCGAAGGTGCGAATATCGGGATTAGTTATGCGGGTGAAGTTCTTGAACGCCGTGTGAAGCCACTCGCCGAACAAGTGGATTGCAAATGGGTCGAGGAATGTGACATTACCAAGGATGACCAGATCGCCGCGACCGTTGATAAGGCCGCAAAACATTTTGGAAAAATCGATGTGCTGGTTCATTCCATCGCATACGCTGGACGCGAAGAATTGAGCGGGCCGTTTCACGATACCACCCGCGAGGGATTCAAAGTTGCAATGGAAGTTAGCGTGTTTTCACTTGTCGCGCTGACCCATGCCTTCCTGCCAATTATGAACCCCGGTGCTTCAGTGATGAGCATGACCTATCATGGCTCGGTAAAAGTCGCGCCACGCTACAACGTGATGGGCGTCGCCAAGGCCGCACTGGAATCATCCACAAGATATCTGGCTTATGATCTCGGCCCACAGAAGATCCGCGTCAACGCGATTTCGGCTGGACCGATCCGCACGTTAGCGGCAGCAGGCGTGGGTGGCTTTCGTGATATGTACAAGCATTTTTCGGATATCGCTCCCATGCGTGAAAACGTCACCATTGAAGATGTGGGCAACTCGGCAGTGTTCCTTGCTTCGGACCTGTCGTCTCACGTTACCGGAGAAGTTTTATACGTTGATTCTGGCTTTAATATCATGGGCGTGCAGATAAGCGAGAAGGACTTATAGGAATCAGTTGATTAGGGATTAGGAAGTAAGGCGGGCTGCGCTTTGGTGCAATGTCCGCCCTTTTTGTTTTCTACGGTAAAATTGCCTTAATATGTTCAAGCGAAACACCACTCCCACCGAAACCCCACAACCTGTACAAGCCGTCGAGCGCATCACCTCGGTGCTCGGCTCTGGCGTGGTCTGGCACGGAAGCATCAACGGCTCGGGCGGCGTCCGCATTGAAGGCGCGTTCGAAGGCGAGATCGCCATGCGCGGTATGCTTGTCGTTGGTGAGACAGGACGCGTCACTTGCCAAAACGTGCGCGCTAATACTGTCATTGTGGCGGGTGCAGTGCGCGGAAACATCACCACTCAAAAACTGGAGATCCGCGCTTCGGGTCGTGTCTGGGGAGACGTGGTCACGACCGCATTTGTGACCGAAGAAGGCGCCTTCCTGCGCGGCCAAATTCGGATGGAAGAAACGGTCGAGCTGGACCTCGAACCTGCTCCCGAGTCGACGCCTTCGGAGGCAGCCCAGGCAGAATCCATTGCCGCGATGCCGATTGTCATTCCCGAACCCATGCCTGTCATCGAATCTACGCAAAAGATCATGCGGAAGAAAAAAGGCGAAGCATAACGTCACCGCTTTCCCCTCTTCGAAAAGGAGAGGGGAAATTCTATACCCATGAAATATCAAGAACTCCACATCCAAACCCAAAGGGAATTTCCCAACAACGCACGCACGCAAGGCTTCGGCTGGCTCGTCCGCGCGGGATACATGACTCGTGAAAATAAGCTCCTGCCGCTTGGTCAGCAAATGATTTCACGATTACAAAAGTTATCAAGTGATCCTTCCTTCTTCTCACTTCTTATTTT
>JAUXSD010000130.1 GCA_030681525.1 Solirubrobacteraceae bacterium
GGATAGAAGCCCATCGGCTGCTCGTCGAGCAGCGAGCAGAGGAACTCGGGGCCGTAGTGCACGCGCAGCCACGTCGACTGGTAGGCCAGCAGCCCGAAGGCGGCGCCGTGGGCCTTGGGGAAGCCGAAGCCCGAAAAGCCCGAGACCATCGAGAAGACCGCCTCGGCCTGCTCCGGCGTGTCGTCGGGGTGCTCGTCCATCGCGCCCTATACGAAGCGCTGGTGGTGGGCCTCGATCGCCTCCGCCGAGCGCTTGCGGCTCATCGCCCGGCGCAGCCCCTCGGCCTCCCCCACGCTGAAGCCGGCGAACGCCTGCGCGACCTCGAGCACCTGGTCCTGGAAGATGATCGTGCCGAGCGTGTCGCGCAGCGGCGGCTCGAGCGACGGGTGCAGGTACGGGACCTGGTAGGCGGGATCGGCGCGCAGCCGCTGGCGGCGCTCGATGTACGGGTTGACCGCCCCGCCGACGATCGGCCCTGGCCGGACGATCGCCACCTGGATCGTGATGTCGTCGAGCGTCTCGGGCCGCGTGCGCCGCAGCGAGCCCATCTGCGCGCGCGACTCGATCTGAAAGACGCCGGTCGTGTCGGCGTTCTGGATGCACTCGTACGTCGCGGGGTCGTCGTACGGGATCCGGCTGAGGTCGATCCGCTCGCCGCGGCGCTGCGCGATGTGCTCGACGCAGCGCTCCACCGCCGAGAGCATCCCCAGCCCGAGCAGGTCGATCTTCAGAAAGCCCGCGTCCGCGCAGGAGTCCTTGTCCCAGTGCGCGAGCTGGCGGCCCTCCATCGCCGCCGGCACGAGCGGGACGCAGTCCACGAGCGGGCGCGTCGCGACGATCATGCCGCCCGAGTGCTGGGAGAGATGGCGCGGCAGCCCGTAGGCCTCGTAGGCGAGCTTGACGAGCCACTGCCAGCGGCCGGTCCGGCGCCCCTCCCCGAGCGCGAGGTCGATGTCGCGGTCGACCTGCAGCGACGACCAGCCCTCGCTGCCGCGCGCGACGCGCTCGATCTCGCCCGGCGGCAGCCCGAGCGCCTTGCCGAGCTCGCGGATGGCGCCCTTCGCGCGGTACGTCGGAAACGCCGCGACGAGCGCCGAGCGCTCGGTGCCGTAGCGCTCGTGCACGCGCGGGATGAGCTTTTCGCGCACGTCGCGCGGGAAGTCGAGGTCGATGTCGGGCAGCGACGTGAGCTCCTCGTTGAGAAAGCGCCCGAGCAGGAGCTTGTTGGCGATCGGGTCGACGTGGCTGAGGCCGGTGAGGTGGCAGACGATCGAGGAGACGCTCGAGCCGCGGCCGCGCCCCGGCGGCAGCAGCGAGCGGGCATTGCCCGTCCCGCGCACCTCCACCGCGACCTCGCGCGCGAGCTCGAGCAGGTCGCGATGCAGCAAGAAAAAGCCGGCCAGGCCGAGGCTGTCGATGACGCGCAGCTCCTCCTCCAGGCGCGCCTTGGCCTCCTCGTGGTGCGGGCTGCCGCGCGGATAGCGCTCGTCGAAGCGCGCCGAGCAGACCTCGGCCAGCGCGCGGCCGGCGCGCAGGTCCTCCGCGCCGGGGTAGCGGTAGCCCAGGTCGCTCGTGAGGTCGAAGGTCAGCGTGTCGGCCAGCCGCGCCGACTCGACGACGGCGTCGGGGTGGTCGGCGAAGCGCGCCGCCATCGCCTGCGGACTGGTCAGCACGTGCGCGTGGTTGCCGCGCCGCAGCGGCTCTGACGCGTCGAGCGTCGTATGCTCGCGGATCGCCACGAAGGCGTCCTGCAGGTAGGCGCGGTCGCGCGAGTGCGCGTGGACGTCGCCGGTCGCGACCGCGGGAACGCCGAGCCGCTCGGCCAGCCCCGCCAGCCCGCGGTTCAGCGCCCGGTCGTGGCGCGCCAGCGGGCGCTGCAGCTCGACGCGGAAGGCGTCGAGGCCGAAGACGCTCAGCAGGCGGCGCATCGTCGGCTCGTCGCGCACGCCGTTGCGCGCGCAGCCGCTGAGGCAGACGAGACCGGCGTGATGCTCCTCGACGTCGTCGAGCGAGACGGCGGGCTCGGAGCGATTGCGCTGCGGCCCGTCGCGCGTATGGGCGTGGGAGCGGGTCAGCAGGCGACAGAGGCTGCGCCAGCCGGTCGCGTCGCGGACGAGCAGCGTGAGGTGCCGTCCGTCGTCGAGCGTGACCTCCGCCCCGTGGATCGCTCGCAGGCCCAGCGACTTGGCCGCCTGCGCGAACTCCATCGAGCCCGACAGCGAGTCGTGGTCGGTGAGCGCGAGCGCTGCATGACCACGCGCGAGCGCCGCCGCGACGAGCTCCTCGGGCTGGGAGGCGCCGTCGAGGAAGGAGTACGCGGAGTGGCAGTGGAGCTCGGTGTACGGCATGCGAACAGATGTTCGCATACACGGTGGATGGTGTCGCCGGTCGCGGTGTGACGCGCGGAACCCCAACCCCGGGCTCAAGTCATACGTCCGTCCAGCCGATGAGACCCCACGGCGGCAGGGCAGCCGCCATCACACCGGCAGCAGGGCAGCTGCCATCGCAAACAGCTTCAAGGGGGACGACCCAGATGCAGTCGCATTCCGGCGGGGGCGGTAAGCCCACGCCTGCACTCACCCGCCTCGCCGTGTCGTACCCCTGGGCCGTGCTGGCGGCCTGGATCGCGATCGTGGCCGTGCTCGGCGTCATCGGCCTGGGCATCGACAGCCGGCTGTCCTCCAGCGGCCTGCAGGTGTCCGGCTCGGAGTCCTCCCAGGCCCGCGCGCTCATCGGCGGCAACTTCGGCGACGCCGCGACCGTGCCCGTCCTGCTGAGCGGCCCCCGCGCGGACGTCAAGTCGCAGGGCAAGGCGCTCGTGACGCGGCTCTCCAAGCGTCCCGGCGTGCGTGTCATCAGCCCCTGGTCGACGTCCTCCGGCCGCTCGGCGCTGCGACCCTCCAGCGACCGCGCGCTCGTGCTGCTGTCGGTCAGCGGCTCGCACGACGAGATCGCCCGCCGCAGCGCGTCCGCCGAGCGGGTCGTCGGCGAGATGACCGCGGCGCCCGTCCGCGCGACCGTGACCGGCATGCCGCTGCTCACCAGCGAGGGCACCCGCGCATCGCTGTCGGCGATCCACCGCGCCGAGCTGATCGCGCTGCCGCTGCTGCTGCTGGCCCTGCTGCTCGTCTTCCGCTCGCCGCTGGCGGCGGCGATCCCCGTGGTCTTCGGCGCCGCCACGATCGCGGCGTCGACCGGCGCCCTCGCGCTGCTCGCAGACGCCGTACGGCTCGACGCGTTCGCGCTCGCCATCTCCTGCATGGTCGGCCTGGCGCTCGCGGTGGACTACTCGCTGCTGTTCGTCTCACGGCTGCGCGAGGAGCTCGTTGACGGTCGCCATGACGATGTCGAATCCGCCGTCGGCGCCGCCGCCGCCCCGACGACGCGGACGGTGGCCGCCGCGGCCGCCGTGATCCTCGTCGCGATGGCGGTCGCCGCCGCGATGTCGCCTGGCACCGCGCTGCTCGCGGCCGCCCTGGGCGTGAGCATCGTCGCGCTGCTGAGCGCCGCCACCGCGATGGTCGCGGTCCCGGCCATCCTCGTCGTCGCCGGCCCGTGGCTCGACAGCGGCCCGCGCACCTCCCAGGACGGAGTCAGCGCCGCCCTCGCCCGCGCCGCCACGCAGCGGCCGGCGCTCGCCATCGGCGCGGCGGTGCTGCTGCTCGCCGCCTGCATCCCGGTGCTCGGCCTGCGCACCGGCTCGCCCGCGGCGCAGTCGCTGCCCGCCGGCAGCGAGGCGCGCGCCCAGTACGACACCGTCGCGCAGGCGATGGGCGCCGGCTGGACGGAGCCCTTCGAGATCGTCGCCGTCGCACGCCGCGGCGCGATCACCACGCCGGACCGCCTGGCCACCCTGGAGCGTGCCCAGCGCAAGCTCTCGCGCGATCCCGACGTCCGCGCCGTCCTCGGGCCGGGCACGATCGCGCGCTCGGCCGAGAAGCTGCGCAGCGCCGGCCGGCGTGCCGTCGCCGCCGGCGAGTCTGCGCCGCGCCGCGCCGAAGGCCGGCTGCGCGGCCTCGATCGCAACGTCTCCTCGGCTGCCGACGGCGTGGAGTCGCTGCGCGACTCGCTGTCGGGCGCCAACGCGGCCGCCTCCAAGCTGCAGGCCGGCTCGCGCGACGTGACGGGCGGCGTGGGCTCCCTGCGCAACGGGCTCGACGGCGCGGGCAGCGGCGCCCGTCAGCTCGCCGCGAAGCTCGCCGACGCGGGCCGCGGGACGAGCGGTCTGGCGTCCCAGTCGGCCGCCGCCAGCGGCGGCGCGCGGCGGGTGCGCGACGGCGCTCGCGAGCTCGGCACCGCGCTGAGCACGCTGGCCAGCAGCGCACGCGATCTGCAGAGCCGCCTGCGGGCTCGCGCCGACAGCCTGAACCGCGTGCAGTCCGGCGTGCGCGCCCAGCGCCGCCAGGCCGACGACGCGCTGGCCGCCGCCGAACGCGCGATCCCCATGACGAGCGCCTCGGGCATTCGCGCCCGCGCCGCGCTGCGCCAGGCCCGCCAGGCGCTGTCGGGCGACGCCGGCGCCGGGCTCGACGATCCCATCCGCCAGCTCGGCCTCGACGCGCAGTACGCGGGCAAGATCGCCGCCGCGATGCCGGCCAGCGACGCCGGCCGCCTCGCCACCGCGGTCGGCGGCCTGGCCGACAGCGCCGATGCGATCGCCCGCAAGGTCAAGGAGCTCGGCGGGTCGGTCGGCTCGCTGTCGAAGGGCAGCGACTCGCTCGTCAGCGCGCTCGCCCAGCTCGACGGCGGGGCCGACAAGATCGGCGCGGCCGTCAGCGCGGTCACCAGCGGCGTCGACGGCCTGGCCAGCGGCGTGCGCAGCGGCGAGCAGCGCAGCGGCGAGCTGGCCAAGGGCCTCAACGACGCCGGCAGCGCCGTGCGCGGGCTGAGCGGCTCGGGCGACGGCAAGGACCCGCAGCCGCAGAAGGCGACCGCGAGCTTCTTCGACTCGGGCTACTTCCTGCTCGCCGCGCTCGAGAGCGGCAACGGCGACGCCCCGTTCGGCGTCAATGTCGACAAGGGCGGCCAGGGCGCGCGGATCGTCGTCGTGCCACGCCACCCGGCGTCCGACCCGCGCACCCAGGCGCTCTACGAGCGGCTGCAGGCGCTCTCCGGCCGGCTCGGCAAGAAGCTCGGCGCGGACGCCGCGGTCGGCGGACCCGCCGCCGTCCTGTCGGACTACGACAGCGCGGCGGCCGGGCGGCTGCCGCTGATCGTGCTCGTCCTGACGCTCGTCACCGCGCTGCTGCTGGCCGTCCTGCTGCGCTCGATCGTCGTCGCGTGCATCGGCGTGGCGCTGAACCTGCTCGCCGTCGGCGCGACGCTCGGCCTGCTGGCGCTGCTCTTCCAAGGCGAAGCGCCGCTGCTCGGCGGGCCCGGCGAGATCGATGCGGTGGCCGTGACCGCGATCTTCGGCGTCGTGTTCGCGCTCTCGATCGACTACCAGGTGTTCATCGTCAGCCGCGTCCGCGAGGAGTGGCTGCGCACCGGCGACGCGGCGCAGGCCGTCCAGGTCGGGCTCGCGCGCACCGCCCGCGTCGTGACCGGCGCGGCGCTGAGCATGCTCGGCGTGTTCCTCGCCTTCGGGCTGTCGGACATCGCGAGCCTGCGCCAGTTCGGCGTCGGTCTGGCGATCGCCATCGTCATCGACGCCACGCTCGTGCGGCTCGTGCTGCTCCCGGCCGCCCTGCACCTCGCCGGGCGCGCCGCGTGGTGGACGCCGAACCTCGCCTTCGAGGACCCCGCCCCGCTGCCGGCCAACCTCGCCTGGGAGGCGCCGGCGCGAGCCGACTGACCAGCTCGATCGCCCGAAATCCGGTCGATCTCACGCGTCCACGCCGCGTCCAAACGGCCGGGCGCACGGGGTCGTCCAAACGTCCATCCGGCGGCGTCCGGGCGACTGGACGCACGCCTTCGTCCCGACACAGGAGGCATGCCCAAGCTCAAGCGCACCCTGCTCGTCACGTTGCTGGCGCTCGCCGCCATGCCGGTCGCCACGTCCTCCGCCGGCGTCGTCCTGGATCCCGAGGAGCAGGCCTTCTGCACGCAGATCAACCAGTACCGCGCGGCCAACGGCGTCGCCCCGCTGCGGGTCTCGGTCTCGCTCGCGAATGCCGCGGATTGGATGAGCAACGACATGGCGACGAAGAACTACTTCGCCCACACCGACAGCCTCGGGCGCACGTTCAGCACGCGGCTGAAGGCGTTCGGCTACACCTTCAACACGGCCCGGGGCGAGAACCTCGCCGCCGGCAACGCCACCGCCGCCGGGGCGTTCGCCCAGTGGAAGGCCTCGGCCGGCCACAACACGAACATGCTCAGCTCGTCCTACAAGGTGATCGGCATCGCCCGCGCCTACAGCGCGACCGCTCGCTACAAGTGGTACTGGACGACCGACTTCGGCGGCTACGTCGACCAGTCCGTGGCCTGCTGAGCCCGCGTTCGGAGCGCGCTCACCCCACCCCTCCTCCACCCCGA
>JAUXSD010000137.1 GCA_030681525.1 Solirubrobacteraceae bacterium
CTAACAGATGCGTGGCAATGGATCGCCCACGAGCTGGTCCATCACCCGCTTGCCTCCGAAGGCGGTGGCCATGAGGACCATGCCTTCGGGTTCGGTCTTGCATTCGCCGATCTCGGCGGCTTCTTCGCCACCCGGCATTGACCGCAAAGCGGCCAGTGCTGCGGGCGCTGCCTCGGGGGCAACGATCGCAACAAACTTCCCCTCGTTGGCCACGTGCATCGGATCGATTCCGAGGATCTCCGCGGCACCTGCCACTGCCGGGTGCACTGGCACCGCGGCCTCGTTGATGACCATCGCGACACGCGATGCCCGTGCGAGCTCGTTGAGGACCGACGCGACGCCGCCGCGGGTCGCGTCGCGCAGACAGCGCAGCGACGGACCGGCCCGATCCAGCAGCATGTCGACCATCGGCCAAAGACACATCGTGTCCGACGTGATGTCGGCGTCCAGCTCAAACTCGCCGCGCGCGAGCATGATCGCCGTGCCGTGATCACCGATCCGGCCCGACACCAGGATCTTGTCGCCCGGCGCCAGCGACGCCGGCGACAGCGCCGCGCGGTCGTCGACGACGCCGATCCCCGTCGTGCAGATGTACATCTGATCACACGCGCCACGCTCGACGACCTTCGTGTCACCGGCCACGATCGGCACGCCGGCGGCGGCGGCCGCCGCGGCGATCGCCGCGACCTGCTCTTTGAGGATGTCGGCCGCCAGGCCCTCCTCGAGGATCAGCGACAGCGTCAGCGCGACCGGCCGCGCACCCGCCATCGCGACGTCGTTGAGCGTGCCGTTGACCGCCAGCTCACCGATCGTGCCACCCGGAAAGCTGATCGGGTTGACGACAAACGAATCGGTCGTCATCGCGACCTCGCCGCCCAGCACGCTGACGGTCCCGGCGTCGGCCAGCGCCTCGAGCGAAGCATTCGCGAACGCGGGGACGAGCAGCCCCTCGATCAGGCTCGCCGTCGCCTTGCCGCCGGCCCCATGCGCCATCGTGATCTGCGTATCGCGAAACTTCTGACGCTTCGCGCGCGCAGTCTCGATGATGTTCAGGACCTTCTGCTCCCGCTCAGAGACCGGAGAGCTCACCTAGACGACCTCACGCTCACGAGCAAAGCGCCCGTAGTTGTAGTACGCCGCGCAGGCGCCCTCGCTGGAGACCATGCACGTCCCGATCGGACGCTCCGGCGTGCAGCCCGAGCCAAAGACCTTGCACTCCCAGGGCTTGATGACGCCCTTGAGCACCTCGCCGCACTGACACGCCTTCGGATCGGCGACCCGGATACCCGGAACGCTGTAGGTGATCTCCGCGTCAAAATCGGCGTAGGCCTGCGAGAGCTTCAAACCGCTTTGGGAGATAAAGCCCATCCCGCGCCACTCAAAATGCGGGCGCAGCTCAAAGACCTCCGACATGACCTGCAGCGCCCGCGGGTTGCCCTCCCACGGCACCACACGCGCATACTGGTTCTCGACCTCACAACGCCCCTCCTTCAGCTGCGTGAGGATCATGTGGATCGCGTGCAACACATCCAACGGCTCAAAGCCGGCGACCGCGATCGGCTTGCCGTACTCATCGGGGATGAACTGAAACGGCCGCACGCCGACGACCGTCGAGACGTGACCCGGACCGATGAAGCCATCCAGGCGCAGATCGGGCGAATCGAGCAGCGCGCGCAACGGCGGCACGATCGTCACGTGATTGCACATGCAAAAGAAGTTCTCCACACCCTCGGCCTTGGCCCGCTTGAGCGTCAGCGCCGTCGACGGCGCCGTCGTCTCAAAACCGATCGCGAAGAAGATCACGGGGCGCTCCGGATTGGCCTTCGCGATCCGCAGCGCATCCAGCGGCGAATACACCATCCGGATGTCCGCGCCCTCCGCCTTGGCATCCAGCAGCGTGCCATCCGAACCCGGAACGCGCAGCATGTCGCCAAAGCACGTAAAGATCACATCGGGCTCATGCGCCAACGAGATCGCATCATCGACACGACCCATCGGGATCACGCAGACCGGACAACCCGGCCCATGCACCAGCTCGACGTTCGCCGGCAACAGATCATCGATCCCGTACTTATAGATCGAATGCGTATGACCGCCGCAAACCTCCATGAACTTGTAATGACGACCAGGCTCCACAAGACCGAGGATCTCGCCCGCGAGCACCTCACCGAGCGCAGGATCACGAAACTCGTCGACGTACTTCATTCAGGGGCCTGCCCGGCGCCACCGCGGATGCCGCCCTCGAGCCTGCGCAGCCGCTTGTCGAGTTCCATCACGCTGCGCTCGAAGCTGATCGCGCGATCAGATGGCTCCGGGCCGCTCGAGCAGCCGCAGCCGGCGCCCGCCGCGGTCTCGCGGCCGAACCCGGGGCCGGCGATCGGGGCGCCGACCGGTGTCGCAGTTGCGCATTCGCATGGCATGTACATCACCTCAGATAGTTGAGTCTCACGGCTGGGATGGCCGGAGACCGGTCGGGCGCCGGTCCCGGCCAAGCCCAGATGCAATGTGTGTTTGTCACATAGCATACGCCCCTCAAACCGAGCTCTCGCCATTCGCTGGCCGGTGTCGCTGCGCGTACGCCGACAGGAACGCCGTGTGACCGTCGCGCGCCTCCCCGATGCTGGCGGCGATACGGGCCAGCTCGGCGTTCCCGGCCGCCGTGATGCTGTAGACGCGTCGCTGCGGACCTTCTACGGAAGCCATCCAGTGCGAGACGATGAGCGCGCGCTCCTCCATCTCGCGCAGGTTGCGGTAGAGGACGGCGGGGTCGAGCGAGAGGCCGCGCAGCTCGAGCTCCCGCCGCAGGTCATAGCCGTAGCCGCTGCTGGTGGCGCTGCTCAGCATGAGCAGCAGCCATCCGGTGCGGAGATCCTTGCCCGTCGTCAAGATGTGATCCAATCACATAGTGGCGGGCCGGCCCATCCGTTTTTCGGCGCGCCGCGCCGCCTGGACGGATCCGCCGCGCCATCATCGCCGTGCCCCACCCGTACGAAGGAGCTCCCCGTCGCCGTGCCCGATTCATCCCTCGCCCCTCATGGCCCGATCCCCATCACCGTCGTCAGCGGCTTCCTCGGGGCCGGCAAGACGTCGCTCGTCAACCGCCTGGTCCAGGCGCGAGCGGGAGCGGAGCGCATCGGTGTCGTCGTCAACGAGGCGGGCGAGATCGGGCTCGACGGCGAGCTGCTCGGTGACGCCGGCGGCGAGGTCGTCGAGATCGCCGACGGCTGCGTCTGCTGCACGAGCCAGGGCGAGCTGCTCGACGCGATCACGCGCCTGCACCGTGCGGCCGGCCGCCTGGATCGCATCATCGTCGAGACGAGCGGGCTCGCCGATCCGGGGCCGGTGCTCGAGACGCTGACGAGCATCACACACGTGCTGCGGCTCGACACGATGGTCGCCGTCGTCGACGCCCTGCACGCCATCGACCAGCTCGATCGCACGGAGAGCCCCGAGGCGCTGCAGCAGGTGCAGCTTGCGACCCACATCGTCGTGAGCAAGATCGACGTCGCCTCCGAGGACGCCGTCGGCGCGCTGCGCGAACGCCTCACGGCGCTGAACCCCGACGCGCAGATCATCGTCGCGCCGCGCGAGAGCATCGGGCCCGAGCTGCTGCTCGACCGCTTCGCCATGGCCGCCTCCGACGAGAACGCCGACGGGCACGACCACGCGCACGACCACGTCCACGAGCACGAGCACCTGGCCGTCGAGATCTTCTCCCACGAGCTCGGCGACCTCGACGGGGTCCGCTTCGACGGCTGGCTCGGGGGCCTCGTCATGATGCGCCCCGACCTCTTTCGCATCAAGGCGATCATCGCCCTGGCCGGCGAGCCGCGGCGCCAGATCGTGCACGGCGTACAGACCTACGTCGAGTCGGCGCCGGGCCGGGAGTGGCGCGCGGACGAGCGACGCTGCAGCCGCATCGTCATCATCGGCAAGGACCTCGAGGGAGCGGCCTGGCGCGACGAGCTCGCGCGCTGCGTCAGCGAATAGGCCGGCCGCTTCCGGCCTGGGCCTGCGCCGCGCCGATCAGCCGCGCGAGCGCGCGTAGCCGGCGCGCATCTGCGCGACGACCGCCTGATCGGCGGTCGCGGCCGAGCCGGCGCCGGCGAAGGGCGGCTCAGGGGCGTACTCCAGGATGAGCTGGATGCGCCGTGCGACGTCCTCGCCCGCCGTCGTCGCGACGAGCCGCAGCGCCATGTCGATGCCCGCCGATACGCCGGCCGACGTCATGATCCGGCCGCTGGCCACGACGCGCTCGTCGACGCCGATGGCGCCGTGGCGCGCCAGCTCGTCGTGCACGAGCCAGTGGGTCGTCGCCTGCACGCCGTCGAGCAGGCCGGCGGCGCCGAGCAGCTCCGATCCCCAGCAGACCGACGCCGTGATCTGGGTGTGTTCGTGCGCCGCGCGCAGCCATGCCAGCAGGCGCTCGTCCCGGCTGGCCGCGACGGCGCCGGGGCCGCCGGGCACGACGACGATGTCCGGCCGCGCGACCTCGTCGATCGCCGCGTCGGCGACGAGCGACAGCGGCCCGTCGGTCCTGACCGGGCCGGCGGTCGCCGCCACGAGCCGGACGTCGGCGCCGGGCATGAGCTTGAGCACGTCGTAGGGACCCACCGCGTCGAGGGCGACGACGCCGTCGTAGAGGAGGATCGCGATCTGCACGCGGGCGAGGCCGCTCAGACCGGTTGCGCAACGGCGAAGCGCCGGCTGATCTCGACGATCGCGCGCACGCCGGGGGAGGTCTCGTCGAGATCGATCGGCGCCAGGCCCTCCGCGTCGGCATGGGCGATGGACGGGTCGTCGGGCACGACGACGATCTCCTCGTCGCCGAGCACCGCCGTGATCCGCTCGAGGTCCGCGGCGTCGGCGACGCGGTTGGCGACCACCAGCACCTCGATGTCGCGTGCACGCGCGGCGATCACGGCGCGGCGAGCGACCTCGATCGACTTCGGGGTCGGGTTGGCCACGACCAGCACGACGTCGAGGCTGCCGGGCTCCATCCGCGCCAGCACCCCGATGCCGGCCTCGAGATCGCCGAGGACCGTGCGGTCGTCGCCCTTCATCTCGCGCAACAGCCGGTCGGCGGTGACGCTGCAGCACAGGCAGCCGTGGTCGGGCATGTCGACGCGTGACGCCACCAGGACCCGGATCCCGTCCGGGGCGTCGGTGCCGAAGCGCGCGAGCAGGCCCTCGATCGTGTGCTCGTGGACCACGTCGTCGGAGTTGCCGTTCTCGCTGACCTCCTGGCGCATGCCCACGAGGCGCTCGGTGCCGTCCATCCCGAGCCCGAGCGAGATCCCGAGCATCGGGTTGACGTCGGCGTCGATGGCGATGACGTCGTGGCCGGCGCGCGCCAGGGCGCGCGCGATCGTGCCGGAGATCGTCGTCTTGCCGGCGCCGCCCTTGCCCGATACCGCGATCTTCATACGTCCTCCAGGGTGCGCTGCTCGAGGGAGTCCGCCAGCCGCTGCACCGCGCGCACGACGGGGGAGCTGGGTGCGGCGTCGATGACTGCGACGTGTCGGCGTTCGGCCTCGATCACCGCCGGATCGGCGGGGATCTCGAAGTCGACGGGCTCGCCGAGCAGCCGCTCGACGCGGCGGCGCTCGTCGGGGCCGGAGATCTTGCTCGCGACGAAGATGACGTCCGCACCGAGCGGACCGCGCGCCAGCCGCGCGACGCGCCGGCCGGTCATCGCCGACTGGCTCGTCGGCTCGACGACGACGACGTACAGGCTCGCGTACGGCGAGAAGCCGGCGGCCAGGTGGCGCGGGCCGGCCGGGAGGTCGCCGACGATCGCCCACGGGTACATCGACTTGGCCTCGTGGAGGCGCCGGACGACCTGCAGGAACGCGTTGACCGACCCCTGGACCGCGTTGAGCCCGTCCTTGTCGGCCTTGCCGAGCTGCATCAGGCGGATGCCGTCGGGAGCGGGCGTCGTGTAACGGCGCACGACGGTGGCCGGGCCGACACCGGGGCGCAGCCGCCACGGACCTTTCTCGGGCTTCTCGGCGGCCTGCATGAGCAGCGGCGCGTCGGGCTCCGGCACACCGAGCGACTGGGTGAGGCCCGGCATCGGGTCGGAGTCGATGGCGAGGACCCGGTGGCCGCGGCGCGCGAGCACCCGCGCGAGCGTGCCCGACAGGACGGACTTGCCGGAGCCGCCCTTGCCCGCGACCCCGATCCACAGCGGCGCGGTCGGGCGCGGCACCAGCGGCATGTCCATCGGCCACAGCGCCGGCTTCGGGCTCGGCGTGGCCACCGGGGTCATGCGCGCCCCGCGGGGAGCACGCCGGCGAGCCTGTCGATCTCCTCCATCGTCAGCGTCTCGCGCTCGAGGAGGGCCTCCGCGACGCGCTCGAGGATGATGCGCTGCTCGCGCAGGACGCGTTGTGCCGCCGCCTCGGCCTCGCTGACGAGGCGGCGCGCCTCCGTGTCGATCATCCGCGCGGTCTCGTCGGAGTACACGACGTTCGGCGTGCCGTCCTCCTCGGCGTAGCTCAGCGATCCGGCCGCTTCGCTCATGCCGAGCACGGTCACCATGCGGCGCGCGAGCGAGCCGACCTGGGCCAGATCGCTGGCGGCGCCGTCGGCGACCTCGCCGAACACGAGCTGCTCGGCGACGCGCCCGCCGAGCAGGGTCGCCATATGTGCGATGAGCGCCGAGCGCGAGCGCTGCTGGCGCTCGCCGGTCTCGGTGATCAACGTCCCGCCCGCCAGGCTGCCGCGCGCCACGATGCTGATGCGGTGCAGCAGCCGGCCGCCGGGCATCGCCCGCGCGACGAGCGCGTGGCCGGCCTCGTGGTAGGCGATGACCTGACGGTCGGCCTCCGACAGCGGGCTCGAGCTCGCGATGCCGCCGCCGACGCGGTCCACCGCGTCCTCGATGTGCGCCTGTGTGATCGTGTCCGCGCCCCGGCGGGCGGCCAGCAGGGCCGCCTCGTTGAGGAGGTTGGCGAGATCGGCGCCGGCGACGCCGTACGTCAGCCGGGCGATCGAGTCGAGGTCGATGCGCGCGTCCATCCGCCGGCCGCGTGCGTGCAGCTGGAGGATCTGCTTGCGGGCCTCGACGTCGGGCAGCCCGAGGCCGATCACGCGGTCGAAGCGCCCCGGGCGCGTGAGCGCCGCGTCGAGCATCTCGGGGCGGTTCGTCGCCGCCATGACGATCACGGTCGAGTCGCGGCCGAACGCGTCGAGCTCGATGAGCAGCTGGTTGAGCGTCTGCGCGCGCTCGTTGTTGTCCTCGCCGCCGGCGCTGCGGTGGCCGCCGATGGCATCGAGCTCGTCGATGAACACGATGACGGGCGCGACGCCGCGCGCCTGCGCGAACAGGTCGCGCACGCGCGCCGCGCCCTCGCCGACGTACGTCTCGTTGAACTCCGTGGCGGCCACGGAGATGAAGGCCGCGTTGCACTCCCCCGCCAGCGCGTGGGCGAGCAGCGTCTTGCCGGTGCCGGGCGGGCCGGCCAGCAGGTAGCCGGTCGGCACGCGCGCGCCCAGGCGCTCGTACTTCGTGCGGTCCGCGAGGTAGTCGCGGACCTCCTGAAGCTCGTCGATGACGTTGTCCAGGCCCGCGACGTCGGCGAACGTCACGCGCTCCCCGTGCAGGAACGACTGGCCGATGCGGCGGTCGCGCATCGACAGGCGCCGCTGACGCTCGGGCGCGTCGCGTACGCGCTGCAGCGCGCTCTCCAGATCCTCGGGCGTGATCGAGGAGCGCCGCCCGCGGGCGGTCAGCAGCGCCGCCTCGTTGAAGAGGCCGGCGAGGTCGGCGCCGGTCATGCCCGTGGTTCGCCGCGCGATCGACGCCAGGTCGACGTTCGGGGCGAGCGGCTTGCCGCGGGCGTGGACCGCGAGGATCGCCTCGCGGCCCTGCTCGTCGGGCAGCTCCAGGCCGACCCCTCGATCGAAGCGACCGGGCCGCAGCAGCGCGGGGTCGAGCACGTCCGGCCGGTTCGTGGCGCCGACGACGATGACGCCCTCGGCCGGCGTGAAGCCGTCGATCTCGGCCAGCAGCTGGTTAAGCGCCTGACCCTGCTCCTCGGCCGCACCCTGACTGCCCGGACCGCTGCCGGCGCGGCGACGCCCGACGGAGTCCAGCTCGTCGATGAACACGATCGCCGGCGCGGACTCCCGGGCGTCCTTGAACAGGTCGCGCACCCGGCGCGCACCGACACCGACGTACATCTCGACGAAGTCCGACCCGGAGATCGAGTAGAACGCCGCGCCGGCCTCGCCGGCAAGCGCGCGCGCCATGAGCGTCTTGCCGCAGCCGGGCGGCCCGTAGAGCAGGATCCCGCGCGGGATCTGCGCGCCGAGCTCGGCGTAGCGCTCGCTGTTGGAGAGGAAGTCCGAGATCTCGCGCAGCTCGGCGACGGCGGCGTCCTGGCCGGCCACGTCGTCGAAGCTCACGTCGGGGTCCTCGACGCGGGAGGACTCGCGGGTGCGTGCGAAGAGCCCGTCGCCGGAGCGCATCGTGAGGATGAAGTACAGGAAGACGATCACGATGATCAGCGCCGGCAGGAGCGTCGTGGCCGGCCCGGCGATGCGCTTGAGCAGCTGCTGGTCGACGCGCGTGGGCACGTTGTTGTTGACCAGCGCCTCGATCAGCGCCTCCTGCGAGTTCGTGCCGTTGCGCGAGTACGGAGCGTGGAAGCGGTAGACCGGGCCGCCCTCCTCGCGGCGGTAGCGCCCGACGACGAAGCGGTCCTGGTCGAGGATCGTCGCCTCGACGACCCGGTTGTCGCGCACCGACGAGTAGAAGCCGTCGATGCGCAGCCGCTCGCCGGAGACGTGCGGCCGGGACGCCTCGAGGATCGCGACGTACAGCAGCACCAGGATCGCGATCGCCGCGAGCGTCCAAGACCCGAGCGAGCCGCGCCGCATGCCTCTCGCACGCTGCGAGCCGCGGCCGTCCTGTCCCGCTTTCCCGCTCACTATGTGAGAAGGCTACCTACACGCCCGCGTTCACGGGGACATTGGGTCGCGCGGGCGCCGCAGCCGCCACGCCACGAGCCCGACGAGCAGGACGCCCAGCCCCGCGATGAACGGCATCAGCGACAGATCGCCGCCCCCACCGGCGGTGTCGCGCGGATCGGTCGCGGTGGCCGCCGGCGGCTGTGCACCTCGCTCCGGGGCCAGGAACGACTGCTTGTCGAGGATGCCGGTACCCGCGACGTTCACCCAGTCGTCGTAGCCGATCGCCCGGTAGGCGAACGTCGTGCCGCCGAAGAACAGCGGCAGCGCCGGCAGGTCGCGCGCCAGCAGCCCGAGCTCCTCCGCGACGGCCGACCGGCGCGCGGCCGGCGTCGTCGCGGACCCCACCCGATCGGCCAGCTGCTCGAAGCGCGGGCTGCGATAGCCGCCGTCGTTGAGCGTCGCCGTCTGCGGATCGCCGAAGACGTTGCGCAGGTACGACGGGTCGTACGACGCCAGGGCGGGGATGCCGACGACGGCCGCCTCGAAGTCCGCGACGCCGCCGCCGCGGCCGAGGCGCCGTTCGAAGTCGTCCGGGGTGACCGTCTGGAGGCGGACCTGCGCGCCGGCGCGGCGCAGCGCGCGAACGACGCGCCGCGCCGCCTCGAGCCGGACGCCGTCGCCGCTCGACGCCAGGACGGTGAACGCCTCCACCCCGCCTTCCGTGAGCGCCACCCGGGCGGCGGTCTGGTTGGCGCGGTGCAGGACCCGGTCGGGTGCCCAGCGCGAGGCGGGGTGCAGCATCCCCCGCTCGGCGCCGACCAGCGCGCCGGGGCCGGTGGAGATCCCGGCGATCGCGTCGAGGTCGATCGCCTCCGCGACGGCCCGCCGCGCGAAGAGCACGTCGAACGGCCGCGCGGCCAGGTTGAACGCGAGCATCGTCCCGGTGTACGAGGTGCCGCCGGCGAACTCCAGGCGCTGCGAGCGATCGGCGTTCTCGCCGGGCGGGACGTTCACCGGAGCGGCGTCGAGCGAGCCCTGCGTCAACCGGCTGAACGCGTCGTCCTCCTGGCGCACGATCGGCACGTCGATCGCGGCGACGCTCGGGGCGCCCTTGAAGTACCGCCGGTTGGCCCGAAACTCGTACCTCTCCCCCGTGACATGGCGGGTCAGCCGATACGGCCCCGTGCCGACGGGCAGCCCGGCCGGCGCGCGCTGCTCGGCCGACAGCGCCGTCCAGCGATGCCGGGGCAGGATCGGCACGTCCGCCAGCGGCTGGTCCTCGAAGCCCAGCGACGCGCGGCGCAGCGTGAAGACGACGGTTCGGGCGTCCGGCGCCGTCACGCTCTCGATGTCGCGCAGCTGCGGCGTGAAGCGCGGGTGGGCCCGCGCCGCCATGTGGCGGTAGGTGAACACGACGTCGGCGGCGCTGAACGGTCGCCCGTCGTGCCAGCGCACCCCGGAGCGCAGCCGGACGGTGACGCTCCGCCCGCCGGCGCCCCGGCGCACCGAGCTCGCCAGCCAGGGGCGCGCCGTGCCCGCGGCGTCACGCCACATGAGCGCGTCGTAGACGAGCATCATGAGCGGGTAGCCGGTCTCGAAGGTGTACGGCGTCAGGCTGCCGTCCTCGCTGGGAAAGGCGATCCGCAAGGGCTTCGGGCCGGCTGCCGCGGCCATGCCCGCGGCGCACAGCGCGGCGACGATCGCGAGCCACAGGATCGTCCGCGCAGACCGCATCGGGCGAGACGATACCCCCGCCGGACCGGCAGCCGTCGAGGTCTGGGCGGCAGTAGGCTCGCGCGATGCCTCACGACCCACCGCCGACCGCGGACTCCACCCGCACATCGCTCGAGCGCTGGCTGATCGCGCTCGCGGCACTCGCCGCCTGGTCGATCGTGCCGCCCTACCTCGGCCCGCTGATCGGGCTCGAGCTCGACGTCGCCTCGACCGTCGAGGTCGTCGATCACGTCCTCCCCGGCCTGTGCGCCGTCGCCGCCGCCTACATCGCGCTCGTGGAGGTCCGCCGCGGCCAGACCGACAGCTTCCGCGCGCTCGCGGCCCTGGGAGTCTGCGCCCTCGCGGGCCTGTTTCAGACCGTCACCCACGCGACGCTCGTGCTGGACGCGGGCGGCCCGCTGCAGCCCGTCGGCTCCGTGGTCCTGCACGCGACGCCGGGTCCGCTGCTGCTCGGGCTGTCGCTGTGGCTGCTCGTCCGCCCGCAGTCGGGCGACGCGGTGGCGTGAGCGGCGGACGGCCGTGGTCGGTCGGCTGCGCCCGCGTGCTGGAGAAGCTCGCCGAGACCGTCGCGGACATGGGCCTCCGCGTGCTCGGCATCGTGCTCGCCGGATCCTCGACAACCGTCCACGGAGCGCCCGCGGAGAGCTAGTCGTTCTGGCACTAGATGTACGGGACACTTTGGTGTAGGCTCGCGCCCAATCGACCCCGGTAGGGGCCGAGATTCGGTTTTCCAACAAAGGAGAGTGCTGTGTTCCCGAAGTCAGGGCGCACAGGTGCGGGGCGCCGGCGCCACGTCACCTTCGCAACAATGCTGGTGGCGGCATTCGTCGTGCCGGCCGCCATCGCGTGGGCCTGCAACCCGCAGGCGCAGATCTCGGTGGACAAGACCACGTACCAGCCGGGCAGCACGATCACCGTGCACGGCTCGTACTTCACGTCGCAGCCGGTGACGGTCACTGGCCCCACCGGCTCGACGACGGTCACGCCCTCCTCGGGCGGCGGCTTCACCACGACGCTGACCGCGCCGGCGTCGGCCGGCAACTACACGATCACGGCCTCGAGGGCCACGGGTGGCTTCGCCCCCGCGTCCTTCCGCGTGGCCGCTCCGGTCGCCGCTGCTCCGACCCCGTCGCAGCCGACCACGGCTCCGTCGGCCGCCACACCCGCGCCGCAGCAGCAGGCGGCTCGGCCCACACCGTCGTTCAACACGCCGAACGTCGCGCGCAGCGAGGCCCCGGCCTCGGCTGAGCGGCGGACGACGGCGCCCGCGCGTTCGAGTGGCAGCACGACCGCTCCCCGCGCCAGCACCGGTTCCGCCGGCACCGTGACGTCCTCCACGGGCCAGCAGGTGTTCTCCGGTTCGACGGCACAGGCCGCCGCTCCGGTCCAGACGTTCGCGACGGCGCCGGCTCCGGCCGCTTCCCCGCGCTCGTCGTCCACGTCGCGTCCGGCGCCCGCCACGTCCTCGGCTCCGGCCGAGCAGGCAGCGCTCAGCGACCTGTTCAGCAACTACGAGCCCGGCCGTACGCCGGCGCTGACCGGCTCCGCCGCGGGCGAGCCCGCCGGTGGCGCAGGCTCCGGCCTCGGACTGGGCCTCGGGCTGCTGGCCTTCGGTCTGTTCTCGCTCGTCGCGGGACTCACGGCCGCAGAGGTTCGCCGCCGTCGCGTCGCCTAGTCAGGCCGACGTCAGCGAATTGCGGAGCGGGGCCGGCACAATGTGCCGGCCCCGCGTCGTTGTGGACCGCAGTCGGCGCGACGCGCACTGCGCGGCCGTAGCCTCTCGCCACCAGCCTGCAAGTAGATGTGCAGGTTCTCTATTGCCTTTTACACCTAGATACGCGTAGGTTCCCGTTGATGGCTCCTCGAAATGGACTTCGCCGACGGTTGAAGCTGCTTCCCGTCCTTGCACTCGTCACGGCCGCCCTTCCTGTCGGGACGGCCGCCGCGCAGTCCCCCGGGCTGCCCCGCACGTTCAACCCGCAGGTGGTCAACACGCCGCTGCCGCTGGGCGGCGGGTCGTTCGGCTGGGGCCTGGCGAGCGCCGACCTCACGGGCGACAACAAGCTCGACCTGCTCGTCGCGCAGGGGCAGACCGCGCCCACCCGCGTGTTCATCTTCGACGGCGCCTCGGGCGCGCACATCGACACGATCGCCCCGCCCGAGCTCAACCCCGGCGGCGACGATCCGGTCATCGCATTCGTCTACGTCGAGACGATGCCCGACATCGGCAGCTGCCCCGGCGGCGACGGCGGCGACGCCGACAAGATCTGCGATCTGCCGGTGATCGCGGCCGGCGACGGGATCCCGGAGATCCTCGTCGGCGCTCGCGGCCTGCGCGTCAACGCGACGGACGGGGCGCTGCCCCCGGTCGCGCCGGACCCCGATGCGACCCCCCCGGTGGTCGGCGACCCCGCGATCGGACGCGGCTACGTCATCGACGGCCGGACGCGGGCCGTGCTCAAGCGGATCGACATGCCGCAGATCGATCGCCAGGCGCAGGCGTCGTTCACGACCAACACGCCTTCGCCGCAGTTCGGCCGTGTGATGGCGTCTCCGCAGGCGCTTCCGCCGTGTGCCGGCCTGGGCTCCGAGAACAACAACCAGGGCGTCGGCCCGTGCCCGGACATGCCGCGCAGAAGCCGGATCGGCGACCTTGACGGCGCCGGCCAGCCGGACATCGTCATCACCGCGCGCAACTACGTCGAGACGAGCCAGGAGCCCGGCGATCCCGGTTCCATCGCCGCGACGCTGGCGGCGGCATCCGGTTCGCAGTGCCAGAACGCGACAAGCGGCGGCGCGACGCCGGTGCGCTGCACCTCCGGCAAGGCGTGGACCTACCGCGGCGAGGACATCGTCGGCACCAACCCCCAGACGATCCTCGACACCCCGCTGCACACCATCAAGAACCCGCGCGCGCAGACCGGCGGGCAGGAGTTCGGCGGCAACCTGTACCGCGTCGGCGACATCACCCAGAGCGCGGAGTGCTTCACGAACCCGGCCGCCGCGTCGTGCGCCCCCGAGTACGTGATCCCGGCGCGCAACCTCAGCTACCCGCTCGCGAGTCCGAGCACGGAGTTTCAGGGCACGGGCGCGGCCTTCCTGTTCAACGGCGCCAACGGTATGCCGCTCGACATCCCCGGTGGTGGCGGGAACGCCATCATCAGCCCCGAGCCGCAGCGGCTCTCGCAGTTCGGCGGGTCGTTCAACGGCGGCCGCCCGGTCGGCGACCTCGGCGCGACGACGGCGCCCGACATCCTGCTGCCCGCGGCGCTGCAGAACTCGTCCCTCACCGACGACGGCAAGATCTGGGTCTTCAACGGCCTCGGCGGCGGCGGCGGCGCGACCGGCAGCTGGCAGTTCGCCAGCATGACCGATCCGACTCCCCAGCCGGGCGGCAACTTCGGCGGCGCGTTCAGCGGGGCCGGCGACGTCGTCCCCGGGCCGGACAGCCCGGCGAACGAGTTGCTCGTGGGCGGCTTCCGCTTCGACCCGTTCACCGCGGGCACGAGGTACGTCGAGGACGTGCACTTCGTCAACGTGCAGACCGCCAGGAACCTCATGACGATCCCCAACCCGACCGGGAAGTTCGAAGAGGGCTTCGGCGTCGGCCTCGTGCCCATGGGTGACCTCAACGGCGACGGCTTCCTCGATTTCGCGGCGTCGTCGTATCTGGCCAGCGTCAACATCGGCGGGGACGGCCAAGCGTGGATCTTCCGCAGCGACAACTCGCCGCTGCCGCAGCCGGCGGGCCCCGCCCCGGTCGCCGAGGGCCCGGCCGCGACGCCGGCCGCGCCGACGGTCCAGGAGGTGGCGCTGCGGCCCGGACGCTGCGCGAACCAGACCCTCGGCACGAACGCGCTCGACTCGTTGCGGGGCACGATCGCCGGCGACCAGATCTTCGGCTTCGCCGGCAACGACAGGATCCGCGGCTTCGACGGGCAGGACTGCCTCGACGGCGGCAGCGGGCGCGACCGGCTCGAGGGCGGCAACGACGCCGACAAGATCATCGGCGGCGCCGGCAACGACCGGCTCGACGGCGGCAACGATCGCGACCGGCTGTACGGCGTCACCGGACAGGATCGGCTCTCCGGCAACGGGGGCAACGACATGCTCGCCGGCGGCTCGTCCAACGACCGCCTCTACGGCGGGATCGGCAACGACCAGCTCTTCGGCGAGGCGGGCACCGATCGGATCGTCGGCGGCCCGGGCGTGAACAGGATCGACGGGGGCTCCGGCAACGACTCGATCGACGCGCGCAACGGTCGGCGCGACCGCGTCATCTGCGGCACCGGCCGCGATCGCGTCAGGGCCGACCGCATCGACCGCCTCAACGGGTGCGAACGGGTGACCTTCGGAGGGAGGATCGGATGAGCACGGCGACCGAACGCGACAGCGACGTCTCCGAGCCCTCACGCTCGCGACCGCGCCTGGGCCGCGGCCGCGGAGGCCGCGGCGGAGGCGGCGGGGGCGGCCGAGGCGACAAGGGCGGACGCCCGCCGGTCGGCCTGCTGCCGATGATCGTCATCGCGGTCGCGCTCGTCGCGACCGGGATCGGCGCGATCATCGTCTCCAACTCCTACGACACGCCGCGCGAGGCCAAGGTGCTCGGCCCGAACCTCGCGATCAACGACGGCGCGTCCAACGCGCTCGATCTGAACGCGAACAACTCGCCCGCGCTGGTCCGCAACCCGCGCGAGGCGGGCAACCTCGTCGTCGCCAACCGGATCGACTCGCCCGCGTACTCGTGCTCGCTGCACGTGTCCTTCGACGGCGGCGGCCGCTGGACTCAGACGCCGATTCCCGCCCCGCGCGGCGAGGAGCCGAAGTGCTTCGCGCCGGACGCCGTGTTCGCCAGCGACGGCACGCTGTACGTCTCGTACGTGACGCTGAAGGGGCGCGCCAACGCGCCCAACGCCGTCTGGCTCAGCCGCTCGACCGACGGCGGCAAGACGCTGAGCGCGCCGGTCCGCACGCCGCTGGGCGCCAAGGCCTTCCAGGTGCGCCTCACCGCCGATCCGACGGCCGCCAAGCGGATCTACCTGACGTATCTCAAGGCCGACGAGCTGGGGCTCTACACCTTCGCGAACACCGGCAACCCGATCATGGCCGTCCGCTCCGACGACGGCGGCGCCAACTGGAGCGACGCCGCCCGGGTCAGCGGTCCGTCGCGCCAGCGCGTGGTCGCCCCCTCGCCCGCCATCGGCAAGGGCTCGGAGCTCAACGTCCTCTACCTCGACCTCGGCGACGACGTGCTGGACTACGGCGGCGGGCACCGCGGTCGCGGCGGCGCCCCATACGACGGCCGCTGGCAGCTCGTGCTCGCCCGCTCGACCGACCGCGGGGCGACGTGGAGGGAGTCGGTCGTCGACGACGCGATCGTGCCGACGGAGAGGTTCATCGTCTTCACCCCGCCGTTCCCGTCGCTCGCGGTCGACCGCGGCAGCGGGACGGCCTACGCGGCGTTCCAGGACGGTCGCGACGGCGACGCCGACGTGCGGCTGTGGTCGCTGCGCAGCGGCGCCGGCGAGTGGAGCGCGCCGGTGCGCGTCAACGACACGCGCAACGGCGACGGCACCGCGCAGTACCTGCCGAAGCTCGCGGTCGCGCCCAACGGACGCCTCGACGTCGTCTACTACGACCGGCGCGCCGATCGCTCGAACGTCCTCAACGAGGTCTCGCTGCAGGCCTCGTTCGACGAGGGCAAGACGTTCCTGCCGCGCGTCAGGCTGTCGGACCGCGCGTTCAGCTCGCGGATCGGCTTCGGCGTGGAGCGCGACCTCGCCGACCTCGGCAGCCGCCTCGGGCTGCTGTCGACCGACGATCGCGCGTACGCGGTCTGGACCGACACCCGCAACGGCAGCGTCCGCACGGCCAAGCAGGACATCGCGCGCAGCGTGGTCGGCTTCAACGACCCGCCGCGGCTGTCGAGTGCGGCCGAGACCGGGCTGCGCCTCGGCGGCGCGCTGCTGATCCTGCTGGGCCTCGGCACGGTCGTGCTGGCGCTCGCCAAGCGGCGCGCGGCAGCCCGGAAGGCCGCGTGATGGCGGCCGCCGCGGCAACCGCGGTGGGCCGCACCGTCCGAACCAACAGGGAGGATCACCCACATGGCTTCTGAACCAGATGGTGGTGGCGGGCTGGCGATCTCGACGATCATCGTCCTCGTCGTCCTGGTGCTCTTGATCGCGCTCCCGCTGGTCATCGCGCTCTAGGACGCCGCGGCAGCGTTTCTCGGTAGTTGTCGAAGACACCTACCGGGTAGCCTGCGGCCGGTATGCCGCGTCCCAACGTCCGCTCGCTTCCCCCGCGCGTCCTGGTGGGGTCCGCGCTGTCGATCACCGGGATCGTGCTGGTGCTCCTCGCGACGGTCGTCGGCGACGGGAAGGCCCGGCCGGCGGGCTCGGACCGGCCGGTCAACGCCGGGGCCGGCGACCTCGGCGACATCAGCGCCCACAACTCCCCGACGCTCGTGCGCAACCCGCGCGACGCGCGCAACCTCGTCGTCACGAACCGCATCGACTCCCCCGACTTCTCCTGTGCCGTGCATGTCTCGCGCAACGACGGCCAGACGTGGAAGCGCACGCGGGTCGCGATCCCGCCCGGCCCCGGCCGTAAGTGCTACGCGCCCGATGCGGCGTTCGGAGCCGATGGCACGCTCCATGTCGCCTACGTGACGCTGCAGGGCCGCGGCAACACGCCGAGCTCGCTGTGGGTCGCGTCGTCGCGCGACGGCGGACGCACGCTGGGCACGCCGCGCAGGGTGGCCGGCCCGCTGACCTTCCAGGTGCGGATCGCCGCCGATGCGCGCAGAGCCGGGACCCTGTACGTCAGCTGGCTGCAGGCCCGGGAGGTGGGGACCCTGCGCTTCACGTCGGGCAACCCCATCGTGGTGGCGCGCTCCGACGACCGCGGGCGCCGCTGGACGCGGCCCGTGCGGGCCAGCTCCCCGGCCCGCAGCCGCGTGCTCGCACCGTCGCCCGTCGTCGGCCCCGAGGGGGAGCTCTACGTGCTCTACCTCGACGTTCGTGAGGACACTCTGGACTACGAAGGCGGCCACGAGGCGCTGGGCGGGCCGCCGTACGGGGGTCGTTTCTCGCTCGTCCTGGCGAGGTCCGAGGACCGCGGGGTCACCTGGGCGGAGTCCGTCGTCGACGACGGCGTGGTGCCGGCCAGGCGGTTCATCGCGTTCCTGCCGCCGTTTCCCGCGCTCGCGGTCGATCAGCGCAGCGGCAGGCTCTATGTCGCGTTCGAGGACGGCCGCGACGGCGATCCCGACGTGCGCCTGTGGTCCCTTGCGCCCGGCGCGAGCGCTTGGAGCCGCCCGGTGCGTGTCAACGACACGCCGCGCCGCGACGGGACCGATCAGTACCTGCCGAGGCTCGCGGTGGCGCCGGACGGCCGCTTGGACATCGTGTACTACGACCGCCGCGACGACGAGGGCACCAACGTGTTCAACGACGTGGCGCTGCAGTCCTCGAGCGACGACGGGGCGTCGTTCGGCCCGCGCGTGGTGCTCTCCGGTACGGCGTTCGATTCGCGCGTCGGCCTCGGCAACGAACGCGACCTGGCCGACCTCGGCAGCCGGCTCGGCCTCGTCGCCGACGACGATGGCGCGCGGGCCGTCTGGAGCGACACGCGGTCCGGAACCGACGCCTCGATCAAGCAGGATCTCTATTTTGCGTCCGTCCGCACGGGCGAACCCTGGACGGTGGCCGCGCTGCGCTTCGGCGGCGTGGCCCTGATCCTGTGCGGGTTGCTGGCCCTCGTGGCGGGCCGCTTCGGGCGCCGGCACGCTTAACGACAACGGCCGCGGAAGAAGCCGCGGCCGTTGCCTGACTGTCAGCCTCCGGAACCCGAGGGCGCCGGAGGCCGGAACTCAGTGCGTCTGGGTGAGCTCCCGATCCTCGTGCAACTCGTCGAGATCGTCGGGCGCATGCATGGCGCGCGCCCGTGTCTCAGCGATCATCGCCTGCAGCTCGGCCTCGATCGCGGCCTCCCGCGACTCGTCGAGGTGAGGCGCGGGTGCCACGGTCGCGGCGCGGACGCCACGCCGCCGCGCGACGATCACGCCGGCGACGATCATCCCGAACAGCCCGAGCAGGCCCGCCAGCATCGCGGTCGAGACCGAGACGCCGGAATCAGCCGGGATGGCGGCCGCCGCAGTGGCGGTCGGGCGCTCGATCGCGCCGCGCCGGTCGGTCGTGATCTCCGGCATCACGGCGACGGGCTGGACAGCCGGACGGGCGATCTGCTGCTTCGCCGCCGTGCGCTTGCCGGCAGCCGCCTTCGGCTGCTGAGCGGCGGACGGCTTGGCCACCGGCGCCTGACGCTGAGCCGGGCTCGTCGCCCGCGCCTTGCTCTGCACCGGGACGCTCACGCGTGCCTTGCTCACCGCCGGCTGCGAGACCGCAGCCGGACGCTGTGCCTGGGCCTGCGACGCGGCAGGCTTCTGCGCCTGCGTCTGGACCGCAGTGCGCTGCACCGGCGTCTTGGCCGCCGGCTTGGCGGCCGGTCGCGCCGCCACAGCGGGCGCCGCGTTCGTGGCGCCCACCGGAGCCGAGCTGGCAGCGCGCTCGACGGTCGGCGCGGCCGGAGCCTCACCGGGCGCCAGCGTTCCGGCGGCGTGCGGGCACAACGTGCCGTCGGCCATCCGGTGATCTGCCTGCGCTGCTCCTGCGGACACCATCAGCGCGCCGCACGTCAGCGCGCCGATGACGACGGGCCGGAAGGCCGGGCTGGCCCTCATGAGCGACCCGTACTGCAAGAACGAACTCATCGTCCTCCCTCGTTTGCCGTTGACCACACCTGCCGGGCGGCGGGGCGCGTGCTGCGCCCCGCCATCCCAATCGAGTCGCGTCCTCTCACGACCCGCGTTATCTGCCTGCCGACGCGCTCGACCCAACCATCACCAGATGGTCCGTGGTCGACCGCATCTTCAGTTCGTTGACGACCTCGGCGGCGTCTGTTGCGCCATGCGGCGACAGGATGTGCATCCCGCCGATGCGAGCGCCGGCGGCACCGAGCACCGCGGCATCCATCTTCCTCCTGAAGTCCGTCGCGAAGAAGAGGTTCTCCGGGAGGCCCCAGCGCCGCGACTGCGCGACGACCAGTCGCGACGTCCGGGTCGGGGTGCTTCCGCTGAGCCGCTGTGGCGACGGCAACGCCGCCGTGACGCTGGAGCTCACGTACCGGCTCGAGCCGATCACGATCGTCCGCGGGATGTTCAGTGCCTTCAGCGCCTCGGCCGTGACGGTCGGCAGCGCGTTGGCACCGGTGAACAGCACGGGCATGCGCCGGTGCGCCGCCAGCACGGAGATCGCGGCCGCATCCGGGCTCGCCGAGTTGAGCACGATCGCCTCGCGGAACGCCGGCTTGCCGGCCGCCTTCTGCGCGTCACTGCGCCGGTCCATGGCCTTCGCGATCTCCACCGCGGTGCCGGCCGCGCCGGCGCCCTCGATACGCACGATCCCATCCTGCGGGACGCCGGTCGCCGCGAGGTCCGCGACCACCTGCTGCGACAGCGAGTTCTCGCCGCCGATCACGTAGGCGCCCACGGGTGCCATGCGCGCGACCTCCCGCTTGACGGCGTCAGTCAGACCGCCGCGCGGCGTCACGAGCACCGGCCCGAGGAACGCGCGACCGAGCACCGAGCCCGCCAGGGCCCCGCGGAAGTCTCGCTCGTTGACGATCACGACGCGGCTCCACGGGCGGCTGGCGAACGTCCCCGCGAGGGTGGCCTCCGGACCACCCGGGTAGGCGCGCCGCGACATCTTGATCGCGAGGTCCGAGACGCTGCTGCCGCGCACCCGGCGAACGGGGATCTTGTGGGATCCGTCGAGCGTCGCCTGCGCGAAGTAGATGTTCATGTCGTCGGTCTCGACGTTGCCGTCACGCGAGTCCATCCACGCGAACAGGAGCCGGCTGTTGCCGAGCGGGACGACCTTCGGCCCGTAGTCCCAGTAGGCCCCGAACCGGTAGTCGTAGCCGACGTCGTTGTTGATGTGGTGGTCGTTGATCCGGCGCTCCCGCGAGAACGAGGCGCCACCGTTGGCGGACGACCGGTAGTAGGTGTCGCCGATCCGGGCCTCGTCGCACTCGACGTGCGTGTGCGTGCAGACGCCGGTGGTGCCGGTCTCCTTGGCCGGTCCGAGGTACCAGTGGCGACGGTCCTGCCACACGACGTCCAGGCGGCCGTTGGGCGCGACCGACATGTTCGGATGGCGCGTCTGCGTGATCTCGTACTGGATCGGCGCCTGGCCGTTGAGGCGCGTCGCCTCCGACCACGTGCTGCCACCGTCCGTGGAACGCTGGAAGTAGACGTCCATGTCCTTATGGATGAAGTGATCCGCCGCTCTGACGGTGCCCGGCGTCGTCGGCCGCTCGCCGTTGCCGTACACGAGGTAGACGTTGCCGGTCCGCGGATCGGCCGCCAGGCGCGGGAACGTCGAGGCGTCGAACGTCGTCGGCGTCGAGCCGTACGGCGGCGTCACCGGGCCCGTGTAGACGAAGCCGCGCACGCCGGCCGTGGTGGTCTGCGTCCAGGTCCGGCCCTGGTCGGTCGAGCGTGCGACCACGACCGTGCCCTCGGGCAGGTAGCGACCTGGGCGCGCCGGATCGGGGCGACGCGTGCGCCACCCGACGTAGAGCGCGTCGTTGCGGCCGAGCACGGGGTTGGTCACCTCGATCGAGGACTCGCCCGGCCGGCCGGCGCTCACGCGCGAGCCCCACGTACGTCCGCCGTCGTTCGACGTCGTGACGATGACGTGCTGCTCCGACGGCGGCGCCGCCAGCTCCGGGTTGGCCCGCGGCTGGGTCTCCTCCGAGTTGGCGACCAGATGGATGCGGTCGTTCGCCGCGCCGTTGCCCGGCTTGACGACGAGCTTGGGCAGGGTGTAGTCGGGCCCGATCTCCGGGTCGTCGCCGCCCGCCAGAACGACGGCGCCGGCACCGAACGTCCGGCCGCCGTTGGTCGACTTCGCGACGAGCACGGACTTGCCGCGGCTGTCCGCCTGGTCGTCGGCGCGGCCGGAGGCGAACGCGGCGTAGACGGTGTTGCCGCTGCCGAAGGCGATGCCGCCGTCGACGAAGTTGGCCAGGTGGTCGCCCACGGTGCACGGCGGCGAGACGAAGCCGGGTGGCGTCTTCAGGCGGCTGCGGCGCCATGTGCGCCCCGAGTTCGTGGAGACGACGACCTCGCACCACAGCGTCTTGTAGTCGCTGTACATCGCGACGATGTGCCTGGGGTTGCGCGGGTTGACGGCAAGCCCGACTGCATCACGCCCGTAGATCGGGATGCCGGCCGGAAACCGCAGCGGGTAGTTGGCGCCGACGCGCAGCGGCGACGTCGGTGAGGGCGCGAGCTGGGAAGCCTTGCCGCGCTGATGATCGTGGGCGGTTGCAGGCGATGCCACGCCCGCCGCCATGAAGCCTGACGCGATGACAACGGCCGATGAGAGTACGCGTGGGTATCGCATGCGCATGTAGAAGTACCTCGCTGATGCGGTTAGGGCAGAAGAAGGATCCCGCCGACAAAGCTCACGGCCGGCGGCCGTGAGCGCTCACCGGGCGGCGCAGGCGCGCCGCCCGGTGGGCACCGGTCGGGATGTCAGGCGGTCGAGGACAGCCCGGCGGGGATGCGGCGGCGACGGACGGCCATCGCGGTGAGCCCGCCGGCCAGCATCAACGCCGAGGCGCCGAGGCCGATGAGCAGCGGGGCCGGTGCCGCGGGCCCGCCGCCGACCGGTGCCGGAGCGACGACGACCGTGGAGCTCGACGAGCTCGTGCGACGCGCGACGCGCAGCGGGGCGCGGCCGGGCGTGCCGGAGGCGGGACGACCGTTCGGGCCCGTCTGCGTGGCGACGATGATGTAGTAGCCCGGCCGTGCGTTCGGCACGGTGAAGGTCGTGCTGACCTTGCCGGTCGAGGCCGGCCGTGCGGTGGCGAGCACCCGGCCGTTACGTCCGTTCCAGCGGATCGTGACCGGTGAAGCGGCAGCGTTGCTGTTGAAGTTGCGCCCCATGAAGGACACCTTTGTGCCGGGCGTCGCGGCGGCGCGGTTGAGCTTGGCCGACGCGAGGTTCGCACAGGCGAACGCCGTGGCCACGATGGCGAGCGGGACCCCAATGATCCCGATGGAAGCGAGTACGGCAAACCTGCGGCTGGTACGGGACAAGATCGATGTCCTCCCCTTGCTGGATCCTTCGGCCCCTGGCCGAAACAACGACGATTGATGCTGCGACTTCCTAAATGTAGCCAACCTAAAGGGCAAATGCACGTAGCGCCAAGAGTTTCCGTTGCTGAAGGCTGAAAAACGTCCTGATCCGAGGGCTACGTTCGCTCGACGAGCGGTGTCGACCTCGTCCCGCCGGATGGCTGGCGTTCGTCGAGCGCCCCCTGTCGGCAAATGTAGAGTCCCCGCGGATTCAGCGCGCCGTTACCCGCTTGCGCGGCGTTGCACACATCGAATTGAGGTGCGTCAGAAGCGAGCGAGCCGACCGACGGTCCATGCAGCCCAGATCCGGGATCTCACGAACCCCTGCCGACCGCGTCTCGCGGTCCGCAGGGCTTCGCGGGACATCCTTCGAACTCTCGGGTCTTCGCTGCTCGGTGGTTCTGCCAATCGGGGCGCCGAGATTTGAACTCGGGACCTCACCGACCCGAACGGTGCGCGCTACCAGGCTGCGCCACGCCCCGATGCCAGACGATTATCTCACGACGACCCGGCCACCGCCCGGTAGTACCGAACGGCGAGGCCCGTGATGAGCGTCTGCAGGGCGGCCTCCAGGGAGACGCCCTCCCCGTGAGCGTAGCGCTCCGCGCCCGTGTCCTCGATGCGCTGGGCCTGGGCGACGACGTCGTCCATCAACTCGGGGTGGCGATCGGCGAAGTACGCGCCCAAGGCGTAGAGCGCGGTATCGGTGAACGGCTCGAGGTCGCCGTCGCCGTCGCCGGGCTCATCCGCCAAGGTGCGAATGCGCGACGGTCGGGTTCGCGTTGCTCTCGGTCACTCTCGGCGGGACGCTAGCGCCCTTGTCGGTCGGCCCAGCGCCATCCGGCCTGCGCGCGTTCTCAGGGACTCCTCCGACCACGCCGAGGGGCTTGGCGCCGAGCGCCGCGGGCGGGCCGTGGCCTGCGTTCGCCGCGCCGGGGGCCGCGTTTGCCGCAGCCCCCTTGGCCGGCGCCAGGACGCTGCCCAGCGCGTCGCCGACATTCGGGGCTGCCTTGCCGGCATTGTCGTCGCCCGCCGGGCCGCCGACGGGTAGCCGGGGATTGCGCCCGGCGTCGCCGACGGCGTCGAGGACCGGCCCAAGCGTCCCCGTGGCGGCGTCGTCGACGGCGCCCAGCGGCGGCGCCGGCAAGCCCTCGGGTGTCCGGGGCGCGACGATCTCGGGGACGCCGGGTGCCGACGACTCACCCGATGCCGGCGGCGCCACGCGGTCGGTCGCGCTGAGGGGCTCCGCAGCAGAGCCATCGCCCGCGGAGGTGCCGGCGGCTGCGGGCTCGCCGTTCGCCGCAGCGTCAGCCGGCAGCGGTGCCCCCGGCGTCAGCCGCCGCGCGCGCGGCGTGGGCGCCGGCTCCTCGGCCGGGACAGCGGCACTGCCAACTGGCGCCCGCGGGACCGGTGCGCGATGCTCGATCGCCGCGCCGCCCGCGCCGGCGAGCGCCACGGTCGCGGCCGCGGCGGCAAGCTTGCCCCAGCCCGAGACCATGCCCGGCTCCACGGCCTGCGCGACGTGCGCCGTCCACTGCACCGTCGGCCGCATGGCCTGCTGGCTGAGCAGCTGGCTGGACTCCTCGGCACCGCCCCAGCGCTTGCGCAGGAACGCGGGCAGCGGCAGGAACGCGGCGACGCGCGCGGCGACGGGCGGCACCGGCCGCAGGAGGTCGAGGTCGGCGCCCGCGAGATGCGCGTGCCGGCGGCACGGTTGGCAGTGGGCGAGATGGCGGGCGACCCGCCGCTGGTCGCGCAGACCGGCGGCGGGCAGGCCGGCGTCGTCGACGATGCGCTGCACGCGCAGGCAGCGCTTGCCGCTGACGAGCTCGTCGTATTCCTCGCTCAGGCGCTTGCGCGCCCGAAACAGCGTGCTCTCGACCGCGGGACGGCTCATCCCGAGGCGGTCGCCGATCTCGCGGTACGACAGCCCCTCGAACTCGCGCATCACGAGGATGTCGTGGTGCACCGGCGAGAGGCCGCCGAACGCGCCGCGCAGGGTGTCGAACGCGAGCTTGCCCTCGACGGCGGCATCGGGCGTCGCGCCGGGCTCGGCGAGGCGGTCGTGCTCGGCCACGCCGACCTGGTCGTGTGCGTCCAGCGAGACCTCGTCCATGTTGCGGCCACGGCGGTAGGAGTCGATGCACTTGTTCTTGGCGATCTCGTAGATCCACGGCCGGAAGTGGATCTCCCGCTCGTCCTCGCTGCGCAGGCGCCGCAGCGCCGCCATGAAGACCTCCTGCGTGATGTCCTCGGCGCGGCCGTGGTCGCGGA
>JAUXSD010000138.1 GCA_030681525.1 Solirubrobacteraceae bacterium
GAAAGCTTTGTGTTCTAAAATTAATTCGGCTTTCGACCAGAACATTTGTACTTCTCACTATGAAACTTTGAAGACATTGGAATGAGCGCTAATGGGTCAGCATCGCAAATGGACACACGTTTCTAGACTGAAAGGGTTTTATGTCGAAGACCATGTGCAAAACGAAGGATGCGGAAAAACTTGCCAAAAAAGAGGCCGACCCGAAGTTTGTCTGCGCCAAATGCGGCAAAAAGGTGAACAAAGAAAAATACGTATGTAAGCCTGAAAAATTACAGAACTAATGTGGCCAGCATCGCAATGGTTTTCAGAATATCACCATGGAAATGAAGCAGATTAATTCGGGCAGGTTGCGCGCCATCGGCTACGATGCGCGCGCCCGGATGCTGCAGGTTCAGCTCGACGATGGCAGCACGTTGCAGCACGGCGGCGTCGGCGAGGATATCTGGCGCCGTCTCAGCGGCTCGGGGGCGGCATGGAGCTTCTATCGCGACAACATCGAGGAGGAGTTCGCGGCGAAGCGCGTCTCCGGCAACGCCCCCGCAGCCAAGAACCCGCTCGACGAGTTGTTCCGCAAGCCCTGAGAATGCCATGACCCACCTTAAGCTCATCTTCGTTATTGTCGGCATGATCCTGGGCCATTGCGCCCTTGCCGATCCGCATTTGAAGCCAGCGCCGGGAGATTACCTGCTGACAAACGATATCAAATTATCGACCGGGCAGCTTCTTCCCGCAGGAACCCGTTGGTACCGGCTGCCCGATATCGCGCGCCTCAAGCGTGAAGTGTCGGATGGAATTTACCAGGGCGATATCGAAAACGCCCGCCGCGTGATCTTTGGTTATGACATGGTCTATGGCACCTACCGGACCATAGGCGACGGGCGCAGGGATGGAAGGCCTTCATTGGGGCATGGCCGCATCATGAGTTGTACGAACTGCCATGCTCAGGGCGGTACCATTCCGTACGCATGGCCGTTTTTCAGAACGCTCACTTTTTACGGGTTGCGCGAGAAGGGCGAGAAGGGAGTTTATTTCGGCGGCCTTGCTTATCATCGCGATGCGCGTACCCGTGCTCGTGATTGCGGGCGTGAATGTGGCGGGACGGTCATGATTCCCGACGACTCCTATGAAATGGATGCCTTCATCGCCTGGTTGAAGGCTGTGCGCGACGGCATCTATCCGGGTGAAGGGTTGCTGGTCGCCGCCTTCAAGACGAAAAAAGATGTCGGCAAGATTCCCGGTGCCGTGACCGAATTGTTCCCCAATGTGCTCGACATGAAAGCCGACCCCAAAAACGGCGCCAATATCTATGCAAGCCGTTGCAAGGCCTGTCATGGCGCCGATGGCCTTGGAAAATGGCTCGATGATCAGGGCTACATATTCCCTCCGCTGGCCGGCGAGGGTTCGTTTTCTGATGCGGGGGGACCCTTGATGGTGCCCGTGGGAGCGTCGTTTCTCCATCAAAAAATGCCGCTGCACTTCCCCCGCTTCCTGTCCGCCCAGGACGCTCTGGATGTCATGGCCCATGTGGCTACCTTGCCGCGGTCATCGGTCTGGTGGCAGGAGCATTTCTTCCGTCACGATCCATGCAGCCGGCCCGCGTATCTGCCTTTGCATGTCGGCGCGGTACCGAAGGGGTATCCCTATTCGAAGGAACAGACCCTGCTCGGTCCCTGGAGGCCGATTGCGCAGTGGTTGGCAAGCGATGCCTGCAAGAATGCAAACCCGCCATCCAGGCCGGCTTTAGGTCGCGACTTTGATACCAATAATCCT
>JAUXSD010000141.1 GCA_030681525.1 Solirubrobacteraceae bacterium
CCCGACTATGGCCAGAATCCCAATCGAAAAAAGCAGGATTGAGATCAATGCTTCATGTACCACAGATCCTTGATGTTTTGTGCGCATCGTTTTCAAGGCGGCTTCTCCCATGGCAGTTAAGAGCATCCCTGTGGATTGGTGGCGAGGGCAATAGCTGGGTCGCACATCCGGGTTTGGCCGCCAGTCCCGATCACGATAACCATGCGGCGCACTCCTGCGTTGACCGTATTGGTGATATCAACACGGGTGATGTCGTCGTTATTTGCTGTGCCGTCCGGATTGAGTGCAGGCACCCGGCCCATGCCGTCGAAGGTAACGCCGGCTGGCAATCCCGTTCCGGCGGCAAGCGCAGTATTGAAATGGCCGGCCGGTATCGGTGAGGGCAGCGCGGCTACGCTGATGCCCGCGCGGGCATTTACCCCACCTTCGCCGCCGCTGCGGCTTTGGATTCCCGCAGGACAGTCAGCCGTCACGTTTACGCAATCTACCGTCCAGGCTACCGTGCCGCCCGCGTCGGTGAGATTGAAGCGCACATTGACATTGCGCCGCACCGCTTCGGTACGCGCAATCTGCAAGCCGCTCTGGATGGATTCGGCCGCCGTGCGCGTCTGGGTATTTTGTATCCACAGACTAAAGGAGGGCGTGCCTAGCACCATCAGCAAAGAAACGATGGCTATGCCGATCATGAGCTCGAGCAGCGAAACCCCGTTTTGCCTGCGGATTATCAGCATGTCTCGCCTTTTTTGGAGATCCAGCAATTTACAGGCATGGTTCCCCAGCCGGTCGGTACATCGGTCGTCTGCTTGGTGTTGCTCTGGTCGATGGTGTAGATGAAGCCGTCCATGCCCTGGGCTTCAATGCCGGTAGCGGTTACCGTGAAGGCCGAAGCGCTCAGTACCGGGCAGGTATAGGTGAAATATTTGGTGCCTGAAGGAAGCGGCGCAACGGTGCCAGCAGCGCAGCCGCCCACGTAAGTCCGGTTGTCCTGGTAATACTGCTCAAGCTT
>JAUXSD010000145.1 GCA_030681525.1 Solirubrobacteraceae bacterium
GCGCCAGCGCAGGACCTTCGTGCCGTGGCGGATGCGCCCGTCCGAGACGTGGTCGAACGTCACCTCGACGACGAGCTCGGGGCGCAGCGCGACCCACTCGAGCTCGCGGCCGTGCGTCCAGCGCGACGCCTCGCCGCTGCCGCGCTCGCCGGTCTCAAACGGCTTCAGCTCCTCCACGAGCTCCTTCTTGCGCTTGGCCGTGAACCCGCTCGAGTGGCCGATCTCGCGCAGCCGCCCGTCGTCGTCGTAGAGCCCGAGGATGATCGCGCCGACCGTGCCCTCCAGCTTGCCCGGCCGCCAGCCCATCACGACCGCGTCGATCGTCCGCACGCGCTTGACCTTCACCATCCCCTTGCGCTCGCCGGGCAGGTAGGGCGCCGCCAGCTCCTTGGCGATGACGCCCTCCTCCTCGTGCAGCCAGCGCTGCGCACCGTCGGCCGTGCGCTCCACGGGCGTGAGCTCCAGGCCGTCGAGGCCCTCGAGCACCGCGCGGCGCTCCGCGTAGGAGCACCGCATCAGCACCTCGTCGTCGACCGCCAGCACGTCGAAGGCGACGAAGCGCGCCGGCGTCTCCTCGGCCAGCCGCGCGATCCGCGACGCGGCGGGATGGATGCGCTGGCCGAGCGTGTCGAACGAGGCGGCGACGAGCTCGCCGTCGATCACGTAGCGGCCGGGTGGAAACGAGACCTCGGGGAAGTAGCGCGACAGCGGCTTGCCGTTGCGCGACTGCAGGTAGCACGCGTCGCCGTCGACGAACGCGATCGCGCGAAAGCCGTCCCACTTGGGCTCGTAGGCCCAGCCCTCACCCTCGGGCAGGCTCGCACGCGGGCGGGCCAGCTGGGGCAGCAGCGGCGGCGTGAGCGGGAGCGACACGCGCAGAACCTACCGCCGGGCGCACCGCGCGCGTGCCACGCGCCTGCAGCGCGATGACCGCCGCGAGCACGAGGCCGCCGCCGAGGATCTGCCACGGGCCGAGCGACTCGCTGTAGAGCGCCACCGCCAGCCCGACCGTCACGACCGGCTCGAGCGTCGACAGGATCGAGGCCGTCGACGCGCCGACGCGCTCCATGCCGAGCAGGAACGTGACGATCGGCAGGACGGTGGAGAACAGCGCGATCGCCGCGATCCAGATCCAGCCGCCGGCGGGGAAGGCGAGCGAGCCGCCGATCAGGCCCGCGACGAGGAACGTCGCCGCGCCGCCGGTCGCGACGAGCGCGCCCAGCAGGAACGCGTCGAGCCGCGCGACGATGCCCTCCGAGACGAGGATGTAGACCGCATACGTCGCCCCGGCGCCGAGCGCCAGCGCGACGCCGGTGGCCTCGAGGCCGCCGGTCCCGCCGCCGAGCAGCACGAGCGCGGCGCCGGCGCTGGCCAGCGCGAGGGCGAGCGCCTTCGGGCGGGTGACGTGCTCGCGGCGCAGCGCGACGGCGCCGCAGAACACGAGCGCGGGATACGTGTAGAGCAGCAGCGACGTCAGCGAGGCGTCGATGTGGCGCAGCGCCGAGAAGAACAGGCCGGCCTGGGCGGCGTAGCCGATCGCGCCGAGCGCGAGGCCGGCGACGACGAGGCGGGCGCCGGGACGGGCCGACGCGCGCGCGGTCGCGCGGGCGCGGCGCCGTGCGCGCATGGCGACGAGCGCCCAGAGCAGCGATGCGGCCAGCACGAAGCGCGCCGCCAGCAGCGCCGTCACGCCGAGGCCGGCGGCGTAGGCCTCCTTGGCGATGATCGCCATGAGGCCGAACCCGCAGGCCGAGACGAGGCACAGCGCGACGCCGGCGCCGCGCGCGGTCTCAGATGTTGCGGCGGGGGCCACGCTCGGGGCGTTCGTCGAAACCAGGGCGCGACTCGGCGCCGTGGGTCAGGGCGAGCACCTCGAACGCCGCGAAGCCGGCGAGGATGGAGGCGAAGATGAGCATACGAGCATGATCGGCGTTTGTGCGCTCCAGCGGTAGCCTTGATTGTCTTCACTACCTCAAGGCAAAGCCTATGACCCTGCAACAGCTCCAGTATGTCCTCGCCGCCATCGAGCACGGCTCGTTCAGCGCTGCCGCGGAGAGCCTGCACCTGGCGCAGCCCTCGCTCTCCGAGCAGGTCCGCCGCCTGGAGGCCGAGCTCGGCGTGACGCTGTTTCAGCGCGTCGGGCGCGGCCTCGTGCCGACCGAGGCCGGCCGCGCGCTGCGCCCGCACGCCGAAACGGCCCTGGCCGCCGTCGAGTCCGCGCGCATGTCGGTCGGCGCGGTGCGCGAGCTGCGCGCCGGCACGGCCGCGTTCGGCACGTTCGGCACCGCCCGGATGTACCTGGGCACCGATCTCGTCGACGACTTTCGCCGCAGCCACCCCGAGGTCCGCGTGCGGATCGTCGGCCAGAACTCGTCCGAGACCGTCGCCGCGATCCGCGACGGCGAGCTCGAGGCCGGGCTCGTCGTGCTGCCCGTCGACGATCGCGGCCTGGAGATCCACCCGGCGATGCGCGACGAGATCCTCTACGTCTCCGGCGACGCCGGGCGGTTGCGCCACGCGATGACGGTGCAGCGCCTGGCCGACGCGCCGCTCATCCTGTCGGAGGCCAGCTGGGGCACCGAGGACCCGACCCGCCGCCAGCTGCGCGAGCTCGCTCAGCGCGCCGGCGTGACGATCGAGCCGCAGATCGACGTCGAGGACGTCGAGGTCGCCCTCGAGCTCGCCGCACGCGGGCTCGGCGACACGATCGCGCCGCGCGGGATGCTGCGCCGCCTGGCGCCGCGCAGCCTGGGCTGGGTCCCGTTCGCCGAGCCGATCTACGAGACGTTCGCCTTCACCTGGCGTCGCGGCGCCCAGCTGTCGCCGGCCACGCGGGAGTTCCTGACGTTCGCCGAGCGCCGCCTCGACGCGCTCGCCGACGTGCTGCGCACGCAGCCGCCGCGCCGCCGCGCGCCCCGCCCCGCGCCGGCCGCGCGCGACACGCGCGTGCGCGGCTGATCGGGCGGCGCTCAAGCGCGGCGTCCGCGCGCCGATACGTCTCGCAGATGTCGATCGAGCTGCCGCCCAACCTGCGAGCCGCGCCGCCGGTCGTCGCGAGCGCGCGGCTGAGCGCCGCGGTGCACAACGGCGGGCGCCTGCAGGCGCTCGACGCCGAGGGCCTCGTCGCGGGCGCGCCCGAGCCGATCTTCGACCGCTTCGCGCGGCTCGCCGCGCGCGTCGCCGACGCGCCGACCGCGTTGGTCACCGTCGTCACCGACGAGCGCCAGTACTTCACCGGGCTGTGCGGCATCCCGCAGCCGTGGGCGGACGCGCGCCAGACGCCGCTGTCGCACTCCTTCTGCCAGCACGTCGTGGCCAACGGGGCGCCGCTCGTGATCGAGGACGCCCGCGAGGACCCGGTGCTGTGCTCGAACCCGGCGATCCGCGACCTCGCCGTCATCGCCTACGCCGGCTTTCCGATCTACGCCCCCACCGGGCATGTCCTCGGCAGCCTGTGCGCGATCGACTCGACGCCGCGCGCGTGGCGGATCGACCACCTCGAGGCGCTCGCCGACATCGCGGCGCTCGTCGGCAGCGAGCTCGAGCGCCGCGAGCTCGTCCGCCGCCTGGCGATCGACGCGCGCACCGACGCGCTCACCGGCATGGCCAACCGCCGCGCCTGGGACGACGAGCTGCCCACGGCGCTGCGCACCGCCGAGCGGCTCGGCCATCCGCTCAGCGTCGTGCTGATCGACATCGACTTCTTTAAGTCCTACAACGACGTCCACGGCCATCCGGCCGGCGACAGCGCGCTGCGGGAGATCGGGCGGCGCTGGCGCGCGCTGACGCGCGACATCGACCTGCTCGCGCGGGTCGGCGGCGAGGAGTTCGCGCTCGTGCTGGCGGGCTGCGACGGACCCGGCGCGCAGATGGTCGCCGAGCGGCTGCGCGCCGACATGCCGCCGGGCCTCACCGCCTCCGCCGGGGTGGCGGCCTGGACGCCCCCGCAGACGTCCGACGGGCTGGTCGCCGAGGCCGACCGCGCGCTGTACCGCGCCAAGCGCGACGGGCGCGACCGCGTCTGCGTCGGCCCGCCGGGCTGACGCCGCCGCGCCTAACGCCGCGGTGCGGCGCTCTCGCCGCGCAGCCGGCGCAGCACCCGGTCGGCGATGCCCGGGCTGACGCCGTTGAGGATGCCCATGTGCTTGACCACGGGGCGGTAGTGCAGCTGGCGGCTGTCGCGCTGCACCGCCGTGAGGATCCGCGCCGCAAGCACGTCCGCCGACGCGGCGTTCGGCCCGCCGCGGTACCACCTGGGCATCTGCGTGCCCTCGTGGTCGTGCAGCGAGGTCCGGACCTCGCCGGGGAAGACGGTCGTCACGGACACCCCCGTGCCGGCCAGCTCGTGGCGCAGGGCCTCGGCGAACATCCGCTGCGCGGCCTTCGTCGCGCTGTAGGCGGCGGCACCGGGAAAGCCGCGCAGCCCCGCCCCGGAGGACATGACGACGATGTGGCCCCCGCCGCCGGCCTCGAGCAGGAACGGCAGGGCGGCCTTGACGGTGTAGACCGTCCCCAGCCAGTTGACCTCGGTCATCAGCTCGATCTTGTCGAGGCTCTGGGTGACGATCGGCTCGTAGTAGGCGATCCCGGCGTTGGCGACGAGCAGGTCCAGCCCGCCGGCCGCGGCGGCGAACTCCTCGACCGCGGTCGCGATCGAGGCCGGCAGCGCGACGTCGCAGGTCAGCGGATGGTGCGTGCCGGGCAACTCGCGCGCGAGCGCCTCGAGCTCGCCCGTGGAGCGCGCGGCGAGGCCGACGGTCGCGCCGCGCTCGGCGAGCGCGTGGGCGACGGCGCGGCCGATCCCGCGCGAGGCGCCGGTCACGAGCGCCCGCGTGCCAGATCCGATCTGCATCGGCCCGCGACTCTATTGGCGAGGTGCACGGGCGCCTTTAGGCGCGTGCGAGCCGGGCCGGTAGGATCGCCTGAGCCGATGGCCACCGAGCACGCCACAGTCGCCGAGGAGGAGTACCTGCAGACGCTGTTCTGGCTGCAGGAGGCCAAGCTGCCGATGACCGGCGCGAACGTCGCCCGGGCGATGCAGCTCTCGGCGCCGACCGTCCACGAGATGATCGGCCGGCTGGAGCGCGACGGCTACATCACGCGCGCGCAGGACAAGCACATCAGCTTCACGGCGACGGGCCTCGAGCACGCCGAGGGCGTCGTGCGGCGCCATCGCCTCATCGAGCGCTTCCTGACCGACGTCCTGGGGATCCCGTGGGACGAGGTGCACGAGGAGGCCGAGCGCCTGGAGCACGCGATGAGCCCGGTGCTCGAGGAGCGCATGCTCGCCGCGATCGGCAACGCGAAGACCTGTCCGCACGGCCACCCGATCGTCGCCGGAACGCGGATCGACGGGGTTCCGCTCGCCGACGTCGCGGAGGGCGCGAGCGTCACGATCCTGCGCTTCGAGAACGAGGCCGAGGACCTGCTGCACTACCTCAAGGAGACCGGCATCGAGCCGGGGATGAAGGGGACGCTGACGGCGCACTCCAGCGACGCGGTGACGGTCACCGGCGAGGGCGGCGTGCCGCACACGCTCACGTTCTCCGTGGCCGAGACGGTCTCCGTGCTGGCCGAGCCGTCGCCGCCGCCGCGCATCGCGCTGCCCGAGCAACTCGTGCTGGCGCGCGAGCGCTACGGCCGCTGAGGCCCGTTGTACGCTGACAGCTCGTAAGCACGGGGAGAGACGGGACGCTATGCGCACACGGATGGTCTGCTTGGAGGACGGCATCACGTCTTGCGGCTTTCGCAAGATGGCGGCCTACGTGGCGCAACTCGAGCCCGGCACCGAGTCCTTCTACATCTCCACGGAGCGCTACCGCAGCGTGAAGACCGCGGTGCGCGGGATGGGCGACAAGGCCGTCATCGGCGACGAGCAGGTCGACGAGATGGCGCAGGGGCTGGCCGACTCGGACCTCATCGGCTTCTCCTCGATGACCGGCTACGCCGAGCTGACGCGCCGCCTCATCAAGCGCATCCGCGAGATCAACCCCGGCGTCTACATGATCTGGGGCGGCATCCACCCGATCATCCAGCCCGAGGACGCGATCCTTGCCGACGTCAACGCGATCTGCACCGGCGAGGGGGAGTTCGCCTTCGAGGAGTTCCTGGCGGCGTTCAAGGAAGACCGCGACTACACGAACACGAAGAACTTCTGGTTCAAGCCCAACGGTCACGGCAACGGCAACGGCAACGGCGACCAGCTCGTCAAGAACCATTTCCTGCCGCTCATGTCGCCCAACGAGATGGAGGCGCTGCCGTTCCCGCAGTACGGCGCCGCGACGGAGAAGATCTACCTGCCGGGGCAGGGCTTCGTGACGATGGGCGTCGAGGACTACCTGCTCAACGACGGCCTGGGCTACACGACGCTGTGGTCGATCGGCTGCCCGTTTCACTGCAGCTACTGCGGCAACACGAAGTTCATCGCCAACGACAAGAAGTACAAGCGCATCCGCCATCCCAGCGCGCGCTACATGGTCGACCAGGTCAAGGACGCGCGGGCGCGCTTCCCGCACCTCAGCCAGGTCTCCTTCCACGACGACAGCTTCATGGCGATCCCGTACGGCCAGCTCGAGGAGTTCGCCGAGCTGTGGCACGACGAGCTGAAGCTGCCCTTCGCCGTCTACGGCGTGATCCCCAACTACGTGCGCCAGGACAAGTTCGAGCTGCTGTCCTGGGCCGGGATGAACCGCGTGCGGATGGGCATCCAGTCGGGCTCGAAGAACATGCTCGACTTCTACAAGCGCCCGACGCCGCCGGAGAAGATCCTCAACGCCGGCAAGGTCATCGCGTCGTTCGCGCCCAAGTACCACATCCCGTCGGCCTACGACATCATCATGGACAACCCGATCGAGACGCGGGACGACGTCAAGGCCACGCTCCAGCTGCTGTATCTCATGGACCGGCCCTACACGCTGTTCATCTACTCGCTGAAGGTCATCCCGAACACGGGGCTGGCGGCGGCGATGGAGGAGCGCGGCGTCGACCTCGACGACATCGACGAGTCGTATCTGGCGATCCCGCCGCGGTGGGCGAACATCATGCTGTACCTCATCGCGATCTGGCGCCCGCCGCCGTGGCTGTGGAACCGCCTGATGGGCCGCGTGCGCGCGTCGAGCGAGCCGCAGAAGCTCTATCCGCGCCTCGGGCTCGTGCTGCGCACGGCGTATCTGACCAAGCGCGTGCTGGCGCACCTGCGCGTCATGGACTTCTCGATCACGCCGGGCAAGACGGGTTACTACGCCTGGAAGATCGGCCTCGTGGGCCTCTGGCAGAAGCGCTTCACCCGCCGGCCGCAGCGGCCGTCGCGCACGAAGCGCGCGCCGGAGGTCAAGGTCGGCGTGCAGGTCATCTCGCCGGACGGCATGCGCGACGAGTAGGGCCGGCCTCGAGCATGTCGCCCGCGTTGGCGGCTTGCAGCAAAGGGGCCGGGATCGCTCCCGGCCCCTTCCCTGCGGATGCGTCGGCGCTACAGCGCGATCGGCGTCTCCGGCGCAGGCTTGGGCTTGAAGTTGCCCTTGCCGCGCTTGCCGTTGACGGCCGCCGTGCTCTGCGCGAGCGTGATCGTGGCGTGTGCCGCCGCGTCGGACATCTGGTCCAGCGCGGTGTCGTTGATGTTCGCGATCGTGTCGCACGCCTGGTGGTAGCAGGGATCGAACGGGATCCCTGCGGTCCCGCCGTACAGCAGCACCTGAGCGGAGGTCTTGGGAACCTCCGCACCGGTGAACAGGCCGCCCGCCGGGATGTCGACGCCCGCCGCGATGAACGGGCCGTAATCCGAGCGGCCGTCGAACGGCGTCGGCTCGAACGCCAGCCCGCGGCTGGCGAAGTAGGAGTTGAACAGATCCTCGATCGCCCCCGAGCCGGCGGGCGCGTCGGGGTCGCTGCCGTCGTACACGAAGCGCGCGAAGTTCGGCGACGCGACCATGTCGAAGTTCAGCATCGCCGCGATGTTCGCGCGCTCGGCCGCGGACAGGCTGGCGACGTAGAAGTTCGAGCCGATCAGACCCGACTCCTCGGCGCTGAACCAGATGAAGCGCACCTGGTTGCGCGGCTTGACCTTCGTCATCTGTTCGGCGATCTCGAGGATCGTGCCGGAGCCCGAGCCGTTGTCGTTGATCCCCGGCCCGTCGAGCACGCTGTCGAGGTGCGCGCCGACGACGACGACGTTGTCGCCCGCGCCACGCGGGCTGTCGGCGATGACGTTGCGCGTCGTCAGCGTCTCGCTGAAGAAGTCGACGGTGAGGTTCAGCCGCGTGCCGGTCAGCCCGTCGTTGACGCCGTTGCTCAGCTCGAAGCCGACCGCGGACGAGGTGGCGACCACGGGGATATTCGTGCCGGCGACGCCGGGGTTGAAGTCCAGCTCGGTCCGGCCGGCGTTGCCCTCGTTCATGATGATGACGGCCGAGGCACCGGCTTCCTCGGCGTTGACGGACTTCACGACGAAGTTGCACGTCCCGCGCTGCACGAGGGCGATCGAGCCCGCGACGAAGTCGTCGAAGTCGTCGTCCTCGCAGCCGCTGGTCGAGTCGCCGAGCGGCGGGTTCATGATGTCGACGGCGTAGACCTCCGTGTCGGTGACCGTGCCCTCCGGGGCCTGGTTGCTTCCGACGAACTCCTGGAAGAAGCCGCGCGTGTAGGACTTCTGCGGCGCTGGAGCCAGCCGCGTCAGCACCGACTGGTCCTCGAAGGCCTCGTACTCGAACTCCTGGAAGCGCACGTCGTAGCCGGCGGCGCGGGCGCGGTCGTAGACGTACTGGGCGGACGCATCGTGGCCGGGTAGACCGGCGAACCGGTTGCCGCCGTTGGCGGTGGCCTGCGCCTGGAAGGCGTTGAGGTGCTCGTAGATCCCGGCGACCGTGACGGCCTGGGTGAGCTTGGCCGAGTTGTTGTTGTTCGGAGCGGCACCGGCGCTTGCCGGTCCGACGAGAACGAGCGTGAGAGCGAGCAGCCCTCTGCGCAAGAACGGGCGTGACATCGGAGACCCCCTGTTGAGTTCGTGATGAAACTCTCATCACGCGGGCGCGCCGTGTCAAATCCCGCGACCGATCGTCGAGTGCATGCCTGACGCGCAGCGGGGTAGCAGCGGCGCAGAGGAGGGTGGCGCATGCCGTCAGCCGGACGTGACGCAATCATCGGCGTGGACATCGGGACGACGAGCGCCAAGGCGGTCGCGTTCACGACCGACGGCGTCGCGCAGGCCGTCGGCCAGGCGGGCTACGAGCTCCTCGATCCGCACCCCGGGTGGGCGGAGCAGGATCCCGAGGCGGTGCTCGCCTCGACGCTGGACGCGACGGCCGAGGCGGTGCGCGGCGCGCAGGAGGCGGGCCTGGCCGTGCAGGGGCTCGCCTTCAGCGCCGCGATGCACTCGCTGATCGCCCTCGACGCCTCGACGACCGCGATCTCGCCGGTGCTCACGTGGGCCGACGCACGCGCGGCCGACCAGGCCGCACGGCTGCGCAGCGGACCGCGTGGCCTGGCGCTGCATCGGCGCACCGGAACCCCGATTCATCCGATGTCGCCGCTCGTCAAGCTGCGCTGGTACCGCGAGCGCGACCCGGACACGATGCGGCGCGCGCAGCACTGGGTCGGTGTCAAGGAGCTCGTGCTGCAGCGCCTGACGGGCGAGCTCGTCGTCGATCACGGCATCGCGTCGGCGACGGGGATGTTCAACCTCGGCGACGAGACGTGGGACAGCGAGGCGCTCGCGTACGCGGGCGTCGTACCCGACCAGCTTGCGCGCCTCGTCCCGACCACCGAGGTGCTGCGGCTGAGCGCGGACGGCGGCCGCGCCGTCGGGTTGCCCCCGGGGACGCCGGTCGTGGCCGGCTCCAGCGACGGGCCGCTGGCGAATCTCGGGCTCGGGGCGATCCGCCCGGGCAGCGTCGCCTGCTCGATCGGCACGAGCGGTGCGCTGCGAGTCGTCGCCGACGAGCCGAGCGTCGACCCTCGCGGGCGGGTCTTCTGCTACGTGCTCGCCCCCGGCCGCTACGTCGTCGGCGGGGCGGTCAACAACGGCGGCGTGGTGCTCGACTGGCTGGCCGAGACCGTCGCGCGCCAGCTCGCCGACGAGGCCCGCCAAGCGGGACGGGCGCCGGCCGAGGCGCTGCTCGAGGCGGCCGGCCGCGCCGCCGCCGGCAGCGGCGGGCTGCTGTTCCTGCCGCAGCTGCTGGGCGAGCGCGCGCCGCACTGGGCGGGCGACCCGCGCGGCGCGTGGGTCGGGCTGACGCACGCCCACGGCCTCGAGCATCTGCTGCGCGCGGCGGTCGAGGGCATCTGCATGCAGCTGGCGATCGTGCTCGCCGCGCTCGGCGACGCCGGGGTGGAGGTGCGCGAGATCCGCGCCACCGGCGGCTTCGCGCGCAGCGCGCTGTGGCGCTCGATCCTGGCCGGCATCTTCGGCCGGCCGATCGGCTTCGCGGCCTCGCCCGAAGGGTCGTCGCTCGGCGCCGCCCTGCTCGGCATGACGTCGCTGGGAATGCTCGAGTCGCTCGATCATGCCGCCGACCTCGTGACGGTGACGCACATCGAGCGGCCCGACGCCGACGAGGCGGAGGCGTACGCGCGCCTGCTGCCGCACTTCGAATCGACGTACGCCGCGGTCAGCCGGACGTCAGCGGCGCTCACCGAGTTGCAGGACGTCCTCCCGGTCGCCCCGCAGCCACAACCGAGCGAGACCTGAGGAGGGATCGTGCCCGAGGCACCAGAACCAGTCCTGTCAACCGGCCCGCTGCTGCTCATCGCCCTCGGCGCCGTCCTGCTTCTGCTGTTTCTCATCATGCGCGTCCGGCTGCACGCGTTCGTCGCGCTCGTGCTCGTCAGCCTGCTGGTGGCGATCGCGACACGGATCCCGACCGGCGACATCGTCGACACGCTCGTCGGCGGGCTCGGCACGACGCTCGGCAGCGTCGCGCTGCTCGTCGGCTTCGGCGCGATGCTCGGCCGGCTGCTGGAGGTGACCGGCGGCGCGCAGGTCCTCGCGGACGCGTTGCTCAGCCGCTTCCGCGAGGACCGGGCGCCGCTGGCCCTCGGCATCGCCGCGCTGCTGTTCGGCTTCCCGATCTTCTTCGACGCCGGCCTCGTCGTGTTCCTGCCGCTGGTCTTCGTGGTCGCCCGGCGGATGGGCGGCTCGCTGCTGCGCTACGGGCTGCCGGTGGCCGGTGCCTTCGCGGTCATGCACGCGTTCGTGCCGCCGCATCCGGGGCCGGTCGCGGCGGCCGAGCTGATCGGGGCGAACATCGGGCTCGTGCTCGTGTTCGGCCTGCTGATCGGCCTGCCGACCTGGTACGTCGGCGCGTACCTGTTCGGCACGTGGATCGCCGAGCGGGTCCACGTCCCCGTGCCCGACGTGCTCGGCACCGGGAACGCCGGGCAGGCGACCGATCGCGCCGCCGACGAGGCCGTCGAGGGCACGACCGCAGGCCCCGGCCGGGGCGCCGACGGCACGGGCGATCAGAAGCAGGACGGCGACGGGCTGCCGCCGCCGTCGCTGGGCACGGTGCTGTTCGTCCTGCTGCTGCCGCTCGGGCTGATCTTCCTCAACACCGGCCTGAGCACGCTCGGCACCGCCGGGACGATCGACGAGGAGGCCCCGGTCGTGGAGTGGGCGATTCTCATCGGTCAGACGCCGATCGCGCTGCTGATCGCGCTCATCGCCGCCATGTACCTGCTCGGCTGGCGCCGGCGGCGCAGCGGCTCCGACGTCGAGGAGATCGCCAACAGCGCGCTCGGCCCGGTCTGCGCGATCATCCTCATCACCGGGGCGGGCGGGATGCTCGGCGCCGTACTGCGCGCCGGCGGCGTCGGCACGGCTCTCTCGACGACGCTCGAGGACATCGGCCTGCCGGTGATCGTCGCCGCGTTCGTGATCTCCGTCGCCCTGCGGGTCGCTCAGGGCTCGGCGACGGTTGCGCTGACGACCACCGCCGGGATCATGGCGCCGGTCATCGAGGCGACGGAGGGCCTCAGCGAGCCCGACCTCGCGCTCATCGTCATCGCGATCGCCGGCGGCGCCACCGTGCTGTCACACGTCAACGACTCCGGCTTCTGGCTCGTCAGCCGCTTCTTCGGGATGGACGAGAAGACGACGCTGAAGACGTGGACGGTGATGGAGACCCTGCTGGGGACGATCGGCTTCAGCCTGGCACTTGGGCTCAGCCTGGTGCTGTGAGCCGAGCGAACGGGGCGTTCAGTCGCGCCAGTGAAAGAGCGCGTGCGTGGCGGTCAGCTCGAAGATGCGCTGCACCCGGGGCGGCCCGGGCACGAGGCTGATCGCGCGGCCCTCGCGCTGAGCGTCGCGGTGCAGGCCGATGAGCACGCGCAGGCCCGTGGAGTCGATGAACCCGACCTGCCGCAGGTCCACGACGATGTGGTCGTGGCCGCCGTCGCGCAGCCGCGCGACCGCGCGCTCGAGCACGCCGGCGGACTCCAGGTCGAGCTCGCCGACCGCTTCGACGACGACCTCGTCGCGGCCCGGCACGACATCGACGCAGAACGGCTGCACCATGGTGGAGGAAGACGAACTCAAGAGCGACACCCCTTCGTCAGATAGCCCTGTCCGTCTGTGTGTATCGGCAGCGCGGGGGCTCGCCTTGAGCCCGCCGCGCACATGTGTCGAAGGGGCGGCCTACGCCACTGCGGCGGTGCCCGCCAGCGACCGATACGCCTCGGCGAGGCGCCTGACGCCCTCGTCGATGCGGTCGTTCGTCACGCCGGAGTAGGCCAGGCGCAGCGTGTTCTCGCCGCCCTCGAGCAGGAAGTCCGTGCCCTTGACGAACTGCACGCCGCGCTCGGCGGCGGCGCCGAACATCGCGGCGACGTCGGTGCCCTCGGGCAGCTCGACCCACATGAAGTAGCCGCCCTCGGGCAGCGTGTAGCGCGCCTCGGGCAGGTGCTCCTTCAGCGCGGCGTCGAGCGTCGCGACGCGCTCGGCGAGCGCTGCCTTGACGGTCGCGATCGAGTCGTCGATCGCGCCCGAGGCGCAGAACTCGTAGACGATCGCCTGGGCGACCATGTTCGGCGAGATGTACGTGTTCGTTGCGAGCTTGGCGATCTTCGCGATGAGCTCGGCGGGCCCGACGAGGTAGCCGACGCGGATGCCGGGGCAGACGGTCTTCGAGAACGAGGACGCGTAGACGACGGTGTCGCTTTCGTCCATCGACAGCATCGTCGGCAGGTCCTCGCCGCTGAAGCGGATGTGCTTGTAGGGGTCGTCCTCGAAGATCATGAAGCCGTGCTCGGCGGCCAGCGCGACCAGCTCGCTGCGCTTGGCCCGCGAGAGCGTGTAGCCCGCCGGGTTCTGGAAGTTCGGGATGACGTGGGCGAGCTTCGGCGTGACGCCGCCCTCGATCAGGCGGCGCAGTTCGGCGACGTCGATGCCGTCGGTCTCGAGCTCGACCATCCGCACCGCGGCGCCGTGCGAGCCGAGGTTCAGCAGCGTGCGATCGTACGTCGGCTTCTCGACGACGACGACGTCGCCGTCGGAGACCAGCGTCTCGAACAGGAACGCGTCCGCCTGCATGGAGCCGTTGGTGACGAGCACGTTGGTCTCGTCGACGCCGTGCTGCTCGGCGATCCAGCGGCGCAGCGGCACGTAGCCGATGCTGGTCCCGTAGGCGGTCGCGCCGCCCGGGTCGTTGGTGAAGGCGCGGGTGGCGGCGTCGCGCAAGCCGTCGACATCGACGATGTCCAGCGAGGGCGCGCCGCGCGCGAAGGAGATGGTGTCGGCCATGTGATTTTGAGGGTAGCGGTCGACCGTGCGCGGGCTCGAACCGGGGCAGGCCTGAGCCGATGGAGCTGCTGTCGGCCGATCACGTCGGCGCCCTGCTTGCGATCGCCGCGGTCGGCGCCGCGCTGCTTGTCGTGGCCCGAGCGCGGCCGGGCGCGTGGCTCGTGCCGGCGTCGCGGGCGCTCGCCGTCGTCGTGCTGGCCGCCTACCTCACCGATCACGCCGTCGCGGAGTCACGCGGGATCTGGACGGTGCGCCTGTACCTGCCGCTGCACCTGTCCGACGCGGCGACGCTCGTGGCCGTGGCCGCGCTGTGGAGCGCGCGTCCCGCGCTCGTCGAGCTGACGTACTTCTGGGGCCTGACCGGCGCGCTGCAGGCGACGCTCACGCCGGACCTCGGCCATGAGTTCCCCGACGTCCTGTACGTCACGTACTTCGCGACCCACGGTGGCGTGGTCGCGGCCGCGCTGCTGCTCGTGGCCGGCCGCGGCATCGCGCCGCGGCGGGGCGCGGCGGTGCGTGCGTTTGCCGCGACGGTCGCGCTGGCGGCCGCGGCGGCGGTCGGCTGCCTGGCGACCGGCGGCAACTACATGTTCCTGCGCCGCAAGCCGCCCGATTCGCTGCTGGACCTGCTGGGCCCGTGGCCGTTCTACATCGCCGGCGCGGCGCTGCTGGCCGCGGCGATGTTCGCGCTGCTCGCGGCGCCGTTCCGCGGCCGCGCTCAGAACGCCGTCGCGAGCACGAGCGGGTAGACCGCGCCCGCCCCGCGGCGGCGCAGCTGGCCGCCGGCCATCGCCAGCGTCCAGCCGCTCAGGCGCGTGTCGTCGAGCAGCAGCCCGCCCTCGGGCGGCGGATCGGCGATGACGCCAAACGCGCCACGCACGTTGGCCGCCTGCAGCGCGGCGTTGGCCATGTCGCGCTGCGGCGGACGGTCGCCCGTGCGCTGCAGCAGCGCCAGGGACGGGATGCCGAGCGTGCTCGCGAGGCGCTGAGCGAGGTCCTCGACGACGCCCGGGTGCGTCGCCGACGGGACGACGGTGATCCAACGCACCGGCGGGTTCCACGCGCGCACGAGGCGGTCGACGGCGTCGAGCAGCTCGTCGGAGAGGCGGCCCTCGCGCAGCCCGGCCTGGACCACCGGGGCCCAGCCGCCGTCGCCCAGCCGCGCGAGCGCGCGGCCCTCCTCGACGACGAACTCGGCGGGGATCTTGCGCATCCGGCCCTCGGGGTCGGGCGCCATCTTCTTCGTGTCGAGCTTCAGCGGTTGCGAGCGCAGGTGGTCGATCGCCTCGCGCACGAGGGCCGGGTCGAGCGGGCCGTCGTAGCGCGGCTGCGTGCAGACCGAGCAGCGCCCGCAGTCCTGCGGGGCGGGGTCGTCGAGCTCCTCCTGCAGCGCGCGCATGAGACAGCGCCCGTCCGCGCCGAAGCTCGCCATGGTCGCCTGCTCGCGCCGGCGCAGCGCGGTGATGTGCTCGTAGCGCTCGGCGTCGTAGGCCCACTCGCTGCCGGGCTCGCGCACCCAGCGGCTGCCGTCGCGCGAGACCGCGCCCTCAACGTCGAGCACCTTCAGCATCGCGTCGATGCGGCTCTTGCCGAGGTTGACCATCGCGGTCAGCTCCGGCGTCGAGGCCCCCTCGGCACCGACCTCGTCGAGGTGCTCGAGGACGCGGTCGACGAGCTCGCGGCGGGGAAAGGCCTGCTCGATGAAGAAGTCCTGGATGCGGCGGTCCTCGGCGCCGCGCAGCAGGACGACCTCGGCGCGCTCGATCGCGCGGCCGGCACGGCCGACCTGCTGGTAGTAGGCGATGACCGAGCCGGGCGCCTGGTAGTGCACGACGAAGCCGAGGTCGGGCTTGTCGTAGCCCATGCCCAGCGCGCTGGTCGCGACGACGCACTTGCACTCGTTGGCCAGCAGGCGATCCTCGACGGCGATCCGGCGCTCCGTTTCGATCTCGCCGGTGTAGGCCTCGGCGGCGACGCCGTGCGCGGTGAGCCACTGCGCCACCTGCTCGGCGTCGCGCTTGGTCAGCGTGTAGACGATGCCCGAGCCCGGCATGTCGCCGAGGTACGTCGCCAGCCAGGCCAGCCGGTCGGCCTGGCCGGGCAGCTCGACGACCTCGAAGCGCAGGCTCGTGCGCCCGAGCGGGCCGCGGTAGGCGACGAGCGGCGCGCCGCTGTGGCCGGTGCGCAGCTGCTCCTCGACGTCGGCCACGACGCGGTCGTTGGCGGTCGCCGTCGTGCACAGCACGCCGACGCCGTCGGGCAGGCGCTCGAGCATGTCGGCGATGCGCCGGTAGTCCGGGCGGAAATCGTGGCCCCAGTCGGAGATGCAGTGCGCCTCGTCGACGACGAGCAGCCCGACTCGCTCTGCGAACACCGGCAGCATGCGGGCCCGGAACTGCGGGTTGTTGAGGCGCTCGGGGCTGATCAGCAGCAGGTCGACGGCGTCGGCGTCGAGCAGGGCTTGGATCTCCTCCCAGGCATCGCGGTTGGTCGAGTTGACCGTGTGGGCGCGGATGCCGAGGCGCTGCGCGGCGGCGATCTGGTTGCGCATGAGCGCCAGCAGCGGCGAGACGATGAGCGCGGGGCCCGACCCGCGCTCGCGCAGCAGCGCGGTCGCGATGAAGTAGACAGCCGACTTGCCCCAGCCCGTGCGCTGCACGCACAGCACCCGCGCGCGGTCCTCGACGAGGTCGGCGATCGCCTCGAGCTGGTGCTCGCGAAACACCGCTTCCGCGCCGGCCAGCTCGTGCAGCAGCTCGGTGGCGCGGGTGGTGAGGTCGGTCGTGGCGGGCATCTGATCACTGTAGGTCGCAGGCGGTCAGAACTCGCCCCCTTGAGTCATCGGCGTCCGTCAAACGGCATCTCTGAAGGTGTGTCGGGCGGCGCGATGAGTCTCGGCGAGGGTGCACAACTGCCGGTTCGCTTCCGTCCGCGCCGATGCGCGGCAGTTGTGCACCACATGCGTGCACAACTGCCGGAGATCGCGCGGGCGTGCATCGATCCGGCAGTTGTGCACGCCGAGGCGAGACACCGACCGACATCCTCGGAGTGCGGTTTGACGGACGTGACCTCGTGGCCCACGCCAGCCGCATCCTCAGAGTTCGCTCTGCCGACCCGCCACCATGGAGTCCGTGACGCACTACGCCTTCCGCGACATCCAGCCCGCCGACGCGCCCTTCCTGCTGGAGATGCTGCGCCTCACGGTGGCCTGGCAGCTCGTGCCCACGGCGGACGGCCTGCCGCCGCCGGTCCTCGTGCCGCCCTACGCCTTCGCCGACCTCGGCCGGCCGGGCGACGGCGGCGTCGTCGTCACCTACGACGACGAGCCTGCGGGAGCCTGCTGGTACCGGCTGAACCTGACCGCCCGCGAGCACGACGGCCGGCCCGTGCCCGAGATGGCGGTCGCCGTGATGCCCGCCCATCGGGCACACGGCATCGGCGGGCAGCTGCTCGATCGCGCGATCGAGCAGGCCCGCGCCGCCGGCCACCCGGCGATCGACCTCGTCGTCGAGCTCGAGAACCCCGCGCGCGGGATGTACGAGCGCCGCGGCTTCGAGCCGCTCGGCGGCGAGCTCGACGCGCGCGACATGCGCAGGGTCCTGTAGCGGCGCCGTGGTGTGGGACGGCGGTCGCGCCGCCCGGCAGGGTTTCGCGTCGCGTTGCGGGCGCCGCGCGGACGCCGGACGCCGTCAGGCGACGGCGAGCACGATCGCCACGACGACCGCGCCGACAAGCGCGACGAGCGTGACGAGGGCGATGAGCCACGAGACCCAGAGCTGGGTCTCGGAGACAACCGGAAGTTGGGTGTACTGCGACATGACGGCCTCCTCGGCGCGACGGTGCTGATGACAAGCTCAGCATCCGGCCGCGGCAGGCTGCTTACGTCACCTGCCGGGGTGAACCGCTTCACCTCACCCGGCGCGAGGCCGGCCGCCGTGGCCGGCCGACTCGCCTACCCGCCGAGGATCTCCATCGCGATGACCGCGACCTGCGTGGGTGTCCGGCCGACGCGCACGCCGACCGCCTCCAGCGCGTCGATCTTCGCCTGGCCGCCGCCGCTGGAGCCCGACACGATCGCGCCGGCGTGGCCCATCGTCTTGCCGGGCGGCGCGGTCAGGCCGGCGATGTAGGCGACGACCGGCTTGGAGACGTTGTCGGCGATGTAGGCCGCCGCCTCCTCCTCCGCGGACCCGCCGATCTCGCCGCTCATGACGATCAGCTCGGTCTCGGGGTCGGCCTCGAACAGGGCGATGACGTCCACGAACGACGATCCCGGCACCGGGTCGCCGCCGATCCCCACGATCGTCGAGTTGCCGAAGCCGCTGCGGGCCAGCTCGTTGCCGATCTGGTAGGTCAGCGTGCCCGACCGGGAGACCACGCCGACGTTGCCGGGCTTGAAGAACTGCGCCGGGATGATCCCGACGTTCGCCTTGCCCGGCGACAGGACGCCCGGGCAGTTGGGGCCGACGAGGCGCACGTCGGGGTTGTGGCGCAGCACGTTGAAGACCCTCAGCTCGTCGTGCGCGGGGATGCCCTCGGTGATCGCGATGATCGTCGCGATTCCCGCGTCCTCGGCCTCGAGGATCGAGTCGGCGGCAAAGCGGGCGGGCACGAAGATCATCGCCGTGTTGGCGTCGGTCTCGGCGACCGCCGCGCGGAACGTGTTGAAGACCGGGATGCCCTCGACGTCCTGGCCGCCCTTGCCCGGCGTCACGCCCGCGACGACGTCCGTCCCGTAGGAGCGGTTGTTCAGGGCGTGGTACGTGCCTTCGCGGCCGGTCAGCCCGGAGACCACGAGCCGCGTGTCCTCGCCGACGATGATGCTCATGACGAACCGCCGCCGCGCGCCAGCTCGACGACCCGCGCCGCGGCGCCGTCCATCGTCGCCTCGGCGTGCACGTTGGGCAGGTTGGCGTCCGCCAGCAGCTTGCGCGCCTCGGCGTCGTTGGTCCCGTCCAGCCGCACGACGAACGGCACGGTCGGCTCCAGGATCCCGTAGGCGTCGATGATCCCCCGCGCGACCTCGTCGCAGCGCGTGATCCCGCCGAAGACGTTGAACAGCACGGCCTTGACGTTCGGGTTCGACAAGATCACGTCGACCGAGGCGGCGATCGCCTCGGCCTTCGCGCCGCCGCCGGCGTCGAGGAAGTTCGCCGGCGCGCCGCCCGCGTGGGCGACGACGTCGAGCGTCGACATGACCAGCCCCGCGCCGTTGCCGAAGATCCCGATGTCGCCGTCGAGCTTGACGTAGGTCAGCCCGCGCTCCTTGGCCATCTGCTCCTGCGGGTCGGCGTCGCCCGCGTCGTCGAGCGTCGCGTGGTCGGGATGGCGAAAGGCGGCGTTGTCGTCCAGCGTGACCTTCGCGTCCAGCGCGACGACCCGCCGGTCCGGCGTGATGATCAGCGGGTTGATCTCGATGAGCGTCGCGTCCTCGCCGGTGTACGCGGCGTAGAGGGTGGCGAGCATGTCGGCGACCGGGCGAACGACGTCGCCGTCGACGCCGGCCTCGAACGCCAGGCGCCGGCCGTGGAACGGCTGAAAGCCGACGAGCGGGTCGACGTGCAGGGTGGCGAGCGCCTCGGGGCGCTCGGCGGCGACCTGCTCGATGTCCATGCCGCCCTGCGTGGAGAGCATCACCAGCGACGACTTCGCTGACCGGTCGAAGACGACGGCGGCGTAGTACTCGCTGGCGATGTCGGTCGCCTGCTCGATCCACAGCTCGCGCACCGTGTGGCCGCGGATGTCCATGCCGAGGATCGCCGCGGCATGCTCGCGCACCGCCTCGGCGTCGCCGGCGAGCTTGATCCCGCCCGCCTTGCCGCGTCCGCCGATCTTCACCTGCGCCTTGACGACGACCGGGTAGCCGATCCCCGCGGCCGCCGCCACGGCCTCGTCGACGGTCCGCGCCGGCTCGCCGGCAGCGAGCGGGACGTCGTAGCGCTGCAGGACCTGCTTGCCCTTGTACTCGAGAAGGTCCATCGGCGGTCTGACAATAGTTCACGCATGCGGGGGGACCTCACGCCGCGGTGTCGCGGAGGCCTGCGCAGGCAAGTTCCTATCATGGCGGCCCAATGGCCCTTCCCAAGCAGATCACGCTCGTCACGTTCGATGTCTACGGCACCCTGATCGATTGGGAGCAAGGGGTCTACGACGCGTTTCAGAAGGAGGCCGCGCGCGACGGCTTCACGATCGACCGCGAAGAGCTGATCCGCAACTTCCACGAGATCGAGCGCGACATCGAGGGCGGCTCCTACGAGCTCTACGCCGAGGTCCTGCGCCGCACCGCGATCGAGATCTCCAAGCGCCTCGACTGGCCGCTGGAACCCTCGCGCTCGGGCTTTCTGCCCGACAGCGTGCAGCGCTGGCCGGCCTTCAAGGAGGCCAACCCGCAGCTCAACAAGGTCACCAAGAACTTCAAGACCGGACTGATCTCGAACATCGACGACAAGCTGCTGGGCCAGACGCGGCGCCACATCCCGCACGACTTCGACTTCGTCGTCACCGCCCAGCAGGTGCGCTCCTACAAGCCCGACATGGCGCACTTCACCGAGTTCGCGCGGCGGATGGGGACCAAGAAGGGCTGGGTCCACATCTCGGCGAGCTACTACCACGACGTCGCCCCCTGCGTGGCCAACAAGATCCCCGTGATCTGGGTCAACCGCAGCAAGGAGACGCTCGAGCCGGGCCAGAAGAAGCCGACCGCCGAGGCGAAGAACCTCCTCGAGGCGATCAAGCTCCTCGGCCTGTAGGGAGGCGGTCCGCCGCCGATGCGCGTCGTCGGGCTGCACTCCGACGTGCTCGTCGTCACGAGCCGCATGTGGCAGACGACGTGCACGATCGTCCGCGGCGGCGACGAGTGCTTCGTCATCGACTCGCCGGTGTTCCCCGACGAGCTCGAGGTCCTGCCGGCCGTGCTCGAGCACGCGGGCTTTCACCTCAGCGGCCTGCTCGCCACGCACGCCGACTGGGACCACCTGCTCGGCCGGCTGGCCTTCCCCAGCGCCGCCCTCGGCGTAGCCGAGACGACCGCCGCCCGCCTGACCGCCGAGCCGGGCGCCGCGGCCCGCGAGCTGCGCGCCTTCGACGACGAGCACTACGTCGCTCGCGCGACCCCGCTGTCGCTGGGCCAGGTGCAGGCGCTGCCGGTCCCCGGCCATTGCGAGATCGGCGACACCGAGCTCGAGCTGCATCCCGCCGACGGCCACACCGCGGACGGCATGGCGATCTGGATCGACTGGGCGCGTGTGCTCGTGGCGGGCGACTACGTCTCGCCCGTCGAGGTCCCGATGATCTCCGAAGGCGGCTCGCGCGACGCCTACCTGGCGACGCTGCGCCGCCTGGAGCCGCTCGTGCACGCCGCCGCGCACGTCGTGCCCGGCCACGGCGAGGTGATCGACGGCGCGCGTGCCGCGGCGATCCTGCGCGAGGACGTCAACTACCTCGCCAAGCTGCCCGACGGCGAGCTGCCGATGGCCCGCCGCGGGGCGGCCCAGCGCGTCATCCATGCCGGGAACGTCCGGCGGGTACGTGAAGGCGCATGATCCAGCATGTCGCCATCGAGGTCCGCGAGGCCGACGTCGCCGCCTGCGTGCGCTTTTGGGCGCTGCTGGGCTTCGACCGCGTCGAGGCGCCGCCCGCGCTCGCCGCCCGCTCGACCTGGGTGCAGGCCGGCGCGACGCAGATCCACCTGCTCTACGCCGACGCGCCGGTCGTCGCGCCGCAGGGCCACGTCGCGGTCGTCGCCACGGACTTCGCGGCGACCCTGGACGCGTTGCGGGCGGCCGGCTACGAGCCGCAGCCGCGCCGTGAGTACTGGGGCTCGCCTCGGGCGTTCGTCCGCTGCCCGGCGGGTCACCGCGTCGAGGTGATGGCCTTCGCGCCAGCTTGACCCGGTCTTACGCCGGTCTTACGCAAAACGGCGCTCAACTTACGAATCGTTGACATCCTCCTCCTACCTTGAATCCCATGAACGACGACGAGACACCCGGCCGCAACCCCGGCTCCGGGCGCCTCTGGACCGACCCGCGCGAGGAGGACGAGCACACGCAGTGGCTGGCCCCGCGCACCCAGGTCCAGCCTCCCCCGAACTTCGCCTCCGAGCCGCAGCCCGCGCCGCCGCGCCGCCTGTGGCCCCTCGTGGGACTCGGCGTGCTGCTGGCGTGCGTGCTCTTCAGTGCCGGGATCCTCGGCGCGAAGCTCCTGCTCGACGACGACATCGGCTCGTCGGGGTCGATCGCCGCGCTGCCCGCCGCGCCCGGCGGGGTCGCGCCCGACGCCCGTTCGCGCGCCGTTCGCGAGGTCTACGCCAAGGCCAGCCCCAGCGTCGTCTTCGTACGCAGCCGCGAGGGCCAGGGCGTGGCGAGCGGCACCGGCTTCGTCGTCGACTCCGACGGCACGATCGTCACCAACGCCCACGTCGTCGCCGGCTCGAGCAACGTCCAGGTGCGCTTCGAGGACAACGGCGAGGGCGTCGACGCCGAGGTGCTGGGGACCGACTCCTCGTCGGACCTCGCCGTGCTGCGCGTGGACCCCTCCGACGCGGGCGGCGTCAAGCCGCTGACGCTGGCCGACTCCGACAGCGTCCGGGTCGGCGATCTGGCGATCGCGATCGGCTACCCGCTCGGCCTGGACCGCACGGCGACCGCCGGGATCGTCTCCGGCCTCGGTCGCGACATCAAGGCCCCCAACGGCTTCTCGATCGACAAGGTCATCCAGACCGACGCTCCGATCAACCCCGGCAACTCGGGCGGCCCGCTGCTCGACGCCGCCGGGCGCGTGATCGGCGTCAACTCGCAGATCGCCACCACGAGCGGTAGCGGCGGCAGCGTCGGCATCGGCTTCGCGGTGCCGTCGAACACGGTGCGCCAGGTCGTTCCGCGGCTGCGCACCGGGTCCTCGATCAAGCGCGCGTACGTCGGCATCGAGACCGGGCCCAGCACGGTCGGCCAGGGCGCGCTGGTCTCGAACGTGGTGCCCGGTGGACCGGCCGAGCAGGGCGGCATCCAGATCGGCGACACGATCACCCGCGTGGGCGGGCAGGAGATCCGCGCCCCGGAGGACATCAGCTCGGTCATCACGAGCCGCCGCCCCGGCGACGAGGTGGACGTCGAGTTGCGCCGCGCCGGCCGCGACGAGACCGTGCGGGTGACGCTCGGCACGCGCCCGGAGAGCGCGAGCACCCCGTCCGCGCCCGGGCCGTAGCGGTCCGCGGATGAGTCGCGGGACCCTATGAGCTTCGGCGCTCCGATCTTCCTGCTCGCGCTGGCGCTCGTGCCGCTCGCGATCGTGGCCTACGTGCGCCACGAGCGCGACCGCCGCGCGGCCGCTGCCGCGTTCGTCATGCCCGCCCTGCAGGCGTCGGTCGTGCCGCGCACCCCGGGCTGGCGGCGTCACGCGCCGCTGGTCGCCTACGCGCTCGCGCTGACGATCCTGATCTTCGCGCTGGCCAAGCCGCAGACGACGGTCGCGGTGCCGGTCGAGCGCGCGTCGATCATGCTGACGACCGACTACTCGGGCTCGATGCAGGCCACCGACGTCCCGCCCAGTCGCCTGCAGGCCGCGCGGTCCGCGGCCGAGCGCTTCCTCGGTCAGGTGCCCGACGCCGTCCGTGTCGGGCTCGTGGCGTTCAACCACAACGCGCGGCTGGCGGAGAGCCCGACGACCGACCGCGCCGCGGTGCGCGCGGCGATCGGCGCGCTGAAGCCCAGCGGCGGAACGGCCACCGGCGAGGCCCTCGCTCTGTCGCTCGGCGTGCTCGCCGCCCAGAAGGACGAGTCGGGCCAGCGGGTGCCGTCGGCGATCATCCTGCTGTCGGACGGCAAGTCGGTCCGCGGCCGTCCGCCCACGCAGATCGCTGCGCGCGCCAAGGACCTGAAGATCCCGATCTACACCGTGACGCTCGGCACCGAGACCGGAACGATCCAGGTGCGGCGCAGTGACGGGACGACCGAGACCCGGCCGGTGCCGCCGGATCCGGTCGAGAGCCGCGAGGTGGCCCGGATCTCCGGCGGGCGCGCCTACACCGCCGACACGGCGAAGGATCTCAGCGCCGTTTACGACGCGCTCGGCTCGCGGATCGGCTACCGCGACGAGCAGCGCGAGGTCACCGCGGCGTTCAGCGGCGGAGCGCTGCTGCTGCTGGCCGGCGGGGCGCTGCTGTCGCTGCACTGGTTTCGCAGGCTTGTCTGAGTTGACACGAAAGGACCCGAGGACGAACCCATGAGCTTCTCCAACTACTCCACGCCGCCCTCGTCGCCGCAGCCCGGCGACGATCCCGGCCGCCAGCCGCGCAAGGTCCTCGAGGAGGTCCTCTACGAGGTCAAGCGCGTCATCGTCGGCCAGGACGCGATGCTCGAGCGCCTGCTCGTCGCGCTGCTGACCGGCGGCCACGTGCTGCTCGAGGGGGTCCCGGGCCTGGCCAAGACGCTGACCGTGCGCACGCTCGCCGACGTCATGGGCGGCACGTTCCGCCGCATCCAGTTCACGCCCGACCTCGTGCCCGCCGACCTCGTCGGCACGCGCATCTACCGCCCGGACACGGGGCGCTTCGACACCGAACTCGGCCCGGTCTTCGGCAACTTCCTGCTGGCCGACGAGATCAACCGCGCGCCGGCCAAGGTGCAGTCGGCGCTGCTGGAGGTCATGCAGGAGCACCAGGTCACGATCGGCACCGAGAGCTTCCCGGTGCCGCATCCGTTCCTCGTGCTGGCCACGCAGAACCCGATCGAGTCCGAGGGCACCTACCCGTTGCCCGAGGCGCAGATCGACCGCTTCCTGTTCAAGGTGCTCGTCGACTACCCGACGCTGGGCGAGGAGGCCTCGGTCGTCGGCCGTTCGCTGCAGCCGGCGGAGTCGGTCGCGGTGCGCCTGTCGATGCCCGAGCTCGAGCGCTTCCAGCGCGCGGTGCGCGAGGTCTTCGTCGACCGCGAGGTCGTCGCCTACGCCGTGCAGCTCGTCGACGGCACGCGCCATCCCGAGCGCTACGGCCTCGGCGACCTGTCGCATCTCATCCAGTACGGCGCCAGCCCGCGCGGCGCGATCGGCATGGTCCAGGCCGGTCAGGCGCTGGCGCTGTTGCGCGGCCGCCGCCACGTGCTCGTCGACGACGTGCGCGACCTCGCGCCCGACGTGCTGCGCCACCGCCTCGTGCTGTCCTACGACGCGCTGTCGGACGGCGTCAGCGCGGACGACATCCTCGACCGCCTGCTCACGGCAGTCGGCAGCGCCGCGCAGTCCGGCGTGCCGGCCGCCCCGACCGAGTACGACGCGGCATAGGCCGTCGATGCCGGCGTCCGTGCACACGCTGCGGGTCCCGCCCGCGCGCCAGGGGCCGGGGCCGATCCCGGCCGCGCTCGTCGACGCCTTCGCGCTGTCGCTCGCGCGTCGCGGAGCGGGCGTCTTCCCGGGCGACCGGATGGCGCCGGGCGTGGGCAGCGGCACCGAGCTCGCGCAGCTGCGGCCCTATCAGCTCGGTGACGACGTGCGCCAGCTCGACGCAGCCGCCAGCGCGCGCACCGGCCAGGCGCACGTGCGCCTGCAGGTGCCCGAGCGGATCCTCACCACCTGGCTCGTCCTCGACCTCTCGGCCTCGATGGCGTTCGGGACCGCCGACCGGCTGAAGTCCGACGTCGCCGAGGGCGTCGCCCAGGTGGTCGGGCGCGCCGCCACGCGCCACGGCGGGCGGCTCGCCGTGCTGACGGCCGGCGGCCCGGAGACGATGCTGCCGCCGCGCGGCGGGCCGCACGCGAAGATCGGCCTCAAGCGGCTGCTCGCCGAGGGCGTCGCCGTCGACGGCGCGGCGGACCGCGGCCTGTCGCCGGTGCTGCACAAGGCCGGCCGGCTCGCGCGCCAGCCGGGCCTCGTGGTCGTCGTGTCGGACTTCCGCGGTGCGCTGGACTGGCCGCGGCCGCTGCGCGCGCTCGGCGCGCGCCACCGCGTGCTCGCCGTCGAGATCCGCGATCCGCGCGAGGAGCGCCTCGAGCCCGTCGGCCGCCTGGCGCTCGTCGATCCCGAGAGCGGCCGGCTCATCGAGGTCGACACCTCGCGGCGCGGACTGCGCGAGCGCTTCGCCTCCGCCGCCGCGGAGGAGCGCGCGATCGTCGCCGCCGAGCTGCGCAAGGCGGCGGCTCAGCACGTGGTGCTCTCGACGAACGGCGACTGGCTCAGGGCGCTGGGGCGGGCGCTGCGATGAGCTTCGCCTCGCCGCTCGCGCTGCTGTGCCTGGCCGCCGTGCCGCTCGCGATCCTCGCGCACGTGTCGGCCCAGCGGCGCCGGCGGCGCTACCCGGTCCGCTTCACCGCGCTGCCGACGCTCGCCGCCGTCGCCGGCGAGGAGCCCGCATGGCGCCGCCATCTGCCGCTCGCGCTGTTCGCGCTGGCGCTCGCGGCGCTCGCGCTCTCGCTCGCACGGCCCGAGCGCACGATCCAGGTCCCGGTCCGAAGCGCGTCCGTCGTGCTCGTCACCGACGTATCGCGCTCGATGTCGGCCACCGACGTGCAGCCGACGCGCCTGGAGGCGGCGCGCCAGGCCGCGCTGAACTTCCTCGACCAGGTGCCCGATGAGCTGCGCGTCGGCCTCGTGGCGTTCTCGGAGGTCGCGCAGACCCTCCAGACTCCGACGACCGACCACGGCGCCGTCGCGGACGCGCTGGGCACGCTGCAGCCGATCTCCGGCACGGCGACCGGCGCGGGCCTGCGCACGGGCCTCGACGACCTCAAGGTCCGCCGGTCGTCGGCGAGCCGGCCGCCGGCGGCGATGGTCCTCCTGTCGGACGGATCGGCGACGGACGGCGCCGCCGCGGACATCGTGGCCGCCGAGGCGCGGCGCCTGCGGGTACCGATCTTCACGGTCGCGCTGGGCACGCCGGACGGGACGATCGTGCTGCGCGGCCGGACGGTCAACGTGCCACCGGACCCGGAGGCGCTGGAGCGGATCGCGTCGGAGTCGGGCGGCGAGGCGTTTCGCGCCGAGGATGCCGACGAGCTCGACTCCGTCTACGAGTCGCTCGGCTCCCAGATCGGCACCGAGCCCGAGCAGCAGGAGATCACCGCGCTGTTCGCGGGCGGCGCGCTGCTGCTGCTCGGCGGCGCGCTCCTCAGCTCGCTGGCGCTGGCCGGACGGCTTCCGTAGGTCCAAGATTGGATACTCGCCGCTGACGGGAGGGGCTAGGCTCGCCGCCGCAAGTGCGCAGCGAGCCTGACACCGACCGTCGCGGGGGACGCCGGACCCGTCCTCTGCTTGCTGCGTGCCTGGCCGGCCTCGTGTGGCTGGGTGTCTCGGCGGGCGCGGCTCATGCGCTGCAGGCGCTGCCGGTGACGGTGACGGGGAGCACGAACTGGTCGGTGGCCACGTCGCTGCCGCCGGCGGGTGCGTCGACGACGTTCTCGTACGGGACCAAGCCGCTGACGCCGATCATCGGCGATTGGGACGGCAACGGCACGCGGACGCCGGGCACGTTCGAGGGCGGCGTGTTTAAGCTCAGCAATGCGCTGCCGCCGGGCGGTCCGCCGATCACCGTCCCGTTCGGCGATCCGCGCGGCTTTCCGGTCGTCGGTGATTTCAACGGCGATGGCGCGGACGATCTTGCGGTGTA
>JAUXSD010000165.1 GCA_030681525.1 Solirubrobacteraceae bacterium
GCGGGCGCTCGTCGTGCCGCTCGCCTTAACGGCATCGGTGAGGAGATGAGTGCGTGCGCCCGCGCTCGCGCGACGATTGGCGACTTCCTCGGGCCACGTCGACTAACTCGCCAATGTCTCCCGCGGAGCACACGACCGCCCGTTTCCGAGCCACCCGTCCTGCTTTGGGGTCGCCGGACGACCACAAAGCAGGACGGTAAAGCGCTCGCCGGCGGCGTTCGGGCATCCCGTCATCGATGCCGTAGACGCCGGGCGCTCAGGTCGCGGCGGCGGGCTCGGCCCGGCGGCCGGCGAGGATCGACGCCGCGCAGACACCGCCGATCGCGCCGAAGAGGTGCGCCTGCCAGGAGATGCGCTCCTGCGGGAGCAGGCCCTGCAGCAGCCCGATGCCCCAGATCGCGACGACCGCGACGCCGACGGCGAGCTCGAGCAGCCGCCGGCTCAGGATGCCCCGCATGACGAGGTAGGAGGCGTAGCCGAAGACCAGGCCGCTCGCGCCGAGGTGGACCTCGTTGGAGGGCGCGATGAGCCACACGCCGAGGCCGCTGACCACGCCGACGATCCCGGTCACGAGCGCCACGCGGGCGAGACCGCCGAGCGCGATCGCCGCGCCCATGACCGCGAACGGCACGGTGTTCGAGATGAGGTGCCCGAAGCCGACGTGCAGGAACGGCGCGGAGACGATCTCGAGCAGCCCGCTCGGGTTGCGCGGATGGATGCCGTAGTCGTCGAGCGGCCGGCCGGGCGCCAGGTGGTCGATCGTCTCGAGCGCCCACATGAAGACGATCAGCCCGAAGACGAGCTGGAGGGCGCTGCCGCGATCGCCGCCGATGCGTTCCTTCATGCCGCAACGGTACCGGCCCGCGCGGCTCGCTCGCGGCGCATAGCGTTGCGGTGCATGGCCCCGACGCCCGACTCCGATCCCCGCGCCGCCGCTTGGGAGGCGCGCTTCCGCGTCCCGATCATCGCCGCGGCGTTCGCGGTGCTGCCGCTGCTCGCCCTGTCGCTGTCGCATCCGCACGGCGCTTGGCACACGGTCGAGATCGCCGGCCACTGGACGGTGTGGATCGTGTTCGCGGTGGAGGTCGCGGTGATGCTGTCGATCGTCCGCGACCGCCGCGCGTGGATCGCGGGCCACCGGCTGGAGCTTCTCGTCGTGCTCGTCTCGTCGCCGCTGGTCCCGCTCGCCCTGGCGGCGGCGCCCGCGCTGCGGCTGCTCATCGTGGCCAAGGCGTTCAAGACGCTGAAGCTCGCCAAGGCGATCAAGCTCGCGAAGCTCGGCAAGAGCGTGCGGGTCGTGCGCCGCAAGCTCGCGCTCGAGCGCAGGGCGTCGCTCGCGCTCGGCATCGTCGCGCTGGCGCTCGCGGGCGCGACGGTCGTCTACATCCTCACCGGCAAGTCGCCCTGGGAGCGCGAAGCCCGGACGGCTGCCTGCGTCGTGGCCGGCGTCCTCGCGACCTACGGCGTGAACCACCTGCGCCTGCGCCGGGCACGCGCCGCCTGACCGACAGGTAGAACTCCGTGGCATGGCTGCGTCCGACGCGACGGTCGTGCAGGCCGGTGATCGGGACGTGCGCGTGTCGAGTCCCGGCCGCGTGATCTTCCCGAGCACCGAGCGCACGCCCGAGATCACGAAGCTCGACGTCGTCAAGTACTACCTCGCGGTCGGCGACGGCATCATGCGCGCGCTCGCGCGGCGGCCGGTGACGCTCGAGCGCTGGCCGAAGGGCGTGCACCCGGACATCGTCGTGTCGACGCGCGAGAAGGGCGGCGGCGACGCCTTCTTTCAGAAGCGGATCCCGCGCGGCGCGCCGGACTACGTGCAGACCGCGCGGATCGAGTTCCCCTCGGGCCGCAGCGCCGACGAGGTCTGCCCCACCGAGCTCGCCGTCGTCGCCTGGGCCGCGCAGATGGGCACGATCACGTTTCACCCGTGGCCGGTGCGCCGCGAGGACGTCGACCATCCCGACGAGCTGCGCCTCGACCTCGATCCGCAGCCCGGCACGGACTTCGCCGACGCTCAGCGCGTCGCCGCCGAGGCGCGCGGGCTGCTCGCCGATCTCGGCTACGTCGGGTTCCCCAAGACCTCCGGCGGCCGCGGGATCCACATCTACGTCCGGATCGAGCCGCGCTGGTCGTTCACCGACGTCCGCCACGCCGCCATCGCCTTCGGCCGCGAGCTCGAACGGCGGATGCCCGGCGAGGTGACGACGAAGTGGTGGAAGGAGCAGCGCGGCGAGCGGATCTTCGTCGACTACAACCAGAACGCCCGCGACCGCACCATCGCCTCGGCCTACAGCGTGCGCCCCAAGCCCGGCGCGCCCGTCTCGGCGCCCGTGACCTGGGACGAGCTGGCGGACGTCGTGCCCGAGGACTTCACCGTCGCGACGATGCCCGCGCGCTTCGCCGACATCGGCGATCGCCACGCCGCGATCGACGACGTCGACCACTCCCTGCAGCCGCTGCTGGACCTCTACGAGCGCGACGAGGCGCAGGGCAGCGGCGACATGCCCTACCCGCCCGACTATCCGAAGATGCCGGGCGAGCCCAAGCGCGTGCAGCCCTCGCGCGATCGCGACCGCAAGCGGTAGGCCCGGCTCAGGGGGCCTGCGGCAGCCGCTTCGCGCCGCGCCGGGCGCGGGGAGCGGAGGGCGGCGGCACGACCGGCCCGATGTCCCCGTCGGGCGCCTCGTCGAGATCGACGATCACCGGCGCGTGATCGCTTGGCCCCTTGCCCTTGCGGGCGTGGCGGTCGACCCAGGCGGCCCGCACCCGCTCGGCGATCGGCGCGCCCGCCAGGACGAGGTCGATCCGCATGCCGCAGTCCTGGTGGAACATGCCGGCGCGGTAGTCCCAGTAGGTGAACAGGCGCTCGTGGTCGGGCCAGCGCTCGCGCACCACGTCGCGCAGGCCGATCGCCTGCAGGTCGGCGAGCGCGGCGCGCTCGGGCGGGGTCACGTGCGTCTGGCCGACGTAGGCATCGGGGTCGAAGACGTCGGCGTCGGTCGGCGCGATGTTCATGTCGCCGCAGACGAGGCTGCGCTCCGGGTCGGCGGCGACCATCTCCCGCAGCGCGCCGAGCCAGGCGAGCTTGTAGCGGTAGTGCTCGGAGTCGGGCGTGCGCCCGTTGGGCACGTAGACCGAGGTCACCCGGATGCCGTCGCAGGTGGCCGACACCGCGCGCGCCTCCGGGTGCGGGAACCCCGGCCCGCCGGGCAGGCCCGCCACGACATCGTCCAGGCCGGCGCGCGAGAGGATCGCCACGCCGTTCCACGCCGCCTCGCCGTGCGCCGCCACCTCGTAGCCGCGGCCGGCCAGCTCCTCGCCGAGCAGCGCGGCGAACGCGTCGTCGGCGAGCTTGGTCTCCTGCAGGCACACGACGTCGGGCCGGCGCTCGTCCAGCCACGCCAGCAGCCGCGGCATGCGCTGCTTGGCCGAGTTGACGTTCCACGTCGCGATCCGCACGCAGGGCACGGTAGCGCCGCGGGCGCGGGCGGTCCGCGCCCTCCGCGGACGGCTACCGGCGGCTGGCGGCGGGCGCCGCGGTCTGCACCGGGGCGGCCGGCGCGGCGAGCCGGGTGGCGTGAGGCGAAAGGCGCCTGATCTCTGTGACGACGGGAGTGGTCATGGTGTGCCTCGCACGCTACGAGCGCGCGCGTCCCGCCGGTACCCACCCTTGGTCGGGGCTTTCCCACCCCGCCGGGGGGTTTCACCGGCCGCGACGCTCACTGGGCGTTGCGCGGGCCGGTCAGTCCTTGCTCGATGTAGACGAGATCCTGGTTGTCGGCGAGTGCCGCGGTGCCGACGACGGCGGTCAGCGCGATGAGCGCCACCGCGACCATCACGGGCCGCAGCGGTCTGCGGGCGAGCGCCGGCCGCGGTTCTGGCGAGGGCGCGGGCGCATCGCCGCTCGCCGGTGCCCGCCCGGCGCTCCGCCCGGCGAACGACTCGATGAGCGGGACCAGCGCGCAGATGAGCGTGAGGCTGGCCAGGATCGCGACCTTGATGCCGTACTCGGTCGGCTGCACGGCCACGAGGGCCGCGGCGACCAGCGCCGTCAGCGCGCCGTAGATGATCCGCCCGCGCGGGGATCTCGCGGCGGTCCCGGGGTCGGACATCATGAAGAACACGAAGACGAGCAGCTCCGGCGACGTGCAGATCTTCAGCCAGTAGTCCAAGCCGCTGATCTGCGCCTCGCTCCAGATGGCGAGGAAGCTGTTGCCGGCGGCCGCGAAGATCGCGATGAGCGCGCAGAACGGGACGAGGAAGGCGACCGCCATCGCCAGCATCCGCACCTCCCGAAGGATCCAGACCGCGCCGACCACGATCACGAGCAGCGCGGCGATGACGGGGGCGTCGAGCGGACCCCACCACAGGTACTGGGGGAAGACGTGGACCGGTCCGATGATCAGCAGCGCCCAGACGATCCCGACGTTCGACGGGTTGAAGCGGTGGCGCCCGCCGGGGCGCACGAGGTACTTGACGAGCAGCGAGACGAGCGCGGCGCCGATGAACCACTCGATGCCGTTGAGGCTCCACCAGTCGCCGTGGTCGGTGCCGTTGGTGCGCAGGATGAACGCGATGCTGTTGCCGGTGAGCAGCGCGCTGGCGGGCCACGCGAGGATGCCCTGGCGCCTGAGCGTGACGGCCATGTCGACGACCGCGCACGTGCCGATCGTGATGAGGATCTGGGCGATCGAGACCTTGAAGTCGAGCACGGTCTGCCCGAGCACCTGGAGCGTGATGATGATCGCCGAGAGCTTGAGCCGGGGATCGCGGCGGTTGGGCAGCACGACCGGGATCGTGCGACGGCCCAGCACGAGTCGCGGCCCGCTCGGCGCCGGCGACGCGCCCGTGCCGGGCGCCGGCGCGGGGAAGGGGGGCAGCGCCGTGCCCGGTTGCGTCGTCGCCGCAGCGACGCTCGGCCGCCGGGTCCGGCGCGACATCGCCATCAGGAGACGGCTCCGGCAGCCGGTGAGCGGTGGTCCAGCGTCGCTGCGGCGTACGCGCTCGTGATGAGCGGACACCAGATGACGACCGAGCGGTAGCGGCGCGGGTCGATCCCGGCGGGCACGAGGAAGTTCATCGATCCGGTCGTGACGTCGAGCGGCGCCACGAGCTTCGACGGCCTGCTGAGGTACTGGCGGGTGGTGCGCGGCTTGCGCAGCGGGTGAAAGCGGATCTCGAGGTCGATGTTCGCGGTCACGTAGAAGTTGCTCAGCCGCAGCGCATACCTGCCGCTGGCGAGGCGGTGGATCGTCAGCCGGCCGCGCCCGACCTGGTCGATGCGGTAGAAGGAGCCCGTCGCTACCGTCTCGCTACCGGCCGCGGTCATCGTCGCCAGCGGCGGCTCGACGAGCGGGACGTCCACCTGTTGCTCGACGCGCACCGTCCAGCGCCCGTCCGCGACGACCTGCAGCCCTCCGCGGGGCCGGTTCGTGAGCTCCTTGGTCCCGCGCGCCGCACACGGCTCGTCGATCAGCGGCCGCTTCTCGCCCGCCGCCCGCACGACGAACCGACCGCTGTCACAGCTCCACGTCGCCCGCCACTGGATCGCGCCGTCGCCGATCCGGAACAGATCGGCTGCGCTCGTCTCCGTGCCGCGAAAGCGCCCGACCTGCTGCCACCACGGCTGCGAGCGCAGGACCGACTTCGTCGCCGCCGCGCTCGAGCTGTCGATGCGGCTGAAGGCCGACTCGCGCGGCGGCGCGGTGGCCTTGCCGAACAGCTCCCCGCGCACGCCGAACAGGTCGGCGCCCACCACGAAGCTCGCCGCGAGCACGAGCAGACCGGCCGCCGACAGCACCCGCCTGATGATCGAATCGTCGCGATCGGTCATCGCGATCTGAACCTAGCAACGGCCTCCACGAGCGGCGCCACGCGACGCCGGCGTCGCGCCGTCACGGCCGCCCTGGTCTGCGCTCCGGGGGTCGGCCGGCGCACCGGCGCCCCCCGCCGGAGCCGGCCGAGGTTGCGCGCGGCGCCTACCGCGCCGGATCGGGAGCGGCCTGCTCGGGTGCCGGATGCTGCAGCGGCGCGCCGCCGCGGGCGGCCGCCAGCGTCCGCGGATCGACGGGGATCCCGAACCCGTCGGCGAGCCGCGTGAGGTGGTTGAAGATGCCGACGACGTGCGCGACCTCGAGGCAGTCCTCGTCGCCCAAGCCGAGCGCCCGCAGCCGGTCCCAGTCCTCGCGCGTCACGTCGGTCGGGTCGCGCGAGAGCTTGTCGGCGATCTCGCACAGGGCACGCGTGCGCTCCGGTAGATCGAGCTCGTGCCAGCGGCCGGCGTGGATCGCGGCCGCCAGCTCGTCGTCGCCCCCCTCGGCACGCAGAAACTCTGCGTGAGACGTCGTTCAGTAAAAGCAGGTCTGCGCCGACGCGGTGACCGCGGCGATCATCTCGCGCTCCTGGCGGCTGAGCGGACCGGGCGCGAACATGATCGCCCCGAAGAGCTGCCCGAACGCCGGCCCGATGCGCGGGTGCGCGCTCAGCAGGCGCCCCATCGCGGTGGGGAAGCCGAAGTTGTACGGGTGGTTGCCCGGACGCTCGAGTGCCTCCGGAAGCGCGATGTACGCCTCGTCGCTCATGACGCCCGAGATGCTACCGCGGGCCGGGCAAGACGTCTCAACGATCGTTGAGACATTGGTACGATCGCGCGCATGGCCGACGACCGCTGCGACCTGCTGTGCCTGGACCTCCCGAAGGCGGAGGCCCTGCGCGCGGCTCGACTCGGCGATGAAGCCGCGCGCCGGCCGGCCGAGCGCGCGAAGGCCTTCGGCGACCCGACCCGCCTGACGCTCGCCGCGGCCCTGGCCGCGACCGACGAGCTGTGCGTCTGCGACCTCGCCTGGGTCGCCGAGCGCCCCGAGAACCTCGTCTCCCATCACCTGCGCGCGCTGCGGGCCGCCGGCCTGGTCGCCAGCCGGCGCGACGGCAAGATGGTCATGTACACGGTGACCGAGGCCGGCCGCGCCCTGCTCGCCGCAGTCATGGACGGCGCCGAGCCGGCCCGGTGAGCACGCCCGCCGCCCGCCCGCTGCCGCAGGCCTCCGCGCCGGCGGCGCACATCGACCGCGAGGCCTACCGCCAGCTCGCCAGGCGCGTGAGGTTGCTGTCGTGGGCGAGCCTCGCCTACATGGCGCTGGAGGGCGGTGTCGCCATCCTCGCGGGCGTCCTCGCCGGCTCCGTCGCGCTCATCGGCTTCGGCCTGGACTCGGTCGTCGAGGGCTTTGCCAGCGGGATCATCGTCTGGCGCTTCACCGGCGCGCGCATGTTCTCCGCAGCCGCCGAGCAGCGCGCCCAGAGGCTCGTCGCCGTCCAGTTCTTCATCCTCGCGCCGTACGTCGGCATCGAGTCCATCCGGGCCCTCGTCGGCGGGGAGCACCCGGACGTCAGCTGGCTGGGCATCGCGCTCAGCGCCAGCAGCCTGGTCGTCATGCCGTACCTGGGCATCGCCAAGCAGCGCCTCGCCGACCGGATGGGCTCAGCCGCGACCAAGGGCGAAGGCCGCCAGAATATGCTCTGCGCCTATCTGGCCGGCGCCCTGCTGCTCGGGCTGCTCGGCAACGCGGCCTTCGGCGCGTGGTGGCTCGACCCCGCGGTCGGCCTGCTCATCGCCGCCGTCGCCGTCAAGGAGGGCGCGGAGGCGTGGCGCGGGGAGGGCTGCGGCTGCGCCGCCGGCCCGCTCGCCGGTCTCACCGAGGACGACCGCCATGACGACCGCGGCGTGACCGGCGCCTGAGCGCCGCCGTGGCTTCTCCAGGACCGCCCCGCTCTGCGCTTGCGTGGTCCAGGACGACGCGAGCCCGGGCGGAACCCGGGCTCGACGTGGACGCTTCTCACCAGCGGCGGCGGCTTACTTGATCGCGTCGTAGACGCTGAACAGCGGCAGGTACATCGAGATGACGATGAAGCCGACGATGCCGCCGACGAAGAGGATCATCTCCGGCTCGAGGATCGAGGTCAGCGCCTTGACGGATGCCGCCACCTGGTCCTCGTAGAAGTCGCCGATCTTCGTGAGCATCGTCGTCAGGGCGCCCGTCTCCTCGCCGACCTTGACCATGTGGCCGACCATCGACGGGAACACCGGCGAGTCCATGAGCGGCTGGGCGATCGTGCCGCCGGCCTTGACGCTGACGGTCATGCCGTCCATCGCCTCTTCGACGACGATGTTGCCGGCGGTCTGCTTGGTGATCTCGATCGCCTGCAGCAGCGGCACGCCGGCGCCCATGAGCGCGGAGAACGTGCGCGACCAGCGGGCGAGCGCGACCTTCTGGAAGATGTCGCCGATCTTGAACGGGATGCGCAGCAAAAAGCGCTGCCAGACCGAGCGGCCCTTGGGCGTCTTCTTCCACTTCGAGAACGCGATGCAGAAGCCGATCGTGCCGAAGATGAGCAGGTACCAGTAGCCCGTGACGACGTTCGAGATGCCCATCGTGAACTGCGTGATGGCCGGCAGCTCGGCGCCCGTGCCGAGCTCCTCGAAGACGCCGGCGAACACGGGCACGATGAACGCGACCATGCCGAGCATGACCGCCATCGCGAAGACGAAGATCACGATCGGGTAGGCCATCGCCGACTTGACCTGACGGCGCAGCGACTCCTCCTTCTCGAGCTGGTCGGCCACCTGCAGCAGCGACTCCTCGAGCATGCCGCCGGTCTCGCCGGCGCGCGTCATCGCGACGTACAGCGGGCTGAAGGTCTTCGGATGGCGCTCGAGCGCATCCGACAGCGGCAGGCCGGCCTCGATGTCCTTGCGGACGAGGACGAGCTCCTCGGCGAGCTTCTTGTTCTCCGTCTGCGCCTCGAGCACGTACAGCGCCCGCAGGATCGTCATGCCGCTGGAGACCATCGTCGCCATCTGGCGCGTCATGACCGACAGGTCGCCGAGCTTGATGCGGTTGGCCCACGGCAGCTCGATGTCCTTCTTCGCGCGGCTCTTGTCGGCGATGTCGAGGACGATCAGGCCCTTGGCCTTCAGCTGATCGGCGACGGACTGCTTGGATTCGGCGTCGACCTCGCCCTTGGCCTGGCGGCCGCTGACGTCGATCGCCTTGAAGACGTAGGTGCTCATCAGGTCGTGGCGAACGAGCCGGCGCCGAGCAGGCGGCGCAGTTCGTCGGGGGTCGAGGAACGGGACTCGGCGAGCTTCTGCGTGATCTTGCCCGCGCGCACGAGGGTCGCCAGCGCGGCGTCCATCGTCTGCATGCCGATCGAGGCGCCGGTCTGTAGCGAGGAGTAGATCTGGTGCGTCTTGCCCTCGCGGATGAGGTTGCGGATCGCCGGCGTGGCGAGCAGCACCTCGCAGGCGGCGACGCGGCCGGCGCCGTCGGCGGTCGGCAGCAGCTGCTGGGTGATGATCCCCTGCAGCGCGACCGAGAGCTGGACGCGGACCTGCTGCTGCTGCTCGGCCGGGAAGACGTCGATGATGCGGTCGATCGTCTGCGGCGCGTCCTGCGTGTGCAGCGTCGCGAAGACGAGGTGGCCGGTCTCCGCGGCGGTCAGCGCGGTGTGGATCGTCTCCAGGTCGCGCATCTCGCCGACGAGGATGACGTCGGGGTCCTGGCGCAGGGCGGCCTTCAGGCCCGAGGCGAAGCTCTGGGCGTCGGAGCCGATCTCGCGCTGGTTGACGATGCACTTCTTGTGGCCGTGGAGGAACTCGATCGGGTCCTCGATGGTCATGATGTGCTCTTCGCGCGTGGAGTTGATCTCGTCGATCACGGCCGCCAGCGACGTCGACTTGCCCGAGCCGGTCGGGCCCGTGACGAGCACGAAGCCGCGCGGGCGCTTGGCCAGGTCGTGCAGGACGACCGGCAGCCCGAGCTCCTCGACCGTCTTGATCGAGAACGGGATCAGGCGGAAGGCCGCCCCGATCGCCGAGCGCTGGAAGTAGGCGTTGACACGGAAGCGGGCGCGCCCCGGGATCGCGTAGGCGAAGTCGATCTGCCAGTCCGTCTCCAGGCGCTGGCGCTGATCGTTGGTGAGGATCGAGTAGATCGTCTCCCGCGTCTGCTCGGTGGTCAAGACGGGGTAGTCCTCCAGCGGCTGGAGGCGTCCCCGGACCCGTACGGTTGGATGCGCCCCGGCCGTGAGATGCAGGTCGGAGGCGTTGCGCTCGATGACCTCGAGCAGCAGGTCGGCGAAGTCAAGGCTCATTACGCCCGGCTATCGACCCTGGCGCCGGGGCACAACGGCTTATCCCGGCGAAATGGACGACCGTATGATCCCCAGCACGAATGGCTGACCGCACGACGCGCACGCCCCCCCGCTCGGGGCCACCGGGCAATGACTCGCCCGGCGAGCGCCGTCCGTGGCGGGTCGAGGGCCAACGCCCCGGCGGCTCGCCCGAACCGAGCCCGAAGGGCCGCTTCGGCATGGCGCAGCCGCCGGGCTCGCGCCGCTTCTGGCGCTTCCTGCTCGTGCTGCTCGTCCTGAACATCGTTCTCGCGCAGCTCATCCCGTCCAGCGAGGACAAGCGCCTCGACGTTCCGTACACGTACTTCCGCGAACAGGTCGCGGCGGACAACGTCAAGGAGGTCAACGCCCGCAACGACGTCATCCAGGGCGAGTTCCGCAGACAGGTCAAGTACGGCGACAACGAGCCGGAGAAGCGGTTTGAGACGGTGCGGCCGGCCTTCGCCCAGGACGACGAGCTGCTGCAGCTGCTGCTCGACAAGGACGTCGAGGTCAACGCGCGCCCGATCGACGAGGGTCGCTCGCTGCTGCTGACGCTGCTGATCTCGTTCGGGCCGTTTCTGCTGATCCTCGGCGTGTTCATCTACTTCATCCGCCGCAGCGCGTCGGCCGCCGGCGGCGGGGCGCTCGCGCTCGGCCGCTCGAAGGCCAAGCGCTACGACGCCTCCGCCACCCGCGTGAGCTTCGAGGACGTCGCCGGCATCGACGAGGTCGAGGACGAGCTCAAGGAGATCGTCGACTTCCTCAAGAACCCCGACCGCTACCGCAAGCTCGGCGCGGCGTTCCCCAAGGGCGTGCTGCTGTCCGGCCAGCCGGGCACCGGCAAGACGCTGCTCGCGCGCGCCGTCGCCGGCGAGGCCGACGTGCCGTTCTTCTCGCTGAGCGCGTCGGAGTTCGTCGAGATGGTCGTCGGCGTGGGCGCGTCGCGGGTGCGCGACCTGTTCAAGCAGGCCAAGGAGGCGGCGCCGGCGATCATCTTCATCGACGAGCTCGACGCGATCGGGCGCGCCCGCGGGGGCGGCGGCGGCTTCGGCGGCCACGACGAGCGCGAGCAGACGCTCAACCAGATCCTCACCGAGATGGACGGCTTCACCGGATCGGAGGGCGTCATCGTGCTCGCCGCGACGAACCGGCCCGAGGTGCTCGACGCGGCGCTGCTGCGACCCGGCCGCTTCGACCGCCGGCTGACGGTCAACTCCCCCGACCGCGACGGCCGGATCGCGATCCTGAAGATCCACACGCGCTCGGTGCCGCTCGCCGACGACGTCAAGCTCGATCGCGTCGCCGCCTCGACGCCCGGGATGGTCGGCGCCGACCTGCGCAACCTCATCAACGAGGGCGCGCTGATCGCCGCGCGCCGCGATCACGACAAGGTCACCGCCGGCGACCTGGCCGACGCGCTGGAGCGGATCGTGCTCGGCGCCGAGCGCAAGATCACGCTGTCGGACGAGGAGCGCGAGCGCACCGCCTACCACGAGTCCGGGCACGCGGTGCTCGGCATGCTCGAGCCCGGCGCCGACCCGGTGCGCAAGGTGTCGATCGTGCCCCGCGGGCGGGCCCTCGGTGTCACGTTCCAGTCGCCGTCGACGGACCGCTACGGCTACGACGCCCGCTACCTCGAGGGCCGCATCGTCGGCGCGCTCGGCGGCCGCGCGGCGGAGGAGCTCATCTACGGCAACGTCACGACCGGCGCCGAGTCCGACCTCGAGCAGGTCACGTCGATCGCGCGCCAGATGGTCGGGCGCTGGGGCATGTCGGACGTCATCGGCCTGGTGTCGGTGATCCCGGCGCCGGGCGAGGAGCAGGCCTACGGCCCGGGCGGACCGGTGCAGGTCTCCGACGACACGCGCGAGCTGGTCGATCGCGAGGTGCGCCGGATCGTCGAGGGCTGCTACGACCGCGCGCGGCGGATGCTGGCCGACAACCGCGACAAGCTCGAGTCGCTGACGCAGGCGCTGCTGGAGAAGGAGACGCTCGACGAGGACGATGCCTACCGCGCCGCCGGCTTCGACCGCGCGTCGACGCCCGCCGACGCCGACGCCGACGCCGACGGGCCCGCCGAGCTCCCCGAGCCCGAGACGCCGCCGGCGTTGCCGCCGGCGACCTAGGGCGACGGCCGCGACGCATGGGCGAGGTCGAGCTCGAGGCTGCGGCGGCGCTGTACTCGGGATCGCAGCTCGAGCAGCTCGACCCGTTCGCGCTCGTCGACCGGCTCGTGGAGCTGTGGATGCGCGGTGGCGTGGCGACCGGAGCGACGAGCAGCTCGTCGCGGCGCCTGGACGCCTTCTGGCTGCACCGCGCCGAGCGGATCGACGCCGGGGAGCGGCGCGAGCTCTACGCCCGCGTGTTCGGCGGCGAGTTCGACGAGCGCTTCGTCGCGCTCACGGCGTCGCTGGCGCAGTCCGACGCCGACGCCCGCGACCGCGCGGCGGACGTGCGCAACGTGCTCAACGCCGCCGTCGACGAGTCGGTCCTGCTCGCCGCCCCGCTGCTCGTCGCCCACCTGCGCGAGGCGCTGGAGATCCTCGACGACCCGGAGATCCGCAACGCCTACGGCGCGCGCGACATCTGGCAGCTCGTCGACACGCTCGCCCGCCTGGAGCTCGGCCGCGAGTTCGACGTCGTGCGCGCGCGCACGATGGCCGCGGCCGGCACGCTGATCATCGGCTGGCTGGCCGAGGACGCCGACCTCGTGTCCGAGCAGGTCGCCGACGCGGCGGCCGTCTGGCTGTCGGCGGCGTCCGCCGGGTCGTCGGACCGCTGAATCGGGCTGGCGTGATGCGGACCATCCTGGCGTATGTGGGCATCTGCCTCGTCGGCCTGACGCTCGGCCAGCTGCGGCTCGCGCTCCGCCAGCGACGGGGCGCGATCAGACCTCGACGGCGGCCGCGCCGGTGCCGACGACCCGGGTGACCTCCTGGATCGAGGTCATGCCGTGGCGCACCTTCTCCAGGCCGTCGTCGCGCATGAGCCGCATCCCCTGGCGCACGGCGACCTCGGCGATCTCCGGGCCGGCGGCGCGAGCCAGCGTGAGCTTGCGGATCTCCTCGCTGACGATCATCACCTCGTAGAGACCGATCCGTCCCTTGTAGCCGGTGTGGTTGCAGCGCGGGCAGCCCGTCGGCTCGTAGGCCTCCATGTCGAACTGGCTGCGGATGCCGTTGGCGCGCAGGATCTCGGCGGTGATGATGCCGCGCTCCTTGCAGTGCTGGCAGAGCTTGCGGGCCAGGCGCTGGGCGACGACGCAGTCGATCGCCGAGGCGACGAGGAACGGCTCGACGCCCATGTCGACCAGGCGCGTGACGGCGCTGGCGGCGTCGTTGGTGTGCAGCGTGGAGAGCACGAGGTGGCCGGTCAGCGCCGACTCGATCGCGATCTGCGCCGTCTCGCGGTCGCGGATCTCGCCGACCATGATGATGTCGGGGTCGGCGCGCATCATCGAGCGCAGGCCCGTGTGGAAGTGCAGGCCGGCCTTCGGGTTGATCTGGACCTGGGTGATGCCCTCGAGCTGGTACTCGACCGGGTCCTCGATCGTGATGATGTTCTTCTCGATCGTGTTCAGCGCGGCGAGCGCGGCGTAGAGCGTCGTCGACTTGCCCGAGCCGGTCGGTCCGGTCACGAGCACGGCGCCGAAGGACTGATGGAAGGCGCGCTCGAAGCGCTCGCGCTCGGGCGCGGCCATGCCGAGCTTCTCGAGCTCCATGACGATCGAGCTCTTGTCGAGGATCCGGATGACCACCGACTCGCCGTGCACGCTGGGCAGCGTCACGACGCGCAGGTCGACGTGGTGGCCGTCGATCGTCAGCCCGACGCGGCCGTCCTGCGGGATGCGCCGCTCGGAGATGTCGAGGTCGCTCATGATCTTCACGCGGCTGATGACGCCGAGCACCATGCGCCGCTGGACCGTCGCGGTCTCGACGAGCACGCCGTCGATGCGGAAGCGCACGCGCAGCTCGTGGCCGTTGGGCTCGAGGTGGATGTCCGAGGCACCCTGCTCGACGGCCTGGGCGATGATCTGGTTGACGAGCCGGATGACCGGCGCGTCGTCGGCGGACTCACGCAGGTCGACGACATCCGCCCGATCGTCCTCGTCGTCGTCCTCCTCGAACATGTCCGACGACACGACGTCGTCGAGGTGCGTCAGGCGCGAGATGAGGTTGAGGATGTCGTCGCGGCTCGTGACCGCCGGCCGGATCTCCTTGCCGGTGAGCAGCGCGATGTCGTCCACCGCGAGGACGTTGGCCGGATCGGCCATCGCGACGAGCAGCGTGCGATCGTCGAGGAAGCCGACCGGCACGGCCTCGTAGCGCTTGGCGGCCGGGATCGAGATGAGGTTCGCCGCGGCCATGTCGGGCTTGAACGTGCCGAGGTCGAGGTGGTCGAGGCCGTGGCGCTCGGCGACCGCCCGCGACAGACCGTCAGCGGTCAGCACGCCCTGCTCGATGAGCACCTCCTCGGGCATCTTGCCCGTCCGCCGGCCCTCCTCGACGGCGCTCGCGACGCGATCGCGCGGCACGAGCCCCAGGTCGACGATGACGTCGGTCAGAAACCGGGCGGGTCCGCCGGGATGGCGGGGATGCGTGATACCCGTGGTGCTTCCCTCGTGCGGCTGGGGCGGTTTGAGGGAAATGGGTTCAGGGAGCATCAAGCAGAGAGTCCGCGTCACGCGCGGCCGCACGCATCAAGTCCAGCGGGGGGGCCAGACCGGTCCATAGGGTAAAGCTCAACGCGCCCTGGCGCACCAGGATCTCGAGACCGTCCACCGTGGCGACGCCTCGTTTCGCGGCCTCTCGAATCAGCACCGTCCCGCCTGCCCTGTAGACCAGGTCCACCACGGTCGTGTACTCGCACAGCGCATCGGCGTCCAGCGGCAGATCCTTGAATGGACTCGACGTTTGGTCGAGACCGACGCTCGTGCAGTTGACCAGTACGTCCGCCGCGACGCGCTCGCGCACGACGCGCGCCCCCAGCCCCGCGGCCCGCTCGGGCGTGCGGTTCCAGATCGACACGTCCGCGCCCGCGCGGGCCAGCGCCCAGACCACCGCCCGGGCGCTGCCGCCGGCGCCGAGCACGAGCGCCGAGCCGGCCGGGCGATCGCCGAGCGCGCCGATCAGCCCGGGCGCGTCGGTGTTCTCGGCGGCGATCTCGCCGTCGGCGGCGAACGTCAGGGTGTTCGCGGCGCCGATCTCGCGCGCCGCGGCGCTGGCGGTCGTGGCCACCGCGAGCGCCGCCTCCTTGTGCGGGATCGTCACGTTGGCGCCACGGAAGCCGGCGCCGGGCAGGGCGCGGACGGTGTCCTCGAAGGCGGCGGGTGCGACCGGCAGGCGCTGGTAGCGCGTCAGCCCCGCCGCCTGCATCATCGCCGGCGAGCGGCTGTGACCGACGGGCCAGCCGAGGACCCCGTAGCGCGGCGCGACGTCCGCGCCGGCGCTCAGCACGTGTCCGGCGACTTGCCGCCGGCCTGCGCGCGGGCGCCGGCGTAGCGCGCGACGTTGCGGTCGTGCTCGGCGATCGTCTCTGCGAAGACGTGCTCGCCGCAGGTGCCCGGCTTGACGACAAAGTAGCGGTACTTCACGTTCGCCGGCGCCGCGGCGGCGCGGATCGACGCCAGCCCCGGGTTGCCGATCGGCGTCGGCGGCAGGCCCGCGCGCTTGCGCGTGTTGTAGGGCGAGTCGATCTCGAGCTCGGACTGGCGCAGCGCGCCGCTGGGCTTGTTGAGTGCGTAGCGGGTCGTCGCGTCGATCCCCAGCGGCGTGCCGTCGCTGAGGCGGTTGTAGATGACCGCGGCGATGAGCGGGCGCTCCTTGGCCAGCTGCGCCTCGCGCTCGACCATCGAGGCGATGATCAGCACCTCGTAGCGCGTCAGGTTCCTGCGCCGCGCCCGATCGACGTTCACGCCGGCGAAGTTCTCGCGGAACGCCGCGAGCTGGCGGTCGACGAGATCGCGCGCGGGCGCGTCGACGTCGAGCTCGTACGTCGCGGGAAAGAGGAAGCCCTCGAGCGAGCGCGTCCCGCGCGGGGCGCCGTAGTCGGCCGGTCTGAGCGCTCCGCGGAATCGGCGGGAGGCCTCGAGGTAGCTGCCCCGCAGCCCGGCCTTCCTGGCGATCGGCGCGATCTCGCGCCGCGTCCGGCCCTCCGGGATGGTGACGTCCACGGTCGGGCGCTGCTTGGCCACGTCGGGCTCGCTGAGCGCCTCGATCGCGCTGGCGTAGGTCATGTTCTGGTGCAGGGTGTGGCGACCCGAGCGCAGGCTGTCGCGCTTGCCCGACAGCGTCGCGCGCACGCGGAAGAGCAGCGCGGAGTCGATGACGCCGGCCTCGGCGAGCTGCTTGCCGATCTCGCCGGCGCCCGATCCCGCCGGGATGTTGACCTGCACCGCGTCGCCCTGCGCGCTGCCGAAAGGCTGAAAGAGCAGCAGCGAGCCGACGACGACGAACGCCAGCACCGCGATGGCCAGCAGGGCCTTCACGCGACGACCCGGCGTGATGAGCTTCCGCCGCGCGGGACCGGCGAACTTGTCGCCCGGCGGGGTGACGATCGGACGCACCGGCCGGCGCACGCGGCGGATGCCGATCGGACGGTCGGTCTCGTCGTCGAGCGCTCCGGCGGGCGCGGCGGGCGGCGCCGGCGGGTTGGGCTGGATGCGGCGGATCGAGCCGCTGCGCGCGGAGGCCGGTCGCTGCCCGGCGCCGTCCGCGGGGCCGGGGCGCGGTGGCGCTGCGGCCGGCTTGCGCCGGCCGCCGACGCGGTCGCTGCGCGGCACCCGCGGCTCGCGACCGGTCGGGGGAGCGGGCGCGCGCGGCGGGCGGCGGAAGGGGATCGGCTCGGCATGTGGTGGCTCGGGCGGCGGTGTGGTGGAGGTCGCGGACGGGTTGGTCGGTGCGGCGGGCGCTGCGGATCGTGGCGCGGAGGACGTCGCGGGCGGCGGTGGCGGCTTTCCGGCCCGGCGCGCCTCGCGCTCCAGCCGGGCCCGCTCGCGCTCGGCGGCGCTGCGCTCGGCGCCTGCCTTGGAGTCGTCTCGGCGTGACCTGCTCATGTGTGCCTGGGATTCGTCATGAACGCTACCCGGCCTCCCGCCCGGAGGGCGGCCGGTCCTCGGCGCCGTGGGCCGCCAGCCAGCCGGTCAGCAGGTGCGCGGCCGCGCGCGAGTCCTCCGAGGAGGTGGGATCGCCCGGGTCGCGGCTGGCCAGCAGCGTCGTGAAACGCTCGTCGTAGAGCTCGACGGGGACATTCAGGCCTGCCGCCAGGCGCGCCGCCCACGCGCGCGTCTCCTGCGTCTGGGCGGAGTCGCCGCCCGACAGCGACAGCGGCAGGCCGACGACGACGCGGCCGACCTCGCGCTCGCGCACGAGGTCGCAGACGCGGGCGAAGCCCTTGCGCGTCGCGGGGCGCAGGACCGGCTCGATCGGCGTGGCCAGCGTCCCGGTCGGATCGCTCAGGGCGCAGCCGCAGCGAGCGGCCCCGTAGTCCAACGCGAGGACGCGCACCCCTACGTGAGCGCCGCTTCGATCGCCGCGCGCGCGGCGGCGATCGCCTCGGGGAGCTTGTCGGGATCGCGACCGCCGGCCTGGGCCATCGTGTCGCGTCCTCCTCCCCCACCTCCGGCGACCGTCGCGGCCGCCTTGACGATCGCGCCCGCCTTGACGCCGCGGGCGACGAGCGCCGGCGTGACCGCCGCGACGAGGTGCACGCGGCCGTCGACCGCCGCGCCGAGCACGGTGGCCGACTCCTCGCCGAGCCGGCCCTTGATGCGGTCGGCCACGTCCATGAGCTCCTTCGCGCCGCCGGCCCCGGAGACGATCTGGGCGACGACGTCGGCGCCGCCGATCCGGATCGCCGCCGCCGCCAGCGCCTCGCTGTCGATCCCGGCCGCCGCGCCGTTGCCGGCCGCCGCGGCCCTGGCCGCCTGCCGGGCGCGGTCGCGCAGCTCGGCGATCGCCTCCGGCAGGCGCTCGACGGGCGTCTTCAGCTGTGCCGCCGCCGCGCGCGCGGTCGCGTCGCCCGCGCGCAGCGCCGCCACGCCGGCCGCGCCGGTGATCGCCTCGATGCGGCGCACGTTGGCCGCGCTGGAGCTCTCGCCGAGCAGCTTGAAGACGCCGATCTCCGCCGTGGAGCGCACGTGCGTGCCGCCGCACAGCTCGCGCGAGTAGCGCCCGTCGCCGATCTGCACCATCCGCACGACGTCGCCGTACTTCTCGCCGAAGAGCGCCATCGCGCCGAGCGCGCGGGCCTCGTCGAGCGTGGTCGTGATCGGCCGCACCGGGTCGTTGGCCAGGATCCACTCGTTGACGCGGTCCTCGATCCACGCGAGGTCGTCGGGCGAGACGCGCTCGCCGTGGGCGAAGTCGAAGCGCAGCTTGTCGGGCCCGACGTAGGAGCCCGCCTGGCGCACGTGCGTGCCGAGGCGCTCGCGCAGCGCCGCGTGCAGCAGGTGGGTGGCGGTGTGGTTGGCCTGGGTGGCGATGCGGGCCGGGCGGTCGACGCGGGCGACGACGCGCGCGCCGGGCGTCAGCTCGCCGTTCTGCGGCTCGACCACGAGGGCCTGGTCGTCGCCGAGGCGCACGACGTCGACGACCCGCGCCGCGCAGTCGCCGCGCTCGCATTCGACGATGCCGGCGTCGGCGACCTGGCCGCCGCCGGTGGCGTAGAACGGCGACTCGGCGAGCTTGACGAGCACGCCGCCTCCGGCATGGGTGACCGCGCCGAGCGTGGTGTGCTGCTCGAGCGTCTCGTAGCCGGTGAAGTCGGTCTGGAAGCCCGCCTCGCGCGACATCGTCAGAGCCTGCTCGCGGACGCCGCCGCCCGCGGTCGCCGCGTCGCGGCCGCCGGCCCGCGCGCGGGCGCGCTGCTCGTCCATGAGCGCGTCGAAGCCGGTCGTGTCGACCTCGAGGCCCTGCTCGAGCGCGAGCTCGCGCGTGAGCTCGAACGGAAAGCCGTAGGTGTCGTGCAGCCTGAACGCGTCGAGCGCGGGGATGCCGGGGGTCGCGCTGTCACGCGCCTGCGCGATGACCTCATGCAGGAGCTTCGTGCCCTGCTCGAGCGTGCGGCCGAAGCCCTCCTCCTCGGAGCGCACCCACTGCATGACCGGGTCGCGCTCGCGCTCGAGCTCGGGGTACGCGGCGCCCATGATCTCGATGACGCGCTGCGCGAACGCGGGCAGGAAGCCGGGATCCATGCCGATGCGGTGGCCCTGCTGGATCGCGCGCCGCATGATCCGCCGCAGGATGTAGCCTCGGTCCTCGTTGGACGGCACGACGCCGTCGGCGATGAGGAACGTCATCGCGCGGGAGTGGTCGGCCAGGATCCGCAGGGCGCGCTCGTCGGGGTCCTTGGAGGCCAGCTCGCGGCCCAGGGCCATGAGCGGCGCGAACGTGTCGGTCTCGAAGATCGTCGCGACGCCCTGCTGGATGACCGCCATCCGCTCGAGGCCCAGGCCCGTGTCGATGTTGTTGGCCGGCAGCGGCGCGAGGCTCTCGCTGCCGTCGGCGTGCGTCGTCAGGTCGTACTGCGTGAAGACGAGGTTCCAGTACTCCAGGAAGCGCTCGTTCTCGCCGCCCGGCAGGTCGTCCTCGCGGCCGAAATCCAGGCCGCGGTCGATGTACAGCTCGCTGCAGGGCCCGCACGGCCCGCTCGTCCCCGCCTGCCAGAAGTTCTCCGAGCGCGGGCACAGCACGATCCGCTCGCGCGGCACACCCACGGACTGCCAAGCCTCGATCGCCTCGTCGTCGGGACCGAGACCGAGCTTCTCGTCGCCCTCGAAGACCGTGATCCAGATGTCGGCGGGATCGAACCCGAAGCCCGTCTGCGACAGGTCCCAGGCCCACTCCACGGCCCCCTGCTTGAAGTAGTCGCCGATCGAGAAGTTGCCGAGCATCTCGAAGAACGTGAGGTGCCGGGCGGTGTTGCCGACGTTGTCGATGTCGGTCGTGCGAAAGCACTTCTGCACCGTGGCCAGCCGCGGGTGCGGCGGCGTCTCCTCGCCGCGGAAGTACGGCACGAGCGGGTGCATCCCGGCGGTCGTGAGCAGCACCGAGGCGTCCGCCGCCGCCGGCACGAGCGAGGCCGACGGCAGGCGCAGGTGGTCGCGCCCCTCGAAGTAGGAGAGGAACGTCTCGCGGATCTCGTCGGTGCTCTTGCCCATGGCTAGTGCATCGTTCCGTACGTGCGTTTGCCCTTGGACGGTCGCTGGCGCCGCCTGGCAAGGACGCAGGGGCCGCAGCGTGCCCCTGGCACGTAAGGCTCCGAGGACGCCGCCAGGCGGTGATCAGCGGCCGATCCAAGGGTGAAGGGACCTGGGGAACGGTGCACTAGGCGATTGTGGCGCATCCGACGATCGCGTCCCCCCGCAGGAAGACCGCGGTCTGCCCGGGCGCGGCACCGTCGAACGGCAGGTCGAGGTGGATTCGATTCCCGTCGAGGCGGCAGCGCAGCGGCGGTGCGTGGTAGCGCAGCTGCACGGCGTCGGGAGGGTCGGCGTCGTGCAGGCGCACTCCGCGCACGCGGACGGTGTGCGTCTGCAGGTCCTCGCGGGTCCCGACCGTCACCGTGTTGGCCCGCGCGTCGGTCGCGACGACGTACAGCGGCTCGGGCGCGGCGATGCCGAGGCCCTTGCGCTGGCCGACGGTGAAGCCGTGATGGCCGCGGTGGCGGCCCACGACGCGGCCGTCGCGGTCGACGATGTCGCCCGGCCGCTCGTGCAGGGCGCCGTGGCGGGCCAGGAACGTGGCGCGGCCCGTGCCGGCCAGGAAGCAGAGGTCCTGCGACTCGGGCTTGCGCGCCACGGCCAGGCCGGCATCCTCGGCGATCGCGCGCACGTCGTCCTTCGTGTGGTCGCCGAGCGGGAAGCGCAGCCGGCCGAGCGAGCTGCGGCCCAGCGCGGCGAGCATGTAGGTCTGGTCCTTGGCGGGATCGGCGGCGAGGCGCAGCAGGCCGTCGCCGGTGCGCCGCGCGTAGTGACCGGTCGTCAGCGTCGCAGCGCCGATCCGGTCGGCGAAGTCGAGCATCGCGTCGAGGCGGACGTGGCCGTTGCAGCGCACGCAGGGGTTCGGGGTCAACCCGTCGGCGTGCTCGGCCAGCCAGGGCGCCACGACGCCGGCGCGAAACTCCTCGCGCAGGTCCAGGGTGAAGTGCGGCAGGCCGAGCTCGTGCGCGAGGCGCCGCGCGCCGCGCACGGCCGCGGCCGAGCAGCACGAGCGCTCGCCGTCGTTGTCGACGTCGGCCCACAGCTCGAGCGTGACGGTGGCGACGGCGGCCCCGGGCGCGCGCCCCGCCAGCAGCGCGGCGACGGCGCTGTCGACGCCGCCGGACATCGCGACGAGCGTGCGGCTCGGGTCCGGCGCGAGCGCGCCGTGCTGTCTGACGGCGTCGCCCAGCGCACGGTGCAGCGCATCGGAGACGAGGTCGGCGGCGTGCAGCTTGCCGGCGCTCAGCCCCCCGAGCTCCGCGGCGATCTGCGGCGAGCCGATCCGCGCGGCGTCGAGCAGGCGAGCACCCTCGACGAGCTCGACGGCCGCGCTGCCCGCGGCGAGCATCGTCCCGCAGCCCGACGCCTCGAAGCCCGCGGCGCTGACGTGCTCGCCGTCGACCGCGAGCGAGAAGCGCACGAGATCGCCGCACGCGGCGCCGCCGGCGGCGCCGTGCGACGCGCCGGCGACCACGCGGCCGCGGCCCCGCGGGTGGGTCAGGTGATCCTCGAAGCGCTCGTCGGGCACGGGGTCGAGTCTAGATCCGCTCGGCGGCCGGGCCGGTGCGGGCCGTCGCGACGGCCGGCACTTCGTGCCGCAACTGCATCTCTTAGGGGGTCGGTTGGCTTGGTGTCGGCGTCCGGGCCGGGGCCTGCGTGGTCGGTCCCTTCATGGGGGGGATGAACAAACCGACCCGTCCGTCGAGGCATCCCGAGGCTGGCGCGCTTCTTCTCCGTATCGGGGTTTTCGCGCCAAGCTCGCGCCCGCTTCGCCGCCGCGACCGCGCCGGCCGGGCATGCCGGCGCGGTCGCGGCGGCGGGGACGTCAGGGAGCGTCGACGGCGTCGGCCGCGGCCTGGCGCTGGGCGTTCGCCGCATCCGACGCGGCGGAGACGTCCTCGGCCTGCTGGATCGCCTCGATCGGGGCAAACGGCGTCTTCGACCGGTCCGGCGGCTGCGGCGCGGGCTGCGCGACGAGCAGGTAGGCGGCCACGAGCACGAAGGCGAGGACCACGAATGCGATCAGCGGGCGCGACGCCTGAGCCATGGGGACGCTCTCGGCATCCCCGCACGCGCGCGTGAGCGGGCGACCGCCGGACTCGAACGCGCGTCCGCTACGCGCCGGGCGGCGGCGCGGTGGCCGCGGCCGTCACGGGGCTGTGCTGCGCAGGCCCAGCTCGCGCAGCTGGCGGGCGTCGACCTGCGCCGGTGCACCGGTCAGCGGATCGCTGCCGCTCGCGGTCTTCGGGAAGGCGATGACGTCGCGGATCGACGGCAGCCCGGCGAGCAGCGCGACGATGCGGTCGATCCCGAAGGCGATGCCGCCGTGGGGCGGCGCGCCGAAGCGCAGCGCCTCGAGCAGGAAGCCGAAGCGCAGCTCGGCCTCTGCCGCGTCGAGGCCGATCGCGTCGAAGACGAGGCTCTGCACCGCGGGGTCGTGGATACGGATCGAGCCGCCGCCGAGCTCCCAGCCGTCCACGACGAGGTCGTAGGCGCGCGACTTCCACCGGCCGGGGCTCTCGGCGGCCGCGAGCGCCGCGGCCGTGTTCCCGTCCGGCGCGGTGGGCGCCGTGAACGGGTGGTGGGAGGCGTCCCAGCGGTCCTCGTCCTCGTTGAGGGCGAACATCGGGAAGTCGACGACCCACAGCACGTCGTGGCGGCCCTCCGGCACGAGATCCCAGCGGTTCGCGAGATCGAGGCGCAGCGTGCCGAGCGCGTTGGCCGCGACGTCCGCCTTGTCGGCCACCGCGAGCAGCAGATCGCCGGCGGACGCGTCGAGCGCGGTGGTCAGCCCGCCGATCTCCTCGTTGGACAGGAACTTCGCGATCGGCGAGCGCCACGAGCCGTCCTCCTGGACGAACGCCCACACCAGGCCCCCGGCCCCCGCCCGCTTGGCGACCTCGGTCAGCTCGTCGAGCTCCTTGCGCGGCACCTCGCGCGCGCCGGCGTTGATCGCCCGCACCACCCCGGGTGGGTGGGCCCGATTGAGCACGGAGGCGAAGACCTTGAACTCCGACGCGCGCAGGTGCTCGGACACGTCGGTGATCTCCAGGCCGAAGCGGGTGTCGGGCCGGTCGGAGCCGAAGCGCAGCATCGCCTCCTCGTAGCCCATCCGCGGGTACGGCGGCGCCTGGATGTCGAGGCCGCCGACCGCGAAGACCTTGGCCATGAGGCGCTCGTTGACGTCGATGACGTCGTCCTCCTCGACGAACGACATCTCGAGGTCGAGCTGGGTGAACTCGGGCTGGCGGTCGGCGCGCAGGTCCTCGTCGCGAAAGCAGCGCGCGATCTGGAAGTACCGCTCGTAGCCGGCCACCATGAGCAGCTGCTTGAAGAGCTGGGGCGACTGCGGCAGCGCGTAGAAGCTGCCCGGCTGCAGGCGCGAGGGGACGAGGAAGTCGCGCGCGCCCTCGGGCGTGGACTTCGTGAGGATCGGCGTCTCGATCTCGAGGAAGTCTTCGTCGGAGAGCGTCTCGCGGATCGTGCGCACGACCTCGTGGCGCAGGACGAGCGCGTCGACCATCGAACGGCGGCGCAGGTCCAGCGTGCGGTTGCGCAGGCGCAGCATCTCGTCGAGCTCGACGTCGGAGTCCAGGGGGAACGGCGGCGTCTGCGACTCGGCGAGCAGCGCCATCTCGCGTACCTGGATCTCGATCTCGCCGGTGGCGAGGTTCGGGTTGACCTGGCCGGCTTCGCGGCGCACGACGCCGCCGGCGACGCTGATGACGTACTCGGCGCGCAGCCGCTCGGCGGCGGCGAACTGCTCGGCGCCGTTCTCCGGATGGAAGACGAGCTGGACGATGCCCGAGCGGTCACGCAGGTCGACGAAGATCAGGCCGCCGTGATCGCGGCGGTTGTGGACCCAGCCGGAGACGCGAGCGGCGCTGCCGGCGCGATCGGCGTCGAGGTCCCCGGCCCAGGCGTCGCGGTACGGGTTGGCCCGCGGAGCGGACCTCACCGCATGCCCCGGTCGCGCAGAACGCGCGCCACGACCTCGCCCGCGGCAACGTCTCGTTGCTCGCCCGCCTGCATGTCCTTCAGGATCGTCATGTCGTCGCCCACGATCGCAACGTAGCGAGCGCCGAGCCGATCGGCGTGCTTGAGCTGGCCCTTGCGCGACCGCCCGGCCAGCTCGACCTGAGCGTTCAGACGCGCGCGACGGGCCTCGTCGACCACCGCGAACGCCGTCGCGCGCTGCGCGGCGGACTCGAACCCGACGTACAGGTCGACCGGCGGCGGCGCCACCGGCATGCCGCCTGAGGCCAGCAGCATCCGCTCGATCCCCGCCGCGAAGCCGCAGCCGGGCGAGGGCGGGCCGCCGAGCATCTCGACGAGGCCGTCGTAGCGCCCGCCGCCGGCCACACCGCTCTGCGCCCCGAGCGCGTCGGAGGTGAACTCGAAGACCGTGCGCGTGTAGTAGTCCAGGCCGCGCACGAGCGTCGGGTCGACCTCGTAGTCGATCTGCGCGCGGTCGAGCAGCTCGCGGACGGTGGCGAAGTGCTCGGCGTCGGCGGCGTCGAGATGGTCGAGCAGCAGCGGCGCGTCCCGCATGACCGCCTGCGTCCCGGGGTGGTCGGAGTCGAACGCGCGCAGCGGGTTGAGGCCGATCCGGCTGCGCACGTCCTCCGACAGCTCGTCGGCGCGGGCGTGCAGGTGCGCCTGCAGTCGCTCGCGGTAGGCGTGGCGCGCCTCGAGCGTGCCGAGGCTGCCGATCCGCAGGCGCAGGCCGCCGACATCGATCTCCGCCAGCAGCGTGGCCAGCAGCGCGATGATCTCGGCGTCGACGGCGGGATCGTCGGAGCCGATCGTCTCGGCCCCGATCTGCCAGAACTGCCGGAAGCGGCCGGCCTGCGGCTTCTCCTGGCGAAAGAAGCTCGACAGATACCAGAGCTTCACCGGCTGGGGCAGCTTGTGCATGCCGTGCTCGACATAGGCGCGGCAGATCGGTGCCGTGCCCTCGGGGCGCAGCGTCACGGAGCGCCCGCCGCCGTCGTCGAAGGTGTACATCTCCTTCTGGACGATGTCCGTCGACGCGCCGACGCCGCGCGCGAAGAGCTCGGTCGCCTCGAAGACGGGCGTCTCGATGCGCCGGTAGCCCGAGCCCTCGAGCACGCGCCGCGCGGTCGCCTCGAGCGAGGCGCGCGCGTCAGCAGCCTCCGGCAGCACGTCGGACGTGCCGCGCGGTGCCTGGATCTTCCGGCTCACCGCTGTGACAGCTCGCGCAGGAACGGGTTCGAAGCGCGCTCGGTGCCGAGCGTCGTGATGCCCATGTGGCCGGGGTAGACGGTCGTGTCGTCGTCGAACTCGTCGACGAGCGCGGTGATCGATGCCAGCAGCGTCGGCCAGTCGCCGCCGGGCAGGTCGACGCGGCCGACCGAGCCTTCGAACAGCACGTCGCCGCTGAAGAGCGCCTTCTCGCCACGGACGGCGTAGGTCGCGTGGCCGGGGCTGTGGCCGGGCGTGAAGCGCACGTCGAGCGT
>JAUXSD010000168.1 GCA_030681525.1 Solirubrobacteraceae bacterium
GCGGGCGCCTCGGCGGCGGGCGTACCGGCGTCGCCGGCAGCGGGCGCCGGCGGGGACGCCGCGGCGTCGGTGTCCACGGGCGGCGGGTCTGCCGCGGGCGCGTCTGCCTCCGGCGCGACTGCCTCCGGCGCGGGGATCGGCGCCGGCGGCGTCGCACGGCGCCCCCAGGCCGGTCGCCCGCGGCGGGCGGTGCGGGGCGCAGCGGGCTGAGCGCGACCCTTCGCCGCGCGCTTTCCACGCTTGGCGGCTCGGCGGGAAACGCCCTTCGCGGCGTCGGTCTCGGCGCCCGCATCGCCGGCCGCGGCTTCGGCCGCCGGCACGTCGTCCGCCGGCCCGTCGGCGACCGGCGCATCCTCGGCGATCGGATCCGCCGGCGCGCTCTCGCTCGCGCTCGGCGACTCCGCGGTCACCGCATCGTCCGCTCCGTCCGCGCGCGGCGCAGCGGGCTCGCCGGAGTCCGCGGGCGGCGCGGTCGTCGCGTCGTCCACGTCCCGGGGCAGCGCCCCCGCGCCCGCGGCGCCGTTCGCGCCGTCGGTGGGTGCTCCGGGCGCCTCGTCCGCGCCGTCGCGGGCCTCGTCGTCCTCGAACGACGCACCGCGGCCGCCCTCATCGCGTTCGGCGCCGCTCCTGACCGCCGTGCCGCCGGCGTCCTCCTCCTCCGCGCTCGCATCGGCCGGCCGGCCCGCCGGCACCGCGGCGATGTGCAGCGTCGGCGCCCAGCTGAGGTACTCGCCGCACTGCTCGCAGAAGTCGCGGCCGGGCTGGTTGCGCAGCCCGCAGTTGCGGCACGGTGCCTGCAGCTCGGTCACGAGCGGCCGTCCCCATCGTCGGGCGCGCCGTCTTCATCGAAGGGCGGGCGCAGCTCGGGCGGCGTGATCCCCTCGTCGCCCGACGGCGCGCGCGGCACCTCGGGCAGCGTGCGGACCTTGTCGCCGCGCTTGACGCGCAGCTTGTAGTGCGCATGGACCGGCTTCCAGCGCTCGATGCAGCGAGCGACGGCCATCTGCGTCTCCGGGGGCAGCGACTGATCGCACATCACCTCAAAGGATGCCGCGGATGCCGGCGGCGGTGCGTCATCAGCGCTCTCGCTCACCGTGACGCCGCCGTGATCGTTGATGCGAATCGAGATCGACGGAAAGAACAGGCTCAGCGCGAGCTGCAGGCCGGCGCGCGTGCCGCGCAGGCGGCCGAGCTCGCCCGCGCGCCGCACGGCCTCGCGGCGCTGGTCGGGCGGCAGGCTCTCGACCTCGTCGACCCCCAGCCAGCTGGCCAGCCCCTCGAGCGCGTGCTCGGGCGCCAGATCGGCGTCGAGGTGGGCGGGCAGCGAGTCGAGCGTCGCGACGATCGGGTCGAGCACCTCCTCCATGGCGTGCAGGAAGCGCATGACGAACGGCGGCGGCTGGTCGCGCGTCGCCGTCGCATTGCGGCGGTAGATGTCGGGCACGCCGTCGCGCAGGTGACGGCGCACGGAGACCGTCGCCGGGGCGTCGGAGAGCAGCGGCCGGCCGGGGGACGACCCGTTGACGCTGAGCTCGTACGCGGTAGCCATCAGGCCGATCCCAGTCTAGGTGCCGCGCATGGTGGCCTTGACGATGTGCATGCCCGAGGCGATCGTCTCGTCGGGCTCGAGCACGATGTGCGAGCCGGCCGGCTCCGGCGCCTGGCGCCCCGTCACGAGGTCGGCGCGGTAGATGCGCAGCAGGCGCACGTACTCGACGCCGGCGATCCCGTGCACGACGCCGTACAGCTCGCCCTGGTTGAGCGTGCGGCCGAACTCCCAGCCGGTGCCGGAGTCTCCCGCCTTGCCGCCGACGAGCGGGTTGAGGAAGCGATACAGCTCCCGCAGCGTCTCCTCGCGGATGCGCGCGAGGTCGGCGAGCGGCTCGGTCTGCAGCTCGACGACGACGCTGACGCCGCGCAGCCGCACCGGAGCGACCTGCAGCGTGGCGCCGAGCAGGCGGCGCTCGTCGAGATGCTTGGCGACCTCGTCGAGCAGCAGGCGCGGCGGCTGCAGCTCGTCGAACTCCAGACGGCGATCGGCGGGATGCACGCGCGGCAGGATCCGCACGGTCACCGCGCTCGCCTCGTCGGGCGGCACGCAGACGGCGCGCGCGACGCGCGGCGAGGCTTCCCGGGCGAGGTGCTCGAAGTCCTCGGCCGTGACGGCGCGATGACGCGTACGCAGCTCCATCGCGCCGCGCTGGCGGACGCTGTCGAGCGCCTCGGGATCGACGCCGCCGCGCGCGGCCGCCGGATTGGACACCGCCGCGATGCCGGCGGGCCCGCTCTTGAGGACCGACAGCGCGCCGGCCGCGACGTTGCCGCGCAGCCCGCCGCCGAAGCGGTAGCGCGACATCCGCAGCTGGGCGCCCTTGGCGGGCACGGCGCCGTAGTGGCGCCAGTCGCCGTCGGCCTGGCGCACCGCCGGAGCGAGCTCGATCGAGCCCATCGCCGGATCGCACACGTACGTGCGCTCACCCGGGCTGCCGTCGACGAAGGACTCGCGCGCATGCCAGCGGTCCCAGGTCGCCGAATCGGGCTCGCGCACCTCGAGCCACTCGTCGTCGGACGGCGCGAGCATCGGCGAGCGCAGGACGTGGAAGATCTGCCCGGGCGTGCCGTCGCTCTCCCCGATGACCTCCTGGTCGATGTGCTCGGAGTGCTGGCACAGCAGCGTCGCGCCGATCGGCGATGCGGTGATCGAGGAGACCTCGGGCGGGCGCTCGTAGGCGGCCTCGCCGGCCTCCTGCGGCGAGGCGACGCGGCAGCGCAGCCAGTGCAGGCGATGGCCGCCGAGCGGGAGGCGCTCGCTGGTCCCCGCGAGCTCGAGCATGACCTCGCCGCTACCGAAGTTGAAGCCGCCGGTCGTGTCCTCGAGGACCGTCACGCGCTCCCAGATCAGCTCGCCGGTCGGCTTCTCGCCCGTCGCCATCTCCCATCGCAGCGGCGGCCGCCGCGGGTCGATGCCGGCGCCGCGTGCGGGATCGGCCTCGACGTCGACGCAGAGCAGCAGCCGCGACAGCGGCTCGTCGAAGCCGAGGTGGATCGCGTCGCCGGGCAGCGGCACGGCCGAGAACGCGGCGCGGTCGGCGCCCACCGGGCGGGCCACGCCGACGTCGACCGGGACGTCGCGCACGAGGCCGTCGCGGTGGGTGACGTAGGCGGCCGGGCTCAGCGGCTCGATCGTGCGGCTCTCGACGACCTCGAAGACGACGGACTCCTCGTAGGCCGTTCGCACGGTGCCGACCTCGGTCTCGCCGGCGGCGATGGTCATCGCCTGCGTCGGCGCGGCCGCGAGCGTGAAGCGCACGTTCGTGCGCGCGGGCGTCGGCGGGCGCAGCGGCACGCCGAGCAGCTCGAGCAGGCGGACGTAGATCTTGTCCGGCACGCGGTTGAGCCGGTACGTCGTCATCTCGGTCATCCAGGCGAACAGCTCGATGAGCGTGATGCCGGGATCGGAGACGTTGTGCTCGGTCCACTCCGGACAGCGCTGCGCGATTCGCGTGCGCGCCTCGGAGACGAGCTCCTGGAAGCCGCGATCGTCGAGCTCGATCTCCGGAAGCCTCACCATGTCACCACCTCCGCGTCGACGATCTCCCCGGCCGGGCCTTCCTCCTCGGGGATGATGTAGAACGGGTGCACGAGGTTGCGCACGCCCGGCACGTCGGGGATCTCGTAGGTCAGCACGATGTTCAGGCAGCCCTCGGCCCGGTCCTCGAGGTCGAAGTCGATCGCCTGCACGCTGGCGCGCGGCTCCCAGCGCTCGATCGCCTCGCGGACGGCGCTCTCGATCGCGCCGAACGCGGCCGGGTCGAGGACGTCGAAGACGTGCTCGTGGACGGCGCAGCCGAACTCGGGGCGCATCGGCCGTTCTCCCGGCGCCGTGGAGAGGATGATCGCGATCGCCTGCTCGATGTCGGTCTCGCCGGTGGCGAGCGCGATCGCGCCGCGCTGGTCGACGCCGAGCGGGAAGGCGAGGCCGGAGCCGAGCTGGGCGCTCATCCGAGCATCACCGTCGCGCCGGACAGCTGCAGGATGCCGGAGGCTTGGACCTGCACGACCGAGCCCTTGAGCTGGAGCGCCGCCGTCGACTCGACCGTGACCGGCGCCTGCGAGGTGATCTTGATCGGGGCGCTGGCGGCGATCTCGACGCCCATCTTGCCGGTCATCTTGATCTGGCCGGTCGTCTCGATCGTGATCGCGCTCGGCGGGCCGCCCTTGCTGGCGGTGATCTTCATCTCCTTGCCGGAGGTGATCTCGATCGGGCCCTGCTTCGCCGTCACCGTCATGTCCTTGCCTGACTCGAAGATGACCTTCTCCTTCGTGAGGACGTCGAGGTCGCGCGGGAAGCGGGCGGCGACCGAGCTCGTCTCCTTGACGAGGTCCGCGCCGGGCTTGTCGACGCCGTTGAAGAGGGCGCCGAGGACGACCGGCCGGCGCACGTCGCCGTGCTCGAAGCCGATCGCGACCTCGTCGTTGACGTGCGGCAGCGACACGGTGCCCCGCTCCTTGCCGGCGGCGCCCCAGGCGATGCGCGCCCAGCCGCTCTCGACCTCGTCGTTGAGCAGCGGGTACTTGACCTTCACCCGCCCGAGCTTGTCGGGGTCCTTGTTGTCGGTGACGAGGCCGATCGCGAGGTGGTCGGCGAAGCTGCGCCCCCGGCCGCCCTGCATCGTCTCGGCGAGCGGGCGACCGCCGGCGCCGAGCGTGAGCTGCGTGACGTAGCCGCGCGCGCCGTAGACGTGCACGGCCGAGACGATCCGGTGCGTCCCCCCGAAGCGCGTGCCGACGCCGGTGACCTTCACGTACTCGCCGGCGAGCAGCAGCGGGTCGCCCTGAGCGATCGCGCTGCCCTGCACGCGCTCGTGGCCGAGGTGCAGCGCCGCCGCGTTCGCGCGCGCGGTGACCTCGCCGTCGGTCGACACGTGGCTCGTGGCCAGCAGCACCTCGCTGCCGGAGACGGCGCCGTTGACGCTGGAGTCCTGTGTCGTCGTCGACGCCTTCGGCACCGCGTTCTTGACGATCGCCTGCTTCTTCTTGACGTCCCAGCCGCGCACGTTGACCTTCGCCGCCTGGCCGAGGGCGCTCACGCGCGGGCGAAACCGCTGGAGGGTCTCGCCGTAGACGAGCTCGGCCGCGGCGGACTTCGTCTTGGCCGGGTCGATGATGTGCATCGCGCCGGCCGCGACGTCGAGCTCGCCGCCGTGGCTCTCGACGAGCCGCGAGAGGTACTCCCAGTCGGTCTCGCCGACCTGATGGCGCACCTCGGCGGCGCCGCCCTTCAGCGCGGCGATCGTGCCAACCTTCAGGCCGTGCTCGCCGGCCATCTTCCTGGCGATGTCCGACACGGTCATCTGGCGGAAGGTGCGCGTCGTCGTCTTGCGGTGCATGCGATGTGACTTGTCGTGCGCGGTGACCGTCAGCTCCAGGACCGGCTCGCCGCCGAGCGAGGAGCCGAGCTCGGCTTCGAGCGTCGTGATCTCGCCGTCGAAGACGTCGCCCGGCTGGCCACCGATCGCCTTCGCCAGCTTGACGGTGACCGGCGCCGCCAGCTTGAAGCGCGCGTCGTCGATGACCGCGAGCTTGCCGCTCGTGTCGGCGTCCTCGTAGAGGCGGATCGTGCAGACGTCGGGCAGCCCGACCGTCGTCTCCACGCGCACCTCCATGATGCGGCTCGCGAGCGCGGGATCGAGCGCGCTGCCGCCGAGTGTGACCTTGCACCCGGCGGCGAGGTCGTTCGCCGCGCCGATCGGGCTCACGACGGCGCCTCCGGAATCGTCAGCCGGCGCCCGGGACGCAGCCGGAGCGGATCGTGGATGTCGTTGGCGCGCGCGATCGCGCGCCAGCGCGTGGCGTCGCCGTAGGCCTGGTAGGCGAGCGAGGGCAGCGAATCGCCCTCGCAGACCACGCACGACGAGCCGGCCTCCGCCGCGCGCGTCGTCGGGTTCTGCGCCGCGGGCGTGCCGCTGCCCGAGCGTGGGTCGGGCGCGACCTGCAACAGCGTCATCTTCGTCCACGCGCGGACGGGCTCGCCGTCGGCGCGGAAGAGGACGAACTGGACGTCCAGGCGCGTCGGGACCGCCTTGAAGGACTCAAACGCGCCCCAGCGGAACGTCACGGTCGGCGGCGCCTTGCCGGCCGACGCGCTGCCGCCCGAGGGGACCTCCATCATCTTGAACAGCGCGTCGGTGATCGGCCGCACGCTCGGCTTGGCGGGCGTGCTGAGCGTGACGTCGAAGAGCATCTCGACGCTCATCTCGCGCGGCTGGCCGCCGACGAACTGCGGCGTCCCGAAGCTCGCCCCGGGCACGGCCTGCACCTGGTAGTTGTTGACCTTCGTCATCGCGTACTGGGCGGGGTTGAAGAGGCAGTCGATCGGCGCCTGACCCTCGATCTCGAGCTTCGCGCGCTGGACGGATGCGGTGGTGGTCGCCGTGCTCGCGGCGGGTTTGGCGGGTTTGGCGGCAACCGCTGCCGC
>JAUXSD010000195.1 GCA_030681525.1 Solirubrobacteraceae bacterium
AACACGGACGCCCAGGCGCTGCAGATGACGGACGCCGACATCAAGCTCAACATCGGGCACGACCTGACGAAGGGTCTCGGCGCCGGCGCCAACCCCGAGGTCGGCTTCGGCGCGGCCGCCGAGTCGCGCGACGACATCAAGGAGGCGCTCAAGGGCGCCGACATGGTCATCGTCACCGCCGGCGAGGGCGGCGGCACCGGCACGGGCGCCGCGCCGGTCATCGCCGAGATCGCCAAGACCGAGATCGGCGCGCTCACCGTCGGCGTCGTCACCAAGCCGTTCGAGTTCGAGGGCAGCCAGCGCACCCGCCAGGCCGAGGAGGGCATCGAGCGCCTGCGCGAGGTCGTCGACACGCTCATCGTCATCCCCAACGAGAAGCTGCTGTCGGTCGTCGAGCGCCGCACCACGATGCTCGACGCCTTCCGCGAGGCCGACAACGTCCTGCGCCAGGGCGTGCAGGGCATCACCGACCTCATCACGATCCCCGGCCTCATCAACCTCGACTTCGCCGACGTGCGCACGATCATGGAGGACGCCGGCTCGGCGCTCATGGGCATCGGCACCTCCAACGGCGAGAACCGCGCCGCGGACGCCGCGCGGATCGCGATCTCCAGCCCGCTCATCGAGGAGGACGTCGAGGGAGCGACCGGCATCCTGCTGAACATGACCGGCGGCCGCGACCTCGGCCTGTTCGAGGTCAACGAGGCGGCCGAGATCGTCCGCGAGGCGGCGGCGCCGAACGCGAACATCATCTTCGGCGCGGTCATCGACGAGAACCAGGGCGACGAGGTCCGCGTGACCGTCATCGCCACCGGCTTCGACCACGGCCGCGCGCGTCCGCGCACCGCCCGCGAGGAGACGCGCCAGAGCGTCAGCCGCCTGGATCGCAACCCCCGCATCGACGACCGCCAGCGCTCGTCGCTCGAGATCCCGGACGACGAGATCGAGATCCCGCCGTTCCTGCGCTGACCGCGCGCCCGTCGTCTACGACACGAAACGGATCGTCAGCGGGTAGCGGTACTCCTGGCCCTGGCCCGCCTTCGCCGCGGCGAGGCAGACGAACACGATCCACGCGATGAACCCGAGGATGAGCACCGGGATCAGCGCCAGCCCGACGATGAAGAAGATGAGCACGAACGTCAGGACGCCGAGCACGATCGCGTAGAGCATCGCCGAGAGGTTGAAGTTCAGCGCCTCGGCGGCGTGGCGGCGCACGAACGGGTCGTCCTTCTTGACGAGGTAGACGACGAGCGGGCCGACGAACGGAAAGCCGATGACGAGGCTCAGCAGCGCCGACAGGTGCGCGGCGAGCGCCCACGTCCGGGAGTCGTCGCGTGCGTTGTGCGGGCTGGCCGGCGGCACGGCGGAGGAGATCGCGTCGGTCCAGCGGGTCCCGTCCCAGTAGCGCAGGCTGCCCGAGCCGGCGGGATCCGGATACCACCCGGAGGCGGCGGCGGGCGGTGGGTCGGACCTTCCGAAGGCGTCCATGGCCGAACTGTAGTCGCGCCCCGGTGGGGGTGGAGCGCAGCGGGCGATCGAACGCGATTTCGGCGCCCCGGCGCTCGCCGTCGGCTCCGCTAGCCTCGTCGGTGTGACGACGACGCTCAAGCGCACGCCGCTCTTCGACGCGCACGTGGCCGCGGGCGCGAAGCTCGTCGACTTCACCGGCTGGGAGATGCCGGTCCAGTACACGGAGGGCATCCGGGCCGAGCACGAGGCGGTCCGCACCCGGGCGGGCGTCTTCGACGTCTCGCACATGGGCGAGGTCCAGACCACCGGTCCCGACGCCGAGGCCTTCCTGCAGCACATCCTCTCCAACGACGTCGCCCAGATGGCGGTCGGCGGCGCGCAGTACTCCATGCTCTGCAACGAGGACGGCGGGGTGCTCGACGACCTGTTCAGCTACCGCCTCGGCGCGGACCGCTTCCTGACCGTCACCAACGCCGCCAACCACGACGCGGACTTCGCGTGGATGCGCGACCACGCCGGCGGCTACGACGTGCAGGTCGAGGACGTCGCCGGGCAGTACGCCATGCTCGCCGTGCAGGGCCCGCGCGCGCGGGAGATCGTCGAGCAGGTCGCAGACAGCCCGCTGCCGCCGCGGATGCACGCGGCGCGGCGCATCATCCTCGGCCGCGAGGCGCTCGTCTGCGGCACCGGCTACACCGGCGAGGACGGCGTCGAGCTGCTGCTCGCGCCCGACGACGCCGCCGCCGTGTGGGAGGAGCTCCTGCGCCGCGGCGTCGCCGCGTGCGGGCTGGCCGCTCGCGACACCCTGCGCCTCGAGGTCTGCTATCCGCTCTACGGCAACGACCTGTCGGTCGATCGCAACCCGATCGAGGCCGGCCTCGGCTGGGCCTGCAAGGAGGACACGGGCTTCGTCGGCTCCGACGCCGTCCGCCGCGCCCGCGAGCAGGGCCCCGCCGAGAAGCTCGTCGCCTTCAAGCTCACCGGCCCGGGCATCGCGCGCCAGGGCAATCCGGTCACCGGCGGCGGCGAGGTGACGAGCGGCACGATGTCGCCGAGCCTGGGCGTCGGGATCGGCATGGCCTACGTGCCGGCCGAGCGCGCCGCGGTGGGACAGACGCTGGAGATCGACGTGCGCGGCAAGACGCGCACGGCGGTCGTCGCACCCAAGCCCCTCTACACCAAGGAGTGAGATGGCCGACGCGAGCTATCCCGACGAGCTGCTCTACCACGCCGAGCACGACTGGGCGCGGATCGACGACGGCGTCGCGACCTTCGGCATCACGTGGTTTGCGCAGGACGCGCTCGGCGAGGTCGTGTTCTTCGACCCGCCGACGGTCGGCGCGTCGGTCGCCGCCGGCGAGGTCTACGCCGAGGTCGAGTCGGTGAAGGCCGTCTCGGACGTCGTCGCGCCGCTCTCCGGGGAGATCGTCGAGGTCAACACGGCGCTGTCGGACGGCGCCGAGGCGATCAACGAGGATCCCTACGGCGAGGGCTGGATGGTGCGTGTGAAGCTCAGCGATCCTGGAGAAGCCGACTCCCTGATGGACCGCGACGCCTACATGGCGACCCTCTGAGGCGAACGTCCGCGATGGCCGGCTACACCTCCGTCACCCCCGGCGACCTCGCGCACATGCTCGGCGTGATCGGCGCCGGCTCCGTCGAGGAGCTCTTCGACGCCATCCCCGAGGGCGTGCGGCTGGGTCGCCCGATCGACCTGCCGCCCGGCGAGCCCGAGCAGGCCGTCTACGCCGAGCTGCGCCGGCTGGCCGCGCGCAACGTGTCCGCCGACGACGAGATCACGTTCCTCGGCGCCGGCATGTACGACCACTACGTCCCGGCGATCATCGACATGCTCATGTCGCGCTCGGAGTTCCTGACGCCCTACACGCCCTACCAGCCCGAGGTCAGCCAGGGCGGCCTGCAGGTGATGTTCGAGTACCAGACGGCGATCTCCGAGCTGACCGGCCTGCCGGTGTCCAACGCCTCGGTGTACGAGGGGCCGAGCGCCGTGGGCGCCGCCGCGTACATGGCCAAGCTCGCCAACAAGCGCACGCGCGTGCTCGTCAGCCGCGGTGTGCACCCGCACAGCCGCGAGACGCTCGAGACGCTCGCGATCGGCTACGGCACGACGGTCGACGAGGTCCGGCTCGACGCCGCCGTCACCGATCTCGCCGCGCTGGGCGAGGCGCTGGCCGACGACGTCAGCGCGATCGTCATCCAGCAGCCCAACTTCCTCGGCGCGATCGAGGACGTCGCCGCGCTGACCGAGGCCGCCCACGCGCACGGCGCGCTCGTCATCTGCGCGGCCGACCCGCTGACGCTCGGCGTGCTCGAGGCCCCGGGGAACCAGGGCGTCGACGTCTGCGTCGGCGAGGGCCAGTCGCTCGGCAACCGGCTGGACTTCGGCGGCCCCTCGTTCGGCTTCTTCGCCGCGACGCAGACGCACCTGCGCTCGATGCCCGGACGGATCGCCGGCGAGACGACCGACGCCGACGGGCGGCGCGGCTTCGTCCTGACGCTGCAGACGCGCGAGCAGCACATCCGCCGTGAGAAGGCGACGTCGAACATCTGCACGTCCCAGGCGCTGAACGCGCTCGGCGGGGTCGTGTACCTGAGCTGGCTCGGCCGGCAGGGGATCGTCGACCTCGGTGAGCTCATGCTGCAGCGCACCCACTACGCGCGCGAGACGCTGGCCGCGCTGGACGGCGTGAGCAAGCTGCACGACCGGCCGGTCGTCCGCGAGTTCGCGCTGCGGCTCGACGTCGACGGGCTCGACGGAGTCGAGCGGGTGCTCGAGCGCTGCGCCGTCGGCGGCGTCAACGCCGGCTACGCGCTGGGGCGCTCCTACGCCGAGCACGCCGACGGCCTGCTCGTCGCGATCACCGAGCAGCGCTCGCGTGCGGACATCGACCGGCTGGCCGAGGTGCTCGGCCCGGCGGTCGCCGCCGAGCGCGCCTCCGCCGGCGCGGGGGTGGCGTCATGACGATCGCCGCCACCACGCAGGCGGGCTCCACGCCGCAGCAGCGCGAGCACGCGACGACGATCTTCGAGAAGGGCGCGCCCGGACGGCGCGCGTTCCGCGCCCCGGCGCTCGACGTGCCGCCGGTCGACGGGCTGATCCCCGCGGCGCTGCGCCGCGCCGAGGGCCCGCGCCTGCCGGAGGCCGCCGAGCCGGAGATCGTGCGCCACTACGTCAACCTCTCCAAGCGCAACTTCGACCTCGACTCGGGCTTCTATCCGCTCGGCTCGTGCACCATGAAGCACAACCCGCGCCTGCACGAGCGCGTGGCGGCGCTGCCCGGCCACTCGCGCCTGCACCCGCTGCAGGCGCCGCGCCGCGCGCAGGGCGCGCTGGAGCTCATGTACAACCTGCAGGAGGCGCTGGCCGAGATCGCCGGCCTGCCGCACGTCTCGCTGCAGCCGTCGGCCGGCTCGCACGGCGAGCTGGCGGGCGTGCTGCTGACCCGCGCCTACCACGCCGACCGCGGCGAGGAGCGCACGAAGGTGCTCACGCCCGACAGCGCCCACGGCACGAACCCGGCGACGGTGACGATGGCCGGCTACGAGGTCGTGAAGGTCGCGCTCGACGCGGCCGGCGGCGTCGACCTCGACGACCTGCGCGCGAAGACCGACGACAGCGTCGCCTGCCTCATGCTCACGAACCCGAGCACGCTGGGGATCTTCGACCCCAACGTCGAGGAGATGGCCCGCGTCGTGCACGACGTCGGCGCGACGCTGTACTACGACGGCGCGAACCTCAACGCGATCATGGGCTACTCGCGGCCGGGCGACATGGGCTTCGACATCGTGCACTTCAACCTGCACAAGACGTTCACCCAGCCGCACGGCGGCGGCGGGCCGGGGGCCGGGCCGATCGCCGTCTCGGACCGCATCGAGCCCTACCTGCCGCGCCCGCAGGTCGTGCGCCGCGCGCCTTCGAATGGCGGGCCGCCGGTCTACGACCTCGACGAGGAGCGGCCGAAGTCGATCGGCAAGCTGCGCGGCTTTCAGGGCAACTACGGCGTGTTCGTGCGCACGTACGCGTACATCCGGTCGCTGGGTGCCGCCGGATTGAAGGACGTCGCAGAGGTAGCCGTATTGAACGCCAACTACGTGCTGGCGCGGCTGCGGGCCGAGGTCGGCGACCGGCTGCCGCTGGCGTTCGGCGAGCGTTGCATGCACGAGTTCGTGCTCAGCGGGGGGCCGATGAAGAAGGAGCTGGGGATCCGCACGCTGGACCTGGCCAAGCGGCTGCTCGACCACGGCATGCACCCGCCGACGGTGTATTTCCCGCTCGTCGTCGAGGAGGCGCTGCTCGTCGAGCCGACCGAGACCGAGACGCGCGAGACGCTGGATGCCTTCGTCGACGCGATCGTCGCGATCATCGCCGAGGCCGAGGAGGACCCGGAGATCGCGCGCAACGCGCCGTACGGGACGCCGGTGCGCCGGCTGGACGAGGCGGGCGCCGCGAAGCGCCCGCGCGTCCGCCAGAGCTTGTAGCGCTCGCGGTTCGCGGTTGCCAGCCGGTCGGCGGCGGGCGTATCGTCAGCGACCGGCGACAGGGGCTTGGTGGTGAGCATGACGCGCACGGCTTGGATCGGACTCGTGGTGGTGCTGGCGGCGCTGGTGACGGCACCCGCCGCGGCGAGCGCGGCGTCCGCCCGCTACGACGCGCACACGGTGATCGTCCGGTACGCCGACGGCGCGTCCTCCTCGCAACGCTCGGTCGCCGGCCGCCTGGCGGGCGTCCTCGAGCGGCTCGGCAGGGTGCGCGGCGTCGGCGCCGACGTCGTCCGGGTCGCGGGTGACCCGGCGGCCGTCGCGGCGCGCCTGAACCGCTCGGCGGCGGTGCTCTACGCCGAGCCGAACTACATCGCCCGCGCCGGGGCGATCCCGAACGACCCGCGCTTCGGCGAGCTCTACGGGCTGCACAACACCGGCCAGGCGGGCGGGAGCAACGATGCCGACATCGACGCCCCCGAGGGGTGGGACGCGGCCGGCCTCGGCGCCTTCCCGAGCGCGCCGGGCCCCGTGAAGATCGGCATCGTCGACACCGGCATCCTCGCGGCGCACGAGGACCTCGCCGGCAAGGTCGTCGACTGTGCCGGGGTGCGCTCCTTCGGGATCGACCTGCTCGGGCTCATCACCCTGCCGCTGCTGGTCGACACGACGATCGTCGGCGGCCGCTGCGCCGACGACAACGGCCATGGCACCCACGTCGCCGGCACGGCGGCGGCCAGGGCGAACAACGGCCGCGGCGTCGCGGGGGTGGCGTTCAACTCACCGCTGGCGATCTGCAAGGCGCTGGACCGCACGGGCTCGGGCCCGGTCTCCGGGATCGCGAACTGCATCGCCTACCTCGTCGGCACGGGCGCGACGGTCATCTCGATGTCGCTGGGCTCGACCGCCGACTCGGTGACGCTGCGCAACACCGTCGCGGCGGCGAGCGGGAGCGCCCTGATCGTCGCGGCCGCCGGCAACAGCGGCGCGTCGACGATGGAGTACCCGGCGGGCTATCCCGAGGTCGTGTCGGTCGCGGCGACGAACCGGGGCGACGGCCACGCGGGGTTCTCGACGGCCAACGCGAAGGTCGAGATCGCGGCGCCCGGCGAGGATGTTCTCTCCACCTGGAACGACGGCGCCTACCGGACCGCGTCGGGCACGTCGATGGCGACTCCGCACGTGGCCGGGGTGGCGGCGATCATCGCTGCGCGGGTGTCCGGCGGGCCGGCGGCGTGGCGGGCGCGCCTCGCGGCCTCGGTCGACGACCTCGGGCCGGCCGGACGCGACCCCCGGTTCGGGTTCGGCCGGGTGAACCTGGCCCGGGCGGTCACGGGGTAACCGCTTCTTCGCGAGTTCATGCTGAGTTGTCACCGTTTGAGTGACAGCTCGAGCATCGCGCACGTCGTACCGTGGGCGGTCGCGTGAGTCGGCGGTCCAGGGCCTGCGGATCGAGCGGCCTGGTCGAGTCATGCATGTCCCACATGCTCAAGTCGACCAGACCTCGTCGGCGACCCGGCCGAGTTTGGGCAGATGGCGTCCCAAAGGTGTCATGTCGGACCTTCACCCTCAACGATGCCGTTTCAACCACGCGATCACGGCGGGACGCCCCGGGCGGACAACGCGCTGCTGCTGGCCCGCTCGGTAGCGTGAATGCCGTGCCTCCCGTCATCTTCAGCGGCATCCAGCCGACCGGTCGCAAGCATCTGGGCAACTACATCGGCGCGATCCAGCAGTACGTCTGCGGCCAGGACCGCGGCGACCCGGCGATCTACTGCATCGTCGACCTGCACGCGACGACCGTCCACTACGACCCGGCGGAGCTGCGCGACCGCGTCCACGACACGACGGCGATCCTGCTGGCCGCGGGCCTGGACCCGGAGCGCTGCGTCCTCTTCCGTCAGGGCGACGTCGCCGAGCACAGCGAGCTGTGCTGGCTGCTGACGTCGGTCACCCCGCTCGGTGCGCTGCAGCGCATGCACCAGTTCCGCGACAAGTCGGCGTCTCAGCGCGAGCTGGTCTCGGCCGGCCTGCTGCTGTACCCGGTGCTCCAGGCGGCCGACGTGCTGGCCTACCGCGCCCACGAGGTGCCCGTCGGCGAGGACCAGCGCGAGCACCTCGAGATCATGCGCGACATCGCCGAGCGCTTCAACGCGCGCTTCCCCCTCCGCCGCGGGACGGGCGAAGGCCGTTCCGGGGGAGACCCGGGGACCGGCGGCGACGGCCTCCTCGTCGTGCCCGAGCACAAGATCCCGACGGTCGGCGCGCGCGTGCGCGACCTGCAGGAGCCCGAGCGCAAGATGTCGACGACCGGCGGCACCGAGCAGGGCACGGTCCTGCTGCTCGACGAGCCCGCCACGATCCGCAGGAAGTTCAAGCGTGCGGTGACCGACTCCGACGACCCGCCGGTCCTGCGCCGCGGCGACGACAAGCCCGGCGTGACGAACCTCATCGACATCCTCGCCGTGATGCGCGGCGCGACCCCCGCCGCGATCGAGCAGGAGCTGGCGAGTGCGCGCGGCTACGGCGACCTGAAGGTCGCGGTCGGCGAAGCGGTCGTCGCCGAGCTGGCGCCGCTGCAGGAGCGCTACCGCGCGATCCGCGCCGACACGCAGGGCCTCGAGGACGTGCTGGCGGCGGGCGCCGACAAGGCCCGCGCGATCGCGCGCGTGACGCTCGCCGACGTGCGCGAGGCGATGGGGGTCGGACCGCCGCGATCGCCCGGCGGGTAGCACGAGCGAGATGCCCGACCTCGTCCTCGGCCCGCTGCTGCGCTACGTCTCCGACACGGAGGCCACGGTGTGGGTGGAGACCGACGCGCCGTGCACGGTGACCGTGCTGGAGCGCAGCGCGGCCACGTTCACGATCTCCGGCCACCACTACGCGCTCGTGGTGATCGACGGCCTGCAGCCCGGCAGCACGCTGCCCTACGAGGTCGCGCTCGACGGCGAGCCGCGCTGGCCGCGACCCGACGATCCCTATCCGCCGTGCGTCGTCCGGACCCACACGCACGACGAGCAGCTGCGCCTGGCCTTCGGCTCGTGCCGCGTCTCGGTGCCGCACACCGAGCCCTACGTCCTGAGCAAGGACGACGACCCGGCCGGCCGCGAGGTCGACGCGCTGCTGGCCCTCGTGGAGCGCATGCGCCACCAGCCGTACGAGGAGTGGCCCGATGCGCTGCTGCTGCTCGGCGACCAGGTGTACGCCGACGAGGTGTCACCCGAGACGAAGAAGCTGATCAGGTCCCGCCGGGGCCCGGACGGACCACCCGCCGACGAGGTGGGTGACTTCGAGGAGTACACCTCGCTGTATCGAGAGAGTTGGAGTGATCCCGCGCTGCGCTGGCTGCTGTCGACGGTGTCCAGCGCGATGATCTTCGACGACCACGACGTCCACGACGACTGGAACATCTCGGAGGCGTGGGTCGCGCAGATGCGCGCCAAGCCCTGGTGGGAGGAGCGCGTGGTGGGCGCCTACGCCTCGTACTGGGTCTACCAGCACCTCGGCAACCTCTCGCCGACGACGCTCTTCGACGACCCGATCTTCTGTGCCGTCCAGGACGCCGACGGCGACGCCGAGGAGCTCGTGCGCGACTTCGCGCGGACGGCGGTGGCCGAGATCGCCGGTGCGCGCTGGAGCTTCTGCCGCGACTTCGGCCGCGCCCGCCTCGTCGTCGTCGACTCGCGCGCGGGCCGCGTGCTCACGGAGGGTCGCCGCCAGATGCTCTCCGACGCCGAGTGGGCCTGGGTGGAGGACCACTGCAGCGGCGACTTCGACCACCTCGTCATCGGCACGTCGCTGCCGGTCATGCTGGCGCCCGGCATGCACCACCTCGAGGCCTGGAACGAGGCGGTCTGCGACGGGGCGTGGGGGATGCTCGCGGCGCGCGCCGGGGAGAAGGTCCGCCAGGCCCTCGACCTCGAGCACTGGGCGGCGTTCCAGGGCTGCTTCGGGCGCCTGTCGGTGCTGCTGGAGGACGTCGCCGCCGGCCGCCGCGGCCCGGCGCCCGCGACGATCACGCTGCTGTCGGGCGACGTCCACCACGCCTATCTGGCGGAGGCGTGGTTTCCCGGCCGCGAGATCTCCAGCCGGGTCCTGCAGGTGACCTGCTCGCCCGTGCGAAACCCGCTCGACAAGCGCGAGCGGCGGGCGCTGCGGTCGGCGTTCACCCGGCCGGTGGCGGCGTTCGCGCGCCGCATGGCGCGCGCCGCCGGGGTCGAGCCTTCGGCGATGCGCTGGGCGTTCGCGCAGGAGCCGACGTTCGACAACCAGATCGCGCGCCTGGAACTGTGCGGCCGCGAGGCGCAGCTGTGCATCGAGAAGACGCTGCCCGAGGACTGGCGCGCGCCGCGGCTGCACACGAGCCTGTCGCTGGGCATCGCGCCGCACCACTAAGTGTGAAACACCTTGATGTAAAATACATCGAGGCTGTACGCGGCTGGTGTGTAACCGGTACAGTCGCGCCATGCATAGAGACAACGAGCGCGGCAGCTTTGGCGCTTTCGACGTAATCGTGACTCTGGTGATCCTGTTCGGTCTGTTCGGGATCTCCCTGCTCATCGCAGCGTCGTAAGCCCGAAGTACCGTCTGGGGAGAGGGAAGGGGCCAGGCCGTCCAGCGGCGCCGCTAGTGTGCGCCCGGTGACCGTCGCCTCGCTGGAGCTGGATCTCGAGGTCTTCTCGGGGCCATTCGACCTGCTGCTCACGCTCGTCCTGCGCGAGGAGATCGACCTGCTCGAGGTGCAGCTCGCGGAGATCGTCATCGCCTATCTCGACCACCTCGAGGCGCGCGGCGAGCTCGATCTCGAGGTCGCGACCGAGTTCCTCGTCCTGATCGCCGCGCTGCTGGAGCTCAAGTCGCGGCTCATGCTGCCGCGCGAGGACGACGAGCTGCCCGATTTCGAACCCGGCGAGGCGGCCGAGGAGCTGCTCGCCCGGATGCTCGAGGCGCAGCGCTACCGCCGCGCCGCCGAGCACCTCGCCGCCCGGCTGGCCGGCGAGGCGGGGGTGCGCTACCGCTGCGCCCCGCTGCCGCCGGCGCTGCGCCGCACGAACCTCGCCGACGCCGGCGCCGTGTACAACCCGCGCCGCCTGGGCGCCGCGCTGGGCGGGCTGCTGCGCGTCCCGCCGCGGCTGTCGCTCGGCCATCTCTCGACCCCGCGCGTGACGACCGCCGAGCGCCTGACGCATCTGCGCGCCCTGCTGCGGCGCGGGGCCACGACGTTCGACGAGGCGGTGCGCGGCGCCGATCGCGTCACGGTCGCCGTCACGCTCTTCGCGCTGCTCGAGCTCTACAAGCAGGGCGAGGCGACGTGGGAGCAGGCCGAGCCGTTCGGCGAGATCGCGATCGCGCCGGCCGCGCGCGCGGCCGCCCCGTCGTGGGCGGGGGTCGGCTCGTGACGGCGCTCAGCGAGCTCGCGCGGATCGTCGAGGCGCTGCTGTTCCTGTCGCCAGATCCCGTGTCCGCGGAGGACCTCGCCGACGCGACCGGCTGCGAGGCGCTCGAGGTCGCCGCCGCGGTCGCCGAGCTCGACCGGGCCTACGCGCCGGGCGAGCGGGGGCTGCAGCTCAAGCGCGTCGCGGATGGCATCGCCCTGGCCAGCGACCCGGTCGCCGAGGAGGCCGCCCGGCGCCTGCTGGCCAAGCCGCGCACGCCGCCGCTCACGCCCGCCCAGGCCGAGACGCTGGCGATCGTCGCCTACCTGCAGCCCGTGTCGCGGCCGGAGATCACGCGCATCCGCGGCGTGGCCGCCGAATCGGCCACCGCCACGCTCGAGGAGCGCGGATTCGTCGAGGAGGCCGGCCGCTCGCAGTTCGGCGCCGTCCTGTACCGCACCACGGACCTGTTCCTCAAGCTCTTCGGGCTGGACTCGCTCAAGGCACTGCCGAGCGTCGTGGAGTGGGACCCGTCGCCCGAGGAGCAGGCCGACCTGCGCGACCGTCTGCTGCGCGCCGGCGAGCAGCGGATGGCCGACACGCCCGCGACGGCCGGCTGATCGCGCTTCGGCGTGGCGGGTCAGTCCGGCGCGTCGAGCAGCCGGGCGAGCCAACGGTCCGTGCGCGCCTCGTCGGCCAGTTCGGGCACACGCTCGACGGCGTCCGCCAGCCAGCGCCGCGACACAGCAGTGTCACTGCCTCCTCGCCGCACTCCAGATACCTGTGCAAAGAGCCCTTGCCGCGCGAGGGTCGGCCCTGTACGTTCGAATCGGCCGGGCTCTCTACAACCAGTCTGGAGGCGCTCATGCAAACCGGCGCTCGCCGTTCCTCGGATTCCGCTCGCGTTGATGACGCGGCGCATCGCATGACCGCCGCCCGTCCCGCGCCGCCGCCCATCGAGCACAGCGCGCGCGTCAGGTCCGGAACCGCCGTGTCAGCCGTCGGCGCAGCGACAGGCGGCGACGAGCTGGGCGCGATCCTCGCGCGGGCGGTGACGCAGCGGGCGCACGGCAGCGTCGGCATGGCCGGCCAGGCGGGCCCGACGCTTCAGCGCTTCCTCGGCTTCGGCAAGAAGAAGAAGAAGCCCCCGCGGCCGACGCAGGCCCTGCCGGCCCCGCCACGGCCGAAGGGGTCCCTGCCAAGACCCGATCGGCCGAAGCAGGCCCTGCCACCGTCGGCCGCCGCCTCGCCGATCATCTCGATCCCGGGCGCGGGGCCGCAGTCCCCAGCGCCGTTCGAGGCGCGCCAGTTCGACATGGATCCCTTCGAGGCGCGTCAGTTCAATCTGGAGTCCGATGCTCCCCCCGTCGCGCCGCCCCCACCCGCGGCGCAGTCCCAGGCTCCCGCCGCCGTTGCGGCCGGCGACGACAAGTTCGCGCCTGAACTCGTGCCCGACGAGACCGGGCTGATACCCGTAGCGGGCAACCCGTACCTGGAATGGCTCGTGTCCGGTTTTGCGTCGGACCGCGGAGTGATGACACCCCGGTCCTACGGGGCGCTCCGCAATCTCCAGGTCATCGCCTCGCTGAAGGGCGCGCCGCCACCGCGACCGATCGACCCGCGATACCTGGCTGCCTCCAGCACTGCGTATGACTGGGGGTTCGCGTACTGACCCGGCGCCGCGAGGGAGGCGCGTCCGTCAGCTGCTTCCGGCAGCCGCGAGCTGCCCGCAAGCGGCGGCGATGTCGCGCCCGCGGGTCAGGCGGACCGTCGCGCGCAGACCGTGCTCCTCGAGCACCGCGCGAAACGCGTTGATCGCGTCCGGGCTCGAGCCGTCGTAGGACCCGGTGGGGTTGTACGGGATGAGGTTGACCTTGAAGACCTTCGGGTCGAGCACCTTCGCCAGCGCCACGGCCTGCTCGTAGCGGTCGTTGACGCCGGCGAGCATGACGTACTCGACGAAGACGAGCCGGCGCTTGGCGGCGTGGAAACGCCGGCACGCCTCGAGCACGTCGGCCAGCGGGTAGCGGTCGTTGACCGGCATGATCTGCGAGCGCAGTGCGTCGTCGGCGGCGTGCAGCGAGAGGGCCAGGCGGATCGGCATCTCGGTCTTCGCGAGCCGGTCGATGCCGGGGATCCAGCCGACGGTCGAGATCGCGGTCCGGCGGTGGGTGACGCCGAGGTCGGGCAGGCGCTCGCAGGCGGCCAGCACGTGGTCGAGGTTCATCATCGGCTCGCCCATCCCCATGAACACGACGTGATCGACGTCCTCGATGCGCCGGAAGTGCAGCGCCTGGTCGAGGATCTCCGACGCCGTGAGGTTGCGGCCGAACTTCATCGCGCCGGTCGCGCAGAACGTGCACGTCAGCGGGCAGCCCGACTGTGAGGACAGGCACAGCGAGCGGCGCCCGTCGCGGTAGCGCATGAGCACGGCCTCCACCGCGCGGCCGTCGGCGGTGTGAAAGAGCGTCTTCACGGTGCCGTCGCGGGCGTGTGCCTCCTCGACGACGGTCAGCGTCGAGAACGGCACCGACTCGGCCAGCTGCGCGCGCAGCGCGGCCGGCACGTCGGTCATCGCCTCGTAGCCCGCGGCGCCGCGCGCGGCCCACGACCACACCTGGCCGGCCCGGAAGGCGGGCTGGCCGGCGTCGTCCAGCGTGCGCTGCAGGCGCTCGAGGTCCATGCCCCCATCGTAGGGGCGCCCCGGCGGCGGTCAGACGAGGTCGTCGAACTCGAAGTGCGCGCTGCCGTGGGCCGACAGCATCGGCACGCCGGCGACCGCGAGCTCGTGGGCGCCGGCCGTGTGCCAGTGGTCGGAGACGTGCTTGCGCCGCCCGGCGGGGTCGATCGCCCACGCGCCGCGGTGCATCTCCTCGGCGGACTCGCGAACGAGCCCGACCCACCAGCGCAGCAGCTCCTCGTCGCCCATCTTCGACGCGAGCGCGGTCGCGCGCAGGCCGTCGTCCGACAGCGGCTCGAGCACGATGCTGAAGGCCTCGCGGTTCATCGCCAGATGCTGGACGTGGTTGCTCGCGACGATGTCGAACGGCCCCTGGCGCAGGCAGATCCGGCGGACGGGCTCGAACTCGGCGACGGCGGCCGCGACGTCCGCGCCGCGCGGGACGGCGGCGACGAGGTAGTCGGGGAAGAAGCGCTCCAGCGAGACGTCGAGCTCGTGGGCGGCGGCCCAGCTCGCGGCGAGGCCGACGAGCTCCTCACGCGTCGCGTGCAGCGCGAGCGCGAAATGCATCATCTCCGGATAGAAGAGGTTGGGCTGGGGAGCCACCTGCCACCATCGTAGGCGTGCGCCTCGCCAAGTTCCTCGCCCATGCCGGCGTCGCCTCCCGACGCGGCGCGGAGGAGATCATCCGCTCCGGCCGCGTGCAGATCGCCGGCACGACGGTCACCGATCCCGCGCGCGACGTCGACATCGACAGCGGCGTCGCGGTCGACGGGAAGTTCCTCGAGGGACCGGAGGAGCGCATGGTGTTTCTCGTCAACAAGCCCAAGGGCGTGCTCTCGACGGCGGCCGACACCCACGGCCGGCGCACGATCGTCGACCTCGTGCCCTCGCGCGGCGCGCGGCTGTACCCCGTCGGCCGCCTGGACGCCGACAGCACGGGCCTCATCCTCGTCACGAACGACGGCGACCTCGCCCAGCGCCTCACGCACCCGTCCTTCGAGGTCCCGCGCACGTACCGCGCGGCCGTGCGGCCCGCGCCGGTCCCCGAACATGCACTGCGCAGGCTGCGCGAGGGCGTGGACCTCGACGACGGCCGCACCGCGCCCGCGAAGGTGCGCCAGGTCAAGCCCGGCGTCCTCGAGCTGACGATCCACGAGGGGCGCAACCACCAGGTCAAGCGGATGTGCGAGGCGGTCGGCCACCGTGTCAACACCCTCCAGCGCATCCGCTTCGGGCCGTTGCGCCTCGACGACCTGCCGGAGGGCGGCCACCGCCGGCTGAAGGCCGCCGAGGTGGAGAACCTGCGCCGCACGCCGAGCGGGTAGGGTCGAGCGACCCATGCGGCTCTTCGCTCTCCGCGGGGCCTCGTCGGTAGACCGCAACGACGCCCACGCGATCCTCGGGGCGACGGAGTGGCTGCTGCGCGAGATCCTCAAGCTCAACGACCTGCATCCCAGCGACGTCGTCAGCTGCATCTTCACGCTGACCGAGGACCTCGACGCCGAGTTCCCCGCCGTCGCCGCGCGCAACATGGGCTTCTCGGCGGTCCCGCTGCTGTGCGCCCGCGAGGTGCCGGTGCCGGGCGCCCTGCCGCGCGTCATCCGCGTGCTCATGCACTACCACGCGCCCGACAACCACGTCTCGCGCCACGTCTACCTCGGCGAGGCGCGGGCGCTGCGCCAGGACCTCGAGGGCGCGCAGTGAAGCCGCTCCTCGCCCGGCTTTCGCAGGGCGAGCGGATCGTCCTCGTCGCCGGCGTGCTGCTGATCGCCGACCTGCTGCTGCTGCCCTGGTACGACATCGATCTCGGCGCCCTCGACGACGCGGTCAACACGACGGCGACCGCGGTGCAGCCGCCGTACGCCGGCTACGGCACCGCGGCGGCGGTGCTCACGGCCCTCATGGTCGTCCAGATCGCGCTGGCGAGGGTGCTGTCGGTGCGCCTGCCGCAGCCGCCCGTGCCGTGGTCGCAGATCCACCTGATCCTGGGGATCTTCGTCGCGGTCGTGCTCGTCATCAAGCTCGTGCGGCTGACCGACTCGCTCGGCTACGGCGCGTACTGCGCGATCCTCGCGGCGATACTGGTCGCCTACGGTGGCTATCGCATCGCGTCGGAACCGATCGAACCGGAGGAGCGGGTATGAGTCGCGCCACGAAGGAAGAGGACGAGAACTGGGTCGGCACCCCGCCCGAGGGATTTCACTCGCGCGACAAGGCGGATCCCGACTACTGGCGCGCGCAGTACCAGAGGTACGCGATCGGAGCGGGCGTGCTCGTGGCGTTCATCATCCTCGCGGTGCTCGTCGCCGTGATGCTCTGACGACGCCGCGCGCGGGGCGCGGGCGGGCCGCATGCGCGATGCGGGACAATGAGCGCATGGCGATCGAGTTCTCCGACCGGGTGCGGCGCATCCCGGTCTATCCCGTGGCCGACGGCTACTCGCTGCCCGACGACGTCGCGATGCTCGCCTCCAACGAGTCGCCCGACCCGCCGCTGCCCGCCGTGGTCGCCGCCGCGCAGCGCGCCCTGGCCGGCGTCAACCGCTACCCGGACCCCTCCAACGCCGCGCTGCGGCGCGCGCTGAGCAACCGCTACGGCATCGCTCCGAACCGGATTGCGATCGGCAACGGCTCCTGCGACATCCTGCTCGCCGCCGGCGAGGCGCTGCTCGAGCCCGGCGCCGAGCTCGTCTACGCGTGGCCGTCGTTCAGCGTCTACCCGCACCTGGCCGCCGCGTCGGGCGCCCGCGCGATCACCGTCGACCTCGATGCCGAGCACCGCCACGACCTCGACGCGATGGCCCGCGAGATCACCGCCGCCACGCGCCTGGTGATCGTCTGCAACCCCAACAACCCCACCTCCACCGCGCTGCCGTTGGACGCGATCGCCGCGTTCGCCGACCGGGTGCCGCGCCATGTCGCGCTGATCGTCGACGAGGCCTACTGCGAGTTCAGCCTGCTCGACGATCCCGACGCGACGCTCGACCTGTTGCCGCGTCACCCCAACCTCGTGCTGCTGCGGACGTTCTCCAAGGTCCACGGCCTCTGCGGGCTGCGCGTCGGCTACGCGCTGTGCGGCAGCGAGGCGTTCCCGCAGGCGGTCAACGCGGTGCGCCAGCCGTTCTTCTGCAACGCCGCCGCGCAGGCGGCGGCGATCGAGGCGCTCAAGCACCAGGACGCCGTCGCCGAGCGCGTCGAGCGCACGATCGTCGCCCGGGTCGAGATCGAGGCGGGCCTGAACGACCTCGGCATCGAGCCGGCCGAGTCGCAAGCGAACTTCTGCTGGTTCGATCTGCCCGAGGGCGCCGACGAGGCCGCCGTCGTCAAGGGGCTCGCCGAGCGCGGCGTGCTCGTGCGCGCCGGGGCGGCGCTCGGCCGGGCCGGCGCGCTGCGTGTGACGTACGGCACACCGAGCCAGAACGTCCGGTTCCTCGACGCGCTGGCGCAAGTCCTCTAAGCTGGCGCTTCGATGATCCGGTCCACCGACAGCGCTCGCACCACCGTGACGTTCGCGCGTCGGTATCTCGCCTGGCGATTTATCTAGGCGCTCGGCTCACGCACCCTCTCTTCGCCCTTTCGCCGAGCGCCCGCAGTCCCGATGTCAGGCGTTCAATCTTCGAAAGGACCCAGTGAGACCGTGATCGAGATGAAGAGCAAACCCGGCGCAGGCGGCGTGATCGAGCCCGGCGCCGTGCGTGACACGCGCATCGCGCGGGTCTCGCCGCTGACCACGCCGGCCGACCTGCTCGAGCGCCTGCCGCTCGAACCCGCGATGGCCGAGCTCGTGCTGCGCGGCCGCGCCGACGTCGAGGCGATCCTCGACGGCGCAGACGACCGGCTGCTGGTCGTCGTCGGCCCGTGCAGCGTCCACGACCCGGACGCCGCCCTGGAGTACGCCCGCCGCCTGCGCGCGGAGGCCGAGCGCCACGAGGACGACCTGCTCGTCGCGATGCGCGTGTACTTCGAGAAGCCGCGCACGACGACGGGCTGGAAGGGCCTCATCAACGACCCGCATCTCGACGGCTCCGGCGACGTGGACGCCGGTGTGCGGACCGCCCGCGAGCTGCTGCTCGAGGTGCTGCGCCTCGGCCTGCCGGTCGGCTGCGAGTTCCTCGACCCGATCACGCCGCAGTACATCTCCGACACGGTCTCCTGGGCGGCGATCGGCGCGCGCACGACCGAGAGCCAGATCCATCGCCAGCTGGGCTCGGGCCTGTCGATGCCGGTCGGCTTCAAGAACCGCACGGACGGCAACGTCCAGGTCGCCGTCGACGCCGTCCGCGCGGCCGCCGCCTCGCACTCCTTCGCGGGCGTCGACCTCAGCGGCATCCCGGCGATCCTGCACACGACCGGCAACCCGGACGGCCACGTCATCCTGCGCGGCGGCTCGGGGGCGCCCCACCACGGCCCGGCCGGGGTCGAGGGAGCGCTGGCCAAGCTGCGCGGCGCGAAGCTCGCCGAGCGGCTCGTCGTCGACGCCTCGCACGACAACAGCGGCAAGGACCACCTGCGCCAGCCGCGCGTCGCGGCGGAGATCGGCGAGCAGGTCGCGGCCGGCAGCCGCGCGATCGTCGGCGTCATGCTCGAGTCCTTCCTCGTCGCCGGGCGCCAGAACGTCGCCGCCGGGCAGGAGCTGACCTACGGGCAGTCGATCACCGACGCCTGCATGGACTGGGACGCGACCGTCGGCGTGCTCGCCGGGCTCGCGGCCGCGGTGCGCGACCGCCGTGCGTAGATGCGCGGCATGATCCGCCGCCTCCGGCGCCCGTGAGGGTCGCGCTCGCCGGCGTCGGCCTGATCGGCGGCTCGATCGGCCTGGCGGCCCGCGAGCGGCTGGGCGCGCACGTCGTCGGCTACAACCGCAGCCCGGCGGTGCTCGAGCTCGCGCTCGAGCGCGGCGCGATCGACGAGGCGGCCACGAGCATCGCGGCGATCGGCACGGCGGACATCGCGATCGCCGGCGTCGCCGTCGACGCGCTGCCGCGGATCGTCGGCGAGCTCTGCGCGGCGCTGCCCGACGCGGTCGTGACCGACGTCGGCTCGACGAAGGCCGCCCTCGTCGCGGCGATCGACCACCCGAACTTCATCGGCGGCCACCCGCTGGCCGGGGCCGAGGCGACCGGCGTCGCGCACGCCCGCGCGGACCTCTTCGACGGCGCTACTTGGTATCTGACCCCGCTTTCCGCCACGCCCGGCGTCCTCTACGAGCGCCTCGCCCGCTTCGTCGCCGCGCTCGGCGCGGTGCCGACGGCGATCGGGCCCGCCGACCACGACCGGCTCATGGCGGTCGTCTCGCACCTGCCGCACGTCGTCGCCAACCTGCTCGTCGCGCAGGCCGCCGAGGCGCTCGGCGGCGAGACGCTGCCGGCGACCGGCCCGAGCTTTCGCGACGCCACGCGGGTCGCCGGTTCCAATCCGGAGCTGTGGGCGCAGATCTACAGCGCCAACCGCGCCGCGCTCGGCGAGCAGATCGACGACCTCGTGCACCGGCTGGGGGAGGTGCGCGCGCTGCTCGACGCGGGCGACGGCGCCGACCTCGCGGCCTGGCAGGCGGTCGCGTCCGAGCAGCGCAGCGCCCTGCTGCAGGTCGGTCTGGCCGGCGCCGACGCGGGCGAGGTGCGGCAGATCTCCGCGGTCGTCCCCAACCAGCCGGGCGTGGTGGCGCAGATCGCGCTCGCCCTGGGGCGCGCGGGGATCAACATCACGGACATGTCGCTCGCGCCCGAGGCCGACAACCGCACGGGCATGGTCATGCTGTGGCTCGACCCCGCCGAGGCGTCGCGGGCGATCGGGCTCATCGCCGAGCTCGGCTACCCGGCGGCGTAGAGCGCGGATGACGACCGTCCGCTTCGAGCCATCCGGCCGCCTGCGCGGCAGCGTCACCGCGCCGCCGGACAAGTCGATCTCGCACCGCGCGGCGCTGCTCGGCGCGATGTCGGCCGAGCCGGTGCGGATCGTCAACTACCTGCGCGCGGAGGACACGCTGTCGACGCTCGAGGCGCTGCGCGCCGTCGGCGCGCTCGTCGAGGAGCACGAGGACGGCACCGTCGTCGTGCGCGGCAGCGGCCTGCGCGAGGCCCGCGAGCCGGGCGGCCCGATCGACGTCGGCAATGCCGGCACGCTCATGCGCCTGCTGCCCGGCTGGCTGGCGGCGCAGGAGGGGCGGATCTTCGTGCTCGACGGCGACAGCTCGATCCGCCGCCGGCCGGTCGACCGCATCGCCGAGCCACTGCGCCGCATGGGCGCCGACATCCGTGCGACCGAGGGCCGCTTCCCGCCGTTCGTCGTCTACGGCACGCCGCTGAGCGCAATCGCCTACGAGATGCCGGTCGCCAGCGCGCAGGTGAAGTCCTGCGTGCTGCTGGCCGGGCTCGCCGCGGCCGGCACGACGAGCGTCGTCGAGCCGGCGGCCAGCCGCGACCACACCGAGCGGATGCTGGCCGGCGCGGGGGTGGCGGTGGAGCGCCGCGGGCTGACGGTATCGGTCACGTGCACCGACGAGCTCGACGCGCAGAGCCTCGTCGTCCCGGGCGACCTCTCCTCGGCCGCGTTCATGATCGCCGCCGGCGTGCTCGTGAAGGGCTCGCGGCTCGTCGTGCGCGACGCCGGCGTCAACTGGACGCGCGCGGGCTTTCTGCGGATCCTCGAGCGCATGGGCGCGGTCGTGCTCGCCGACCTCGAGGAGCCGTCGGCGCTGGTGGCGCTCAGCGAGCCGCTCAGCGACATCGACGTGACGGCCGGGCCGCTGGTCGGGACCGTCGTCGAGGCCGACGAGGTGCCGCTGGCGATCGACGAGCTGCCGCTCGTGGCGCTGCTGGGCTGCTTCGCCGAGGGCGAGACCGTGGTGCGCGGCGCACAGGAGCTGCGCGTGAAGGAGTCCGACCGGATCGCCGGGGTGGTCGAGGGCCTGCGCGGCCTCGGCGCGACGATCGACGCGACCGACGACGGGTTCGTGGTATCGGGGTCCGGCGGCGCTGCATTGCGCGGCGGGACGATCGACGCCCGCGGCGATCACCGGATGGCGATGCTCGGCGCCGTCGCGGGCCTGGCGTCCGCCGAGGGGGTCGAGGTCGTCGGCATGGAGGCCGCGGCGGTGTCGTACCCGGGCTTCATGGACGACCTCGCCGCGCTCGCGTAGGGCGGCCCGCACACACCTCCTCGCGGCGAAGTGCAAGTAGTTGCCAGCGGTGGGCTGGCAATTGCTTGCACCTCGCGAAAAGAAGGGTGCGATGGAGCGGCGCCAGCGACCGCCGACTCGGCACCAGCGCCGCCACCGGCGCACGTCACACCGTCAAAGACGCCGTTGGACCACGTGAACACCCGAGCAACCGCAGCGCGAAGCTCGCCGCAGCGAGTCAGCCCCCGCGGATGTGCGCCAGCGAGCGCGTGACGAGCTCGCGCAGCACGTCGTCGTCGACGTCGGCAAGGCGCTTGACGTGCAGGCAGGACTTGCCGGTCTTGTGCGGGCCGAGCCGGGCGAGCAGGCCCTCGTAGGCGCCGAAGCCGTCCATGATGTACAGCGTCAGCGCCTGCTTGCGCGGCGCGAAGCCGACGGCGAACCACTCGCCCGCCCGGCCGCTCGCGTACGTATAGGAGTACGAGCCGAAGCCGACCAGGCCCGTGCCCCAGATCACCGGGGGCTTGCCGGACAGCTCGCTCATCAGCGCGCATATCGCCTGGGCGTCGGTCCGGCGGCGCTCGTCCGGGATCGCCGCGAGAAATGCCTCGACGTCGTCGTCGGTGGGTTGCGTCTTCAGCTCGGCCATCGTGCACACGATCGCACGCCCGGCCGCTCGCGTGCCGTGCTCAGATCGGCGGGCTGCGGCGGGCTCGCTGACCGTGGCGCTCCGTCAGCCGCGCGGGCGGGTGCGACGGCCGCCTGGCGTCGGCGAGCGTTCTCGGCCGCCCGGTGGCGGCGAAGAGGGCGGGGCGCAGCCCGAGCCGCTCGAGGTCGATCACGATGGCGGCAAGCACGACGTCCTTCTCCGGCGGCCCGGCCCGCGCCCGCCGGTCGACCTTGATCAGCCAGTGGCCGCCCTGCTGCGGGCGTGACCGCACCAGGCGGCCGAGCAGCAGGCCGTGCGGCTCGCCCGCGTCGCGCAGCCGCTGCACCTGCTCCTCGACCCACTCGTCGATCTCGTGCGGCTCCGCCGGCGCCAGCAGCGAGATCATCAGCTCGTACATCACCCCGTCAGTGCGTGTGCGGGCCGTCCGCGCCGCACGCGCAGCTGATGATCTCGCGGGTGATCGTCCGATCGTCGGTGTGCATGTGCGTCGTGCACGGCATGCACGGGTCGAAGCTGCGGATCGCCCGCAGCACGTCGATGCCCTTGAAGTCCTCGGGCTTCTCGTAGTTC